>NZ_JACFSH010000009.1:0-35739 GCF_016100525.1 Snodgrassella sp. W6238H11 | reverse complement strand
AAATTTTTTCATATTGAAATTCTCCTTAAAAATATCATAGAGAATTTTCTACTTTCTTGCTGTACTATTTTAGGGGATAGTTACAAACTCTTATCCACTGTAAGCTTAAATCCATATTCTTCGGGCTGATATTGAGTTAAAAGGAAACGATTCATACAATCATTAATATCTGTTGAAGTATAAAATGTGTTGCAAAATTTTGAAGAATATTTCTCTGTTAATAGATTGAAATAAATATTATATTGTTTTTGCTCTGGAATTTCAGTGATGTATTTTTGTAATTTAATATTTACTGGTATCTTTTTATGATATATCAATAAAATTAATTCATTAATAAAAGAATTTTTTTCGCTAATTAAACAGTCTGGATAACTGAATTTATCCTCCTGACCAAAGCGGTAAACATCAATATTATCACGTACCCACTCGCATTTTTTATTCACCTCACCTTCCCATTCCTTCTGAAAAATATCAATATTTTTTTTTAAAAGAATTTTAGATAATTTATCTATTATAGTTGAATTATGTTTTATAGTATTATCCATATCAATGAACATCCTCTCTATTGGACTAATAGAACTAAAAACATTGTTACTCATAAATATTAATATAATTAGTAGAATTTTCTTCATTACTATAATTTTTTTTCGAAAAATTTAGCTTCATCTTCTCTTCTTTTTACTAATCCATCTAATTTTTACCTTTAATCATTGATAGATGAATTCCAGCACGCATAAAATAGTTTTTGCACAACTATTCTACAGAATAAACATTTCTATTGGCATATTCATGTCTGTTGATATGTATCAATAAACAGGATATTGTTAAGTATACATAGTCATAAAACCATTGCCATATGATAATAATTATTATTTAATTCCTGCAGCTTTCAATTTATGTCTGTGTTATGAAATCATTGGATTTAAGCCGTTATTATGCTGCATGTTCTGGTTTACCGTTTCAGGATCGCCGGGCTGTCATGCCATTACGCGCAAGTATGCCACTGGCTGCGGAAGATATCGAAAAGCAATGGCAACAATTACAGCTAACTGAACTTACCGGCAATAAAAGGCTGATTTATATTCATATCCCCTTTTGTGATACTCACTGCCAGTTTTGTGGTTTTTACCAGAATCTGCTGCGCAAATTTGATACTGAAGCATATATTGATGCTTTACTAACCGAAATCACTCTGGAAATCAACAATCCGGCATTACAGTCTGCACCCATTCATGCGGTTTATTTCGGAGGTGGTACACCATCCGCTCTGCCTGCCGGTCAGCTAGCCCGGGTAATCAGTTTACTGAAACAGTCTTTACCTCTTGCACCTGATTGTGAAATTACTATTGAAGGACGAATTTCTGATTTCGATGAGGCACGTACAGATAGTTATATAGAGGCAGGTGCAAACCGGTTTTCAATCGGTATTCAGACTTTCGATACCAATATTCGTCAGAAGCTCGGACGCTTATCCAAACGTGAACAGATTATAGAAACATTTGAACGGATTGCCGCTAAAGACAGTGTAGCACTGGTGTGCGATCTGATGTTTGGATTACCCGGGCAGACGCCTCAGAGCTGGCAGACAGATTTAGAACTTGCTGCCGGCCTGCCGCTAGATGGTGTGGATTTGTATGCTCTAAATCTGCTCTCTTCCACACCGCTGGCTAAGCGGGTGGAAAACGGCCAACTTGAATTACCTTCAGTAGCGGATAAATGTCATTTTTATTTACAGGGTGAAGCTTTTTTACGTCGGCAGGGTTGGATGCAGCTAAGTAACAGCCATTGGGCTAAAACCACACGTGAACGAAATTTATATAATCTGCTAATTAAGCAGGGTGCTGATTTCTTTGCATTTGGCTCCGGTGCCGGTGGCCGGCTGGGCGGTCAGTCATTTATGCTGCAACGCGATCTGGCTGAGTACTATACCCGGCTAAAACAAGGCAAAAAACCATTGATGATGCTTACCGGCCAATCTTTACTAGGAGAATGGTTATATCAGCTTCAGGCCGGTATAGAACATGGTCGGGTTGATTTAGCTGCACTGACAACACAGGCTCACTTATTGGATCCGTTACTGGAACAATGGCAGCAGGCAGGTTTACTCGTCAATGATGCACGCTGTCTGTTGCTAACACCATCAGGCCGTTTCTGGTCGAGCAATCTGTTACAGGCTTTGCAGCAATTACTATTGTCTTTGAATAATCCGGAACATCTTGAGCAGCAGGAAAAAATAATGCAGATGCGCCAAAGCGGAAAACACGCGCCAGGGCTTACCGCTGCTCCGTAATATCTCAGCGTCAAAACAGTTTTAATTTAAGGAAATAAAAATGACTGAACAGTCTGCAAGTAATAATCTTAAACTTTTCATGCAAAGTAACCCGGAAGGTACGCTGGAACAGATTGCCCGGCAATATCAGACTAGTTTAACAGCAGTAATTGAAGCCATGCCTGATGCAGTAATGACAGACGGAAGTCAATTTGATACTGTATGGCAGGAAGTGCTTACATGGGGTGAAATTACTTTTCTGGTTCACACTCCGGATATTATTGCTGAATTTTCCGGTGAACTGCCAGCTGGAAAATATGGTGCCGGTTATTTTAATTTGCAGCATAAGCAAGCATTCGGCGGGCATATCCGGGCAGAAAACTGTGCACATATCGCTTTTGTTGAGCGCAGTTTTATGCATATGGCTACCGCGGGAATTATTTTTCTGAACCGTCAGGGTGAAGCTATGTTTAAAATTTTTGTCGGACGTGATGAACAAAGACAATTAAAAGCACAGCAATTAGATAAATTCAGAATTCTGGCTCAACGTTTCCGTCCGGACTAAGGAAAAACTGATGAAAACGCTATTATTGTTCGGGGTGAGCCCCAAAAAAGGCACCGGCTATCAGGTATTACAGCTGGCATTACAACAATCATCTGAATGGCGCTGTGCGGCACTGGTACGCGATGCCGCTTTTGCCGCTGAATTAAACCAGCAGGGTGTGCAGACTGTGGTTGGTGATGCTACCGATGAATCCAGTGTCAAAGAAATATGCCGGCTTGCCGGCACCAATACCATAATTGTCTCTACTCTGGGTGGATCAGCTGGCGCACATTATCTGGCTCAGCGCCTGATTATTGATACAGCTGAACAAGCTGGTATCTCCCGGATGCTGCTGGTTACCTCTCTGGGCTGCGGCGACTCATGGCATACTATGTCTGAACGCGCAAAAACTGCTTTCGGGCATGCTGTACGGGAAAAATCTCTGGCAGAGGTATGGCTGCAAACCAGTAAGCTGAATTATGAAATTCTGCGTCCGGGCGGTTTGTCTAATGGTGACGTTACTGGCACAGGTAAATGTTTTTATCAGCAGGAGGTACATGGTTCTATTCATCGTACTGAACTGGCTAATGTCATTATGCAAAGAATCAGTGCCAGTGTTCTGGACAACCGCATCTATGCAGTCGTTGACCCGGGGTTAACTTCTAACAATAATTAGAGCATATTGGCGCCTGTATGTGGATAACTTAGTTATCCACAGATCAAAACCCACCCTATCTGCAATTAAAAATTGGCAGACATGGTGGGTTTTGTGTACGTACCTTTTTAAAAAAATATCAGGCCTTTTTCACAAAGCACGCTTTAAGCATGATTTTCATGCCGTCAATTTTGCAATCAATTTCATGATCGCCTTCAACCAGACGAATACCTTTAGCTTTGGCACCTTTTTTCAGAACAGTGCTGCTACCTTTAAGCTTAAGGTCTTTAATCAGAATAACGTCGTCACCAGTCGACAACGGATTACCGTTACTGTCTTTAACATCAAGCTCTTGTGATGAGCCGGTATTGCTGGCAGCATCCCATTCGTGTCCGCATTCAAGGCAGACAGTAAAGCTACCATCAAAATAATTCTGTTCGCTGGCACATTGCGGGCAGATTGGAGTTGATTCAGACATGGTTACACCTTTGCGATGGTAAAAGCGGCGATTGTACCTAATTTTGCTACAACTACCACATTTTTATGTACTTGCTCTGCTTTTTTTTGCAGCTTTTGTACAGCTATACTGAATAATATGCCTAATTACGGTATTGCTGAGCTGTTTTTTCTGAACGTTTGAACACCAGTTCATCCTCACTTGATTCATGTGCAGCAAACTGGTAACCATGCTCATTGAATTCATGCAGCATTTTAGGTGAGTGCAGTTTATTGCGTACAATAAAGCGAGTCATCAATCCCATGGCTTCTTTCGCATAAGCATTAACATTCATGTATTTACCCGCTTTTTCATCCAGAAAAACCGGTTTAATTACCTGTGCTTTAAGTTTATCTTTATCTATTGCTTTGAAATAATTATCAAAAGCTAAATCAATGATGGTTTCAGTTTCGATTTGATTCAAATGGCTGGTCAGGGTTTCATGCCAGAAATAATACAAATTAATACTTTTAGGATTCTCCAGACGTACATTCATGCTCAGGCGGTAGGGCTGGATTAAATCCAGCGGACGCAATATGCCGTACAAACCGGAAAGAATACATACAGCGGTTTGCATATAATCCAGTTCATGCAGGGATAAATCACTGACTTTCAAGCTGGTGTAAATATCACCACTATAGGCAAAAATCGCCTGTAAAGCATTATCAGGGGTAAATGGCGTATGCCAGTCCTGAAAACGCTGCTGATTAAGCTCAGCCAGATGCGAGCTGATGTGCATCAATTCCTCCAGCTGTTTCACACTTAGCTGACGGCAATAATGTACTAGCTGTTCGCTCTGTTTAAGAAACTGTGGCTGAGTATACTTTTCACTCAGGCGTGGATTAGCAAAATCCTGACTGGTGGGTGCAGCGATAATGGTTAACATACGGCCTCCTGTTCAATCACTGGTACACATTTATGCTCATCATGGTGAAATAAAATATTATTATCAATCAGATAATGCATAAAAACTCGATATCACCACTTTACCTGAGAAAATATTGTCAGCAGAACACAATAGCCGGAATTTAGCATAATGCTACATATATATTACATTTCAGTAACGTATATGTCTCTCCAGGTAAACACTTTACTGAACCGAAAAACAGATTGCTAACCACAATGGAGAAAATAAAGAAAAAAATTAATTTACTGACAGCCGAAAATAAAAAAACAGGGCTGCACACTGTCAGCCCTGTTTTGCTTTATTTGCTCTGCTTAGAATTCACCGTCAATATCGGCAATACTTACCAGCTTAGCATTAACAAATTCTTTTAAGCCCAGATCCAGTAATTCACGTCCGAATCCGGAACGTTTCACCCCACCGAAAGGTAAGTCAGCTTTTACCATGGTTGGATGATTAATAAATACCATACCAGTATCAATCTGCTGAGCCAGCTGTGCACCACGCTCTTCGTCAGCAGTAAAGATAGATCCGCCCAATCCGTATGGGCTATCGTTAGCAATCTCGATAGCGTGTGCTGCATCTTTAGCACGGTAAATTGAAGAAACCGGACCAAAGAATTCCCAGTGACGTGCCGGATTATCCGGCTGAATATTGGTCAGAATAACCGGCCGGAAGAAACAGCCCTGAGCAGGCATATCCAGCGGGATTTCCTCAGCGTGCGCACCAAGCTTAACTGCTTCATCCAGCTGCTGCTGTAAACCAGTAACGGCTGAGCGTGAAGACAGCGGAGCCAGTGTTGTGGCTGCATCCATCGGATCACCCATGCGCAATTGCTGCACACCCTGACGATACAAACTCAGGAAACGGTCGTATACACCATCTTCTACAATAATACGCTTGGCACTGACACATACCTGACCGGCATTCCAGTGACGTCCGAAGACAGCCCATTTAGCTGCTTTTTCGATATCTGCGTCATTAAGTACGATGAACGCATCTGCACCACCCAGTTCAAGAGTACATTTTTTCACTGCGGCTCCGGCCTGAGCGGCAACAATGGCACCGGCACTTTCAGAGCCAGTCAGCGCTACACCGCGTACACGCGGATCTGCAATAATTTTGGCCAGTTGAGCATGAGTTGGATAGAGATTCTGGAAAGCACCGGCCATTAAACCGGCCTGAAGGAACATCGCCTCCATTTTCGCTGCACACTGAGGTACATTAGAAGCATGTTTCAGCACAATCACATTACCGGCAGCCAGTTGCGGGGCTGCAATACGTGCTATCTGGTAATAAGGGAAGTTCCATGGCTCAACAGCCAGAATAATACCCTGCGGAGCAAATTCAATACGGGCACGATTACC
The DNA here is from genome assembly GCF_016100525.1 of Snodgrassella sp. W6238H11. Lineage (NCBI taxonomy): Bacteria > Pseudomonadati > Pseudomonadota > Betaproteobacteria > Neisseriales > Neisseriaceae > Snodgrassella > Snodgrassella sp. W6238H11. The sequence continues at coordinate 29,504 of NZ_JACFSH010000009.1, read as the reverse complement.
TTTATTGGATGTAACCGGTAACACTTCCGGCTGAAGCTGCCGTTCAGCATTAACTGCATAATATTCAAGAATCTGTGCTGACAGCTCAGTTTCTGCTTTAGCTTCACTAAACAGTTTACCCATTTCCAGTGTGAGTAAACTGGCATATTCTTCAATATTAGCCCGCAGAATATCAGCAGCGTTTTGCAGAATACGCGCACGCTGGGCAAATGTAGTAGTTTTCCACTGATGGAAAGCGGCATCAGCATGATTTAATGCTGCTTCCAGCTCAATATCGGTAGTATCAGAAAATGCCTTTACCTGTTGCTCGGTATAAGGATTGGTACTAGCGTACGCCATATAATTACCTCTCATGAGTAAAAGTTACACCACGGTTACTGCCCTGTTGGCTATTTTTGGTGTGCCGCCGGTACGGGCAGGTTCTGAAACAATTACAGTGTTTACTATGAAGAAATGGTTATGTGCCTGATGTGTGCTGCCGCTGTTAATTATCTTTTGTAAGCCTGATACAGGCTACCGGCAACATTAATTTTCCTGTCTGTTATCACTTTAGCATGATTATGTATTAATTGAGTTTAACAATAATTTACCACAACAGCAAGCGTACCGTAAACTAACAAATTCCAGCATGCTGTCTTAGTGCATTAGTGTATTAGCTAAATACCATAGCAACTGGTATGTGTAAGGATAATAATGCATCACTCAATAATTTCTTCGCAGGCAATAATCGAAATTTTTGTTTCCTGAAACTCTCTTGCAGTAGCAGCACAGCACGCATAAACTGTTTTAACATTTAATCATTCATAAGGATGTACAAATGAGTAAACTGGCGATAGTGTTTTTTTCCGGTTACGGCCATACTCGTAAAATAGCTGAAGCAGCTGCTGCAGATACCGATGCAGTACTGGTTGAAATTGATGCTAATGGTGATCTGGACAATGATCAGTGGCAACAGCTTCACGACGCCAAAGGGATTATTTTTGCCGCACCTACTTATATGGGCAATGTACCCTGGCAATTCAAAAAATTTGCTGATGCCACTTCAGGACTGTGGGCAGAGCGCGCATGGCAAAATAAAGTATTTGGCGGATTTACCAATAGTGCCAGTTTTAACGGTGACAAACAGGTTACGCTTCTCTGGATGCAGACACTGGCCGCACAGCACGGCGGTATCTGGGTAAGTCTGGGACTGTTACCGGCCAATAACAAAGAAGCAGACCGTAATGATATTAATGTACTCGGAGGCTCTGGAGGAGCGCTGATACAAACACCGGCAGATGCCAGCGTGGATGAAATTCCGCGCGGCGATATTGAAACCGTTAAAATCTACGTAGCACGGGTAAGCGAAATCATCAATAAATTAGCTTAATCGTTTTTAAGCTAATTTCGAATTTCAGCCCGTTATCTGTTTTTGCCGGTTAATGGCAGTAACAGATAACAGGCTGTTTAAATAAATATCACCTATTATTAATTAAGCTGATGGTTGTTGTCTGGTTTTCCACCATGAAGCAAGTATAGCAATCATTAAAGCACTAAACACGACAGTCAGTGAAGCAAAAGAAGGAATATGCCACCATTTGGCCACCAGCATTTTGCCGCCAATAAAAGTTAAAACCACAGCCAGCCCGTATTTGAGATAGATAAATTTTTCTACTACATTGGCGAGTAAAAAATACATCGCACGCAGCCCCAGTACCGCAAAGATATTGGAAGTAAAAACAATAAATGGGTCAGTGGTGACGGCAAATACTGCCGGAATACTGTCAACAGCAAAAACAACATCACTTAATTCAATCACAATCAAAGTAAGCAGCAAAGGAGTTGCCATACGCTGACCGTTTTCAACGGTAAAGAATTTTTCCCGGTTTAACTGCGCGCTAACACGCATATGCCGGTGCAGCCAGCCTATCAGCGGATTATCGGCCAGACCTTTATCTTCCGTCTTTTCAGGCAGCATCAGCTTAATCCCGCTATAAAGCAGGAATACACCAAACAGATACAATACCCATTCAAAACGGCTGACCAGTACTGCACCCAGAGCCACCATAATGGCGCGTAGTACAATAGCGCCCAGTACACCGTAAAGCAAAACACGATGCTGGTACTCAGCCGGCACTTTGAAATAACCGAATATCAGAATAAATACAAAAATATTGTCGACTGAGAGTGATTTTTCCAAAACATAACCTGTCAGAAAATCCATCACCGAATCTGCTGCTATAGCCGGACCGGCGGCAGGATTATGTGCCAGCTCAAAATACAGCCAGGCAGCAAATCCGAGAGAGACAGTAATCCAGACTGTTGTCCATAGTAGAGCTTCTTTGGTACTAACCCGATGCACTCCCTCTTTTTTCAATGTAAGCATATCAATTGCAATCATCACAATGACAATCACGATAAATACGCCATAGAATAAAGGTGTACCGACAGAATTCAGCTGTAGCTGCATAAGTTTTTCCTGCTAAATATTTTTATCATAAAAAATCTGGTAACCATACCAGTTATCAGAATCAGCAGTCAGGTAAATGGCTTTATACCGGCTGCTATTCGAACAATAGCATATTCGGCAGAAAAGATAATCCCCCTGCTGATAATTGTTTTAAGCAGATTCTGCATTCCGCCTCTGCCAGGAATTAAGAGAAGATATTCAGAATTATTTTTAGCGGAATAGATAATCTATACCGTACATGATTTTCTGATAGCTAAATATAATAATTCAGTCTGGTTATAAGATTACAAAGCCAGCTTTACTATTTTTCATATCCGGATATAAATTAGTCTGCTGGCAATTTATGTTTTTTGATTTTCGTATCCGGCCTGTTTTCCGGTACTGAACCTTTTAAAACTATAAAACCGGCAAAGTTTAAATAATTAATGATGAATAATAAAAGAAAAACAGGGCTGAACACCCTGTTATGATGATTACTTTCACATTATCTGTTTCAATTTATTTAGCATCACAATCAGATGGTACTAAATGTACACTAAATAATTCTTTATCTTCATCTTTAAAATAATAATGATGATTAATGCCATCCGGAAATGAATTTCTTAATTTCACGAGATCAGGATCTCTATTTTCACAATATTTATTTTTTAAGTTATCACTAGTCATTTTCTGAACATTAGATGATGAGAAATTTTTTTTATTTCCTGTTACTACATATTTATAATCTACTACATTATTTCCAATAGTGAGATCGACCAGCTGGGTAGTTGAGGAAACTCTCATAGGCAGTTGCCGTTTAAGCTCGCTAAAGTAGCTCTGAATAGTATCATCATCTAATTTATTGTTATCAGACTTACTAGCATCTGACTGTACTGCCTCACTACCTGCTTTATTTGGCTCTGCCTGCTTCGAGTTACCACACCCAAAAAGTATCATGCTCAGGGATAATAACAACACTGTTTTCAAAATTTTCATATTTATTTCCATATCTAATACTGGGAATTATTATTATTACAAAAAAATAAATTAACTTACAATATTTAGTATTTTTTATTACTTAATATTCAGGTTTATTCTTTATTCATTAGATATAAATCAAACTTATCTGATTTGCTTAGTTTTATAAATTTCATATGAAATTCGTTTTAATTATTCCGGATTATATTTGAAATATTATTCAGTAGATTGTTCAATAGCAGCATTACATCCGTGTAATTTTTGTTACAGACAAATAACGCCCTGATATAAATATCTATTACATTCTGCCAGATACTATTTCGCCTGAATAGATACGGGATAATTACATTTTTATACTTCTGCAACCCAACTATCACTTATTCTCTTTTATAATCATTCTAATATTCATAGTTACCGCTGCTGATAGTAATTTATCTGTTCAGCTAAAGTAAAAATAAAAAGGAGAAATCGGATGAACACAGCCTCTGTACGTCAGTACTGGCTTCAGTTAACCAGTACCAATCAGCTTTGTCAGTTTATTGATGTTATCCTGCGCAGCTACGGGCAGGTTATGTTGCAAAACAATCCTGTTTCCGGGTTAATCTTTTTAATAGGTATATTATTTGGCAGTTACAGTGCCGGTAAGCCACAAACTGCTCTGGCCTGCTTACTCGCTGTGGTCTGTGCCAATGCAATAGCTTACCTGTACCAGCTTAACCGCAAAGCCTGGCTGCAAGGAATTTATGGTTTCAATGCCTGTCTGATTGGTATCGCCTTATCTATTTTCTGCGAAAATTCATTGTATTTATGGCTAAGTATCATACTTGCAGCCATATTATCAGTATTTATTACACAAGCATTCAGCTCAATATTACAGCAATGGTACTTACCCTGTCTGACAATACCATTTGTGTTGCTTACATGGCTGTATCTATTGGCTACACCATCATTCTCAGTACTGATACGCGAACCGTCTGCTGCATTATCTGCACAGATTTCAAGTTTTAATCTGCTGCATCTAATACCGGATAGTATACTGGGCATTGCCGAAGTATTTTTATTTAACAGCACACTGGTAGGTGTTATTTTTCTGGCAGGGCTGGCAGTCAATTCAATCAGAATGGCTATCTATGCTCTGGCCGGCTCTGTACTGGCCATCGGTATTGCGCTGTTCTATGGCAGTCAGATAGAAATGATCTCTCTCGGACTCTATTCTTTTAATGCAATCCTGACAGCTATCACACTGGCTACTTTCAGTAATAATCAGGATTTTAAAACCAATATTTATATCGTCTTCGGTATTATCTTTACTGTTCTTACTCAGGCAGCATTAGCCACAATACTGAAGCCATTTGCCATACCTGTATTAACCTTACCTTTTGTACTAGTAAGCTGGTTATGGTTATTAACCAATCAAACTTTAAGCCAGCGTTAGCGTTTATCGATTTTATATATTGAATAAAAAAATAAGAAAAATTTGTATTTTTCAGATTCTAAAATTGGATAGGCAACAGAAAACAGCCATCCCGGTTAAATAAGATTAAATCAATGTTTTTTGCTAACTATGAATCATAAAAATGCAAATTCACAATTTTGCGCGGAAATATCAAGAAAGAGTTTCGTAATATGAAAGGTAAATGTATACCCGCTTGAAATAATCAAACCAGTAAAATATTCGAATTTTTTGGCTATTTTTGCTACTGTATTGAACACAACATCAGATTATCTGATAAAAAAGACTGCCCTGATGGCAGTCTTTTTCGGTGCAACATGTTGCAAATAAGAATTAACGTTTGAACATATTGCCGTATTTCTGATTGAACTTATCCACACGACCGGTAGAGTCAACGATTTTCTGTTTACCTGTGTAGAAAGGGTGACATGCAGAACATACTTCGATATTGAAAGTATCTTTTTCCATTGCGGATTTAGTTACAAAAGTGTTACCGCAAGAGCAAGTCACGGTTATATCATGGTAGTTCGGTTGAATGCTGTTATTCATAATATCGTCCTTGGTTGGCGGGCACAGGGGTTGTGCCTGTACCTCTTGAAACGGATGTTCAGAATCGGGTAATTATACTCGCATGAGTAAGATTTTCAAGTGAATCAGTATATAGCAGCTACTCTTCTTCACGGCTAAAACGATATGAAACGGCCAGATTCCTCACATCCCACTATTTAAGTCTGACATTGCTGTCAAGACCATAATGCATTACAAAAATACACTCAGTCTGAGACTTAAGGCTGTACTATATACAAATTCAGGCACGACGCCAGCTAGTCCCGCCGGCACCATCTTCCAATACAATACCGGCTGCCGTAAGCTCATCACGAATCCGGTCGGATTCAGCCCAGTTACGTTCTGCACGAGCCTGCTGCCGTGCAGCTATCAGCGCTTCTATAGCTGCGCTATCCAGACCCTGAACCGTTTCCCCCACTTCTCCCTGAAGAAAAGCAGCCGGATCACGTTGTAATAAGCCCAGTAAACCTGCCAGCCCTTTCAGACATCCTGCCAGTTTGGCGTCATGTGTTTTATTAATTTCATTAGCCAGCTCAAACAATACTGCTACAGCTTCAACGGTAGCAAAGTCATCATTCATGGCTGCATAAAAACGGCGCGTGTAATCATTTAAGTCAGCATGTACTGCCACTTCTGCCGCAGCTGTATTTTTAAGTGCCGTATATAAGCGGGTTAATGCGCCTTTTGCATCATTCAGATGAGCATCCGAATAGTTCAAAGGGCTGCGATAATGTGCACGCAAAATAAAAAACCGCACAACTTCAGCATCGTATTTCTGCAACACTTCGCGGATAGTGAAGAAATTTCCAAGTGATTTAGACATTTTTTCATTATCCACACGAATAAATCCATTATGTAACCAATATTTAACATGGCTGGCAAAATGATTATGCTCTTCACAGCACCCGTTTTTTTCTGCACCGCAACTCTGAGCAATTTCATTTTCATGATGAGGAAACTGTAAATCAGCACCACCTCCATGAATATCAAAATTTTTACCCAGTAGTGCTTTACTCATGGCAGAACATTCAATATGCCATCCCGGGCGTCCTCTGCCCCACGGGCTGTCCCATGCGGGCTCATGCGGCTTGGCTGATTTCCACAACACAAAATCCAACGGATCCCGTTTATGTCCGTCAACATCAACCCGTTCTCCGGCACGTAAATCATCCAGACTTTTCCCGCTTAACTGACCGTATTGCGGATACTCGCGTACAGCATAAAAAACATCGCCATTATCCGCCATATAAGCCTTATTATTAGCAATGATATCTTCAATCATAGCAATCATTTGCGGGATATATTGCGTAGCTCTCGGTTCGTGGTCTGGCGGCAGTACACCCAAAGCGGCTGCATCTTCGTGCATGGCCTGAATATAGTAATCGGTAAGCTCAGTAATACTAATCCCGCGTTCATTGGCACGGGCAATGATTTTATCGTCTATATCAGTAATATTGCGTACATAATCAAGCTGATAACCCAATTCCCGCAACCAGCGCGCCACCAGATCAAATACAATCATTACTCTGGCATGACCAAGATGGCAATAATCATAAACAGTCATACCACACACATACATACGCACCTGGTGCGGATTAATCGGTGTAAATTCTTGTTTGCTTCTGGTTAAAGTGTTATACAAGCTGAGCATGTCGTTTCCAAATGGCTAAAATGGTAGCACTGTACTAAGGTAATTAGTTTGTATGAGGTTAAACTGGTTGTTTTCAAGATATAACCAGCTTAAAAAGTTAATTATAGTAGTCTGAACGGTACTATAGCCAATAATTATTATGGTCTAAAGCAGTTTTCAACCAAAAACTTATCTTTTTATCATATAGATATAACCATTTTTCTTTTCAGTACATCATATTGCCAAAAAAGCATGACTCTTGCTTTTCTACTATAGAAAGCATAAAACAGAAACTGTGAAAAGCATAATCAAGCTTATATTCAAGAGAAGGAGTAAGTATGACTATCATAAAACCACTGGCTGCACTTGCAGCCGCTACCACCCTTGCTTTAACCGGTTGTGTTACCGATCCGTCTACCGGTCAGTCTCATGCCAGTAAAACAGCAGTATATGGTTTAAGTGGCGCTGCCGTATGCGGCATTGTCGGCGCGATTACTCATAACAGCCGCGGTGCACGTAATGCAGCACTTGGTTGCGGTGCTATCGGAGCCGGTATTGGCGCTTATATGGATTATCAGGAAAAACTGTTACGCCAGAAACTGGCTAATACCAATGTCGAAGTTCAGCGTGAGGGTAATCAGATTAAACTGACTATGCCTGAAAATGTGACATTTGCGACCAATAGTTCAGATTTAAGTGGCGCGGCTACCTCTTCTCTGTCATCTGTGGCTGAAGTACTGGCTAAATATGTAGATACTACCATCACTATTGCCGGATACACTGATAGCACAGGTAATGACAGTATTAACATCCCGTTATCACAGCGCCGTGCACAATCAGTTTCAAATTTCCTGACTTCCCGCGGCGTTGCTTATAACCGTATCAGTGCTAACGGATACGGATCTGCCAATCCTATTGCCAGCAATGCAACTGTTGAAGGACGTGCACAAAACCGCCGTGTGGAAATCCGGTTAAATCCAGTACAGCAGGCTCAGACTACAACCACACAGCAAACTACAACCTACGTTCAGTAATTACTGAATATGCCTGATTGTTTACTACAGCAGCTTCTGCGGTCAGACAATTAAAATTTGGTATATTTATTCAATCAAGCTGCAAATAAAAAAAGCACTTCAACATGAAGTGCTTTTTTTCAGACTGTATTTTATATATCCAGTGAGCGATGCAATTTGGCCTGTCGCTCAATACGTTTATTGATAAACCATTGCTGAGCCAGAGTCAGAATATTATTCGTCAACCAGTAGAGAACCAGCCCTGCCGGGAAGAAGAAAAACATTACAGAGAAAGCTACTGGCATGATTTTCATCATTTTCGCCTGAACCGGATCAGTTGGCGGCGGATTCATGAACGTTTGCAGATACATAGTCAGTGCCATGAGCACAGGCAGAATAAAGTAAGGATCCTGACGGCCTAAATCGGTAATCCAGCCAATCCATGGAGCTCCGCGCAATTCTACCGAAGCAAACAATGCCCAATACAGACCAATAAATACCGGAATCTGCAGCAGCATAGGCAGACAACCGCCAACAGGATTAATTTTTTCCTTTTTATACAGCGACATCATTTCCTGCTGCATACGCATACGGTCATCACCGTACTGATCTTTCAATGCCTGCAAACGCGGAGCTACAGCACGCATCTTGGCCATCGATTTATATGAGGCATGTGTCAGCGGAAACAGAATTGCTTTGACAGTAAGAGTAAGCAGAATAATCGCCCAGCCCCAGTTCTGTACCAGACTGTGCCACCAGTTCAGCAGCCAGAATAAAGGAGAAGAAAACAGCGATACTTTGCCGTAGTCTTTAATCATCTGCAAATGATCGGCTACTTTAGTAATGACAGAATAAATCTGCGGACCAGCATACAGGGAGATACCGAAACTGCCGGTGGAGTTAGCACCAATATCTTTCAACGGTACTCGTACGCCAGCAGAATACAGGCCATCACTGCGTTTTCTGATATCTATCTGGCAGTCACTGGTACCACAAACACTGTTACCTTCTTTCGGCTGCAGAATCCAGGTAGTCATAAAATAATGCTGGGTCATACCAATCCAGCCGGTATTGGTTTTACGCTGATAGTCTGCCTGATCACGACCAGAGGTGTAATCACTATCAAGATCTTTAAAGGCTACTTTTTCAAATTTACCATTCGGGGTATACAGTACTGGACCAGTATAAGTGTGATCGAAATAGCCTGTACCTTCAGGTTCCTTATCATCCCGCAGTACCCGGTAAGCTACATCCATTTGTAATGGCTGAGCATTGTGATTGGCAATTTCATAGCGCAGCCCGATCAGGTAACTGCCTTTAGTAAACGTATAAATTTTACTAACCTGTACACCGTTTTGTTCGGCAGCAGTCAGGCGCACATCCAGTTTGTCACCATTAAGCGTGTACTGTTTTTGCGCAGCTGTAAATGCCAGGTCTTTAAACTGATAGTCACCCTGACGGTTTAATAATACCGACTGGGCAACATACTGATGACCATTTGCACCATTATCCAGCAATACAAAAGGCTTGCTGGCATCACTGGTGGCCTTGTATTTATTGAGAGTTAGCTGGCGTAAATCGCCGCTTTTTTCATCAATAACAGCCTTAACAGTATCAGTAGTCACTGTTACCGGCTCTGTTTTACTCAGAGCACTCTCGGCAACAACACCAGTAGAAGAATTGCTGTTACTGGTGGATGATGTTTGTTGTGCAGCTGGCTGTTTTTCGGGTTGCGGGTATAATTTTTCCCAACCCAGCAAAATCGCCATGGTCAGCACAAAAAATATCAATAATCGTTTGAAATCCATAGTGTATTCCGTCTACTCGCTAAGGAAGAGGGTCGTGACCGCAACCACCCCATGGATGACAGCGGCAAATACGCTTTATCGCCAGCCAGCTACCTTTCATTACCCCGTATTTCTGCAGTGCCAGTATGGCATATTGCGAACAGGTCGGGGTGTAGCGGCATCGCGGTGGTAACAGCGGGCTGATGGCATACTGATAGAACCGGATCAGACCCAGCAATAAATATCTCATTGCGAAGATGCTTTACACCTGTCAGCTGTAATAAGCAGCTGCTGTAAAGTCCTGACTACGCCAGCGTACTCAGCATGCCGGAACGGCTGGCGTACACGAATGATTATATCTACCGGCGGCAATTCATGCTTATGCAGGCGAAACCACTCGCGTATTAAGCGTTTCATATAATTGCGCCGGTTAGCACGTTTGGCAACTTTTTTGGCTACTATCAGCCCCAAACGCGGGAAACCTAAACTATTGCGTGCCTGAAAAACCTGAATCCAGGCACGGCTTTTTTGGCAACGTAATGCAAAAACGGATGAAAAATCATCCGTTTTTAATAGGCGATATTTTTTGCCAAAATGATAATCCATTCTTGTTCTTACACAGCCAAACGTTTACGGCCTTTGGCACGACGGGCAGCCAGTACAGCACGTCCGCCACGGGTTTTACTGCGAACCAGAAAGCCATGAGTGCGTTTGCGGCGGGTAACGGATGGTTGATAAGTACGTTTCATAATTTATTCCCGAATTAACTTTAAATAAAACGTAGCATTACACAACAAGAACAGCACTTTGTCAATCAATATAATCTATAGCAAAGCTTTACGGGAGCTGTGCTGGTATAAAGTGCAAATCATGGTCAGAAATTTGTTTATTGCGTATAATTAGCATAATAGGCACTTATTGTTTCCAGCCTTCAGCCAGCTCCGATTGACAGATAAATTTAAGCTTCACGAATGACCCTGACAGAATTTTGGCCTCAGTGCCTATTGCAATTAAAACAAAGCTTACCTTCTCAGCAATACCAAATGTGGATTGCACCATTAACTGTGGGCGAAGAAAATGGCAATTGGGTTATTTTTGCGCGTAATACTTTTACCTTCAATCATATCCGCGAGCGTTTCTGGCCGGCTATCGAAAGTGCCAGACAATCTGTTCTGCCAGACGGCAGCACACCATTAATTCTGAAAATCGGACAGGGACTATCTCTGCAGGCTGCCACTGAGGCAATACCGGCAGAAAACAATTCACCGACTAAGGCTGCAGAACCAGCCTTAAATGTCGCTGAACAGCCGGCTGATACTAAACCAGATTCAGTTGATAGCAATAAAATTCCTTCTGAAATTTCAGCCAAACCACAGACAACGGCAAAACGTACCGAATCTGCTCAGGACATTATTGCCAAACGCCTGCGAAACACCCAAACCAAAAGCGCAAGTGCTACTGCCGAAATAAAAGAAAACAGCAAACAGACCGCCACAGAAAAACCTGAGGCTGTTGAATCAGTGGCTACCTCTGATTCAGCACATGAAAACGGTAAAAAATCCCGTTATACTGATACCAACCTTAATCCTGAACATACTTTTGCTGCTCTGGTACAAGGTAAAGGGAACCGTCTTGCTCACGCTGCTGCGCTGTCGATTGCAGAAAATCCCGGCAATAGCATGTACAACCCGTTTTTTATCTATGGCAGTACCGGTCTGGGTAAAACCCACCTGGTACAGGCTATTGGCAACCAGCTGTTTGCCACCGACAACAAAGTAAAAATACGCTATATTCATGCTGATGAATTCATTCGCGGCATCATGAATGCATTCCACGCCAAATCTTTTGATGCCATGCGCCAGCAATATCAGCAGGTAGACTTACTGATTATGGATGACGTACAGTTTATTGCCGGTAAAGACCGTACCATGGAAGAGTTTTTTTACGTCTATAACCATTTAATTGACGAAAAAAAACAAGTTATCCTTACCTGTGATACGCTGCCTACTCATATAGACGGCATGGACGATCGCCTGAAATCCCGCTTCTCATGGGGGCTGAGTCTGGAACTGGAACCGCCGGAGCTGGAAATGCGCGTAGCCATTTTGCAGAAAAAAGCTGAGCTGGCTCAGGTGAAGCTTGAGGACGAAGCTGCATTTTTTATTGCCAAACATATTCGTAGTAACGTGCGTGAACTGGAAGGTGCATTCAAGCGAGTAGTAGCACAAAGCCGTTTTGCCAGCCGCCCGATTGATGTAGGGCTGGCTACTGAAGCATTACAGGATATTCTGGCTGTTAACCATAAACCCATGACCCTGGAACACATTCAGAATACGGTAGCAAAATTTTATGGGATTACCATTAGTGATATGGTAGGGAAAAAACGTACCCGGAATCTGGCCCGACCGCGCCAGATGGCCATGACCCTGGCAAAAGAACTTACTCCGCTTAGTTTACCCGCTATTGGCAGCGGATTTGGTGGCCGCGACCATACCACAGTTATGCATGCGGTAAAAAGTATCTCCAAACTCCGCAAGGATGATGCTGAAACAACCAAAGCGTATGAAACCTTAATGATGATTTTGCGAGATTAAACCAAGGAACAAAATATGCTGATATTACAAGCAGAACGTGACAGTTTACTCAAACCGCTGCAGGCAGTAACCGGTATTGTAGAGCGTCGTCATACATTACCGATATTATCTAATGTATTACTGGAAAACCATCAGGGGCAAATCAAGATTCTGGCAACCGATCTGGAAATTCAGATCGATACCATCGGCCCCAAAAGCGAAGCAGAAGATTTTCGCATTACCACCAATGCCAAAAAACTGCAGGATATCCTGCGGGCTTTACCGGCCGGCGCAATCGTTTCTCTGGACTGGAATAACAACCGTCTGGTGCTGAAAGCAGGCAAAAGCCGTTTTAATCTGCAAACCCTGCCGGCAGAAGATTTTCCATTAATGAGTGTGGGCGAAAATATTGATGCCAGCTTCAGCCTGCCACAGGAAACATTTCGTGAAATGCTGTCTCAGGTACAATACAGCATGGCCATTCAGGATATCCGCTATTATCTGAATGGTCTGCTGATGCAGACAGAAGGCAATCAGCTGCGTCTGGTCGCTACAGACGGACATCGTCTGGCCTATGCAGCCTGCAATATAGAAGCAGATTTACCCAAAGCAGAAGTTATTCTGCCGCGTAAAACTGTGCTGGAACTCTTTAAACTGCTTACCTTCCCCGAACAGCCAATCACCATTGAACTGCTGAACAATCAGGTACGTTTCCGTTGTAATGACACCATTATTGTTTCTAAAGTCGTGGATGGTAAATTTCCGGATTACAACCGGGTTATTCCACTGGATAACGATAAAATCTTTCTGGCCAACCGAACCGAGCTGCTGGGTGCACTGGAACGCGCAGCCATTCTTGCCAATGAAAAATTTCGCGGTGCCCGCCTGCAAATCCAGCCCGGATTACTAAGCGTGACCTGTAACAATAACGAACAGGAAGAAGCCCGTGAAGAGCTGGAAATTGCCTATCAGGGAGATACACTGGAAGTCGGTTTTAATATCAACTATCTGATGGATGTATTGCGTAATTTACATGCAGAAGATTTACAACTTGCTTTTGGTGATGCAAACCGTTCAACACTGTTTACCATCCCGAACAATCCCAACTTTAAGTATATAGTTATGCCTATGCGGATTTAAACATCCATGCACTCTTAAATCCGGTTACTGCCGTACGCCAGCTTTCTGTTTTTAATAGTTCAGTCTGGTTTACGGCAGTTTATTATTTACAATCAGCATTCTTATCCTTCAATAAACATCAGATAAAACATAATCTTAAATATAACAAAGGACTGAAAAAAAACCGTTTTTATGCTATAATAAGTTTTTGGTTTATTGCCCTCAAACAGGCCTGTTATACAGTTATACCGCTAACATTTTTTATAATTAATAACAGTTATAAATGACCTTTAACAGCATAACCGCTGCCAAGTTTAGTAAAGAATTCTTATGATAGATCAACACCCTGAAGATTACAGTGCCGACAGTATCAAAGTATTAAAAGGTTTGGATGCTGTTCGCAAACGTCCCGGTATGTACATTGGTGATACTCAGGATGGCACGGGTTTACATCATATGGTATTCGAAGTTCTGGATAATGCCATTGATGAAGCACTGGCCGGATACTGTGATCATATTACCGTAGCAGTTAATGCCGACAACTCCATTACTATTGAAGACAATGGCCGTGGCATTCCTACCGATATGCATCCGGAAGAACATCGCTCAGCAGCTGAAGTAATCATGACCATTCTGCATGCCGGAGGTAAGTTTGATAACAACAGTTATAAAATTTCCGGTGGTCTGCATGGTGTAGGGGTCTCTGTAGTTAATGCACTTTCTGACTGGCTCCGTCTGACCATCTACCGTAATCACAAAGAACATTTTGTAGAATTTCGTCACGGGGATGCAGTTGCTCCGCTGGCTGTTGTCGGCGATACCGACAAACAGGGTACACGTGTTCAGTTTCTGGCCAGTACCGAAACCTTTGGTAATATCGATTACCATTTTGATATTCTGGCCAAACGCATCCGGGAGTTATCTTTCCTGAACAACGGCGTCAGTATTGAACTCTTTGACAAACGTGATGGCAAACACGAAAACTTCGCATTCAGCGGTGGTGTAGCCGGCTTTGTACAATACATGAACCGGAATAAAACAGCTCTGCACAATAAAGTTTTCTATGCCAATGGTGAAAAAGATGGCATGAGCGTGGAATGTGCCATGCAATGGAACGACAGTTATCAGGAAAACGTGCAGTGTTTCACCAATAATATTCCGCAACGCGATGGCGGCTCCCATTTAACCGCCCTGCGTCAGGTTATGACCCGAACCATCAACAACTACATTGAAGCCAATGAAGTTGCCAAAAAAGCCAAAGTAGATACTAATGGCGATGATATGCGTGAAGGTTTAACCTGCGTATTGTCTGTTAAACTGCCTGACCCGAAATTTTCTTCACAAACCAAAGACAAACTGGTTTCCAGTGAAATAGGTCCCGTAGTTAATGAAGTACTCGGTAAAGCCTTGTCTGAATTTCTGGAAGAAAATCCTGCAGAGGCAAAAATCATCACAAGCAAAATTGTTGATGCCGCGCGTGCACGTGAAGCAGCGCGCAAAGCACGCGAAATTACCCGCAGAAAAGGGGTAATGGATGGTCTGGGGCTGCCGGGCAAACTGGCAGACTGCCAAGAAAAAGATCCCGCTTTATCAGAATTATATCTGGTCGAAGGTGACTCGGCAGGCGGTTCTGCCAAGCAAGGCCGTGATCGTAAATTTCAGGCCATTTTGCCCTTAAAAGGTAAAATCCTGAATGTAGAAAAAGCCCGTTTTGAAAAAATGCTTGCCAGTCAGGAAGTTGGTACTTTAATCACTGCACTGGGTGCCGGTATAGGCAAAGAAGAATTTAACCCGGAAAAATTGCGTTATCACCGCATAATTATCATGACCGATGCGGATGTAGACGGCGCGCATATCCGTACCCTGTTGCTTACCTTCTTCTACCGGCAAATGCCTGAACTGGTTGAACGCGGTTATGTGTATATTGCTCAGCCACCATTGTATAAAGTGGAATATGGCAAAAAAGACAACTACCTGAAAGACGAGTTCGAAAAAGATCAGTTCATGCTCAGTCTGGCATTGAATAATGCTCAATTAATTATTGGCGAAAATACTCTTGAAGGTAATGCTCTGGCCGAAATCGCCAAACAATTGATTCTGGCACAAAGTATGATTGCGCGTGAAAGCCGTATCATTGACAACAATGTACTAAATTCCCTGCTTCTCTGGAATGAGAATCTGGATTTAAGCACTGTAAGCAGTGCAGAAAAAGCTGTGCAAACATTAACCGCACTGGTTAATGACGACAACCTCAAACTGGAACGCATTGGTGCAGATGATGAAGTACAAATGATCAAAATTACTCGTCAGTTGCATGGAAATCATATGGTCAGCTATCTGGATCAAAAATTTGTTGAAAGCCGCGCCTATCAGATTATCCGGCAGACAGCGGCCACTTTAAACGGTATTGCTGACGTACCAATTGAAGTCATTAAAGGTAATATGACTACCACTGTAACCGGCTTTGCCCAGGCACTGGAATTACTGATGGATTTAGCACAGGAAAAAATTAACATTCAGCGTTATAAAGGTCTGGGTGAAATGAATCCCGAACAATTATGGGAAACTACGATGGATCCTTCAGTACGCCGTTTGCTGAAAGTCAGAATCGAAGATGCGATGGCAGCAGATGATGTATTTGTTACCCTGATGGGTGACGAAGTTGAACCTCGTCGTGCATTTATCGAAAACAACGCTCTAAATGCTCAGGTTGATATTTAGTTTTTAAATACCTAAAAAAGGATGGCATTGTCTGCCATCCTTTTTTCTATACAAAAATATTCTGCAGTTGATTATCCGGATAATATCAGCCCTTAACACAGATAACCTGACGTAACTGGTGCTTGATTTCCACCAATTCCTGTTGTGCCTGCATTACTGCTTCAATATCTTTATATGCCATAGGAATTTCATCAATAACTTCAGCATCTTTACGGCATTCTACATGAGCCGTAGCCTGCATCTGGTCAGCAACAGTAAATTTCCGTTTAGCTTCACCACGACTCATAACTCTGCCTGCACCGTGAGAACAGGAATGAAAACTTTCTGCATTCCCCCGCCCCTGCACAATATAACTTTTTGTTCCCATAGAACCCGGAATAATTCCCAGTTCACCTTCTCGTGCAGAAACAGCCCCTTTACGCGTAACAAAAACATTCTTACCGAAATGGTGCTCTTTCTGTACATAATTATGGTGACAGTTTACAGTTTGTAAATGCGTGGTAAACGGCACATTGATTACTTTGCGTATAGCAGCGATAGTATTGTGCATCATCACTTCACGATTTAAACGGGCAAATTCCTGTGCCCAGTGCACCGCTTTCAGATAATCATTACAGTATTCGGTTCCTTCTACTAAAAACGCCAGATCATTATTAGGCAAATAGGTATCAATGAAATATTTTTTCATTTCCTTTTTAGCCAGCTCACTAAAATATTTACCTATTGCACGACCAATACCGCGTGAACCACTATGCAGCATTATCCATACGCGATCACACTCATCCAGACAAACTTCAATAAAATGATTACCGCTACCCAAGGTTCCCAAATGACTATAACTATTCGCTTTTAAAAAACACGGATATTTACTAGTCAGTTTTTCAAATCCGGGCAAAAGCTGCTGCCAGTACTCCTGTACAATCGGTGGCGGATTTTGCCAGCTTCCTTTATCGTACTTTTCATTATTGGGTGTGGAACCATGCGGTACCGCCTTTTCTATAGCCAGACGTAATGGCATTAAATCTTCCGGCAGATCCTGAGCGGTAAGTGACAGCTGTACCGCCATCATTCCACAACCAATATCCACGCCGACAGCAGCCGGAATAATCGCACCAGCAGTCGGAATCACACTCCCGATAGTAGAGCCTTTTCCCAGATGCACATCTGGCATAACCGCAATATGCTTAAAAATAAAAGGTAATTGTGCAGTTTCGAGCAATTGTTTTTTAGCCACATCTTCTACCGGCACACCTTTTGTCCACATTTTTACCGGACGTGTTTTATTTTCTTTTAATACTTCAAATTCTTGCTTTTGCATTTTTAACTTCCATTATTTTTTAGCAAATTAATTAGCGGATGTATGCTATTGCGCCTGAATATTAATCAAACCATGCAATAACTGATCCAAACCGCCTACAACTGAAATCTTATCGATTCGTTCAGCAATTCTTTCCAGTGTTTCCATTTCTTTTAAGCGTAAAGCAACCGGATTATTTTCCATTACCCGGGCTGTATTCAGTAAGGAACGGGTAGCAGAAGTTTCTTCCCGCCGGCGGATAACATTCGCCTGTGCAGATTTTTCTGCTTCTACTACTTGTGCCAGAATGGTTTTCATGTCTCCCGGTAAAATAATATCTTTTACGCCAACACTGACCGTTTCGATTCCATAACCCGTCATATGCATCTGCATATGAGCATTCACCACCTCGTCGATTAAATTTTTGTTTTCCAACAATTCATCCAGACTGCGAGTACCAATCGCTTCCCGTAATGCAAATTGTAATTGCCGGTACAATAACTCCATTGGCTGCGCAATTCTGGCAAACGCCTTTAACACATCGGTGTAACACCAGCTGGCTACCAGATTAATACGCAGATTGACTTTATCCCGGGTTAAAATTTCCTGACCGGATATTTCCACTGTCTGCAAACGTGTATCGACAATTTCGACACTGATTTCACGATTAAAACGCCAGTAAGCAGTAATACCTGCATTAAGCAGCTGTTCTACTTTACCATTAACTTTTAATACGCCAACATGATATGCCGGTACCTGTGCAATCAATACACTACTATCGCCTGTCACTTCTTTTTTACGTAATTTTGGCTGTAACAGCTGCTGTACCATTTGCTCAGAAAGCTGAAAATCGTCAGTCAGCTCAATAAGCTGCATATGCTGCTTGCAGTTATTCTGCCAGTACAATCGTTTGGTTCCCGGAGGCAGAATTTCTACCAGTAAATCATCTTCAAAACGTAAACCGGTCTGATTAGCACCTACCTGCATCTGAATACAGAATTGTGCCATCTGCTGCGGGGCATTTTGTTCAATTGTTGCCGCCAGCAAATCATCAATACGGTTATCCTGTAGTTTGAATTTACCCAGTACCAGCTTATGTTTGAATTCACACAAACCAATTACGGATTTAGGCGGAATAATCTGTACAAACTGATTATCAACAAACAGCGTACCAATTTGCTCATCGATAAAATAATGCAGTTTGATGTGATCGATACCTTCAATTAATCTGCCGGTATTTTTTGCCTGAATAATTTCCATAGCAACTTCATCAGACAACCGGTACCCTTGCTCCAAAGTTACTTTTTTAATTGCCTGTTCTTTATAACTCTTCCAGTACAATGCTTTAGTAGAGGGTTGAATAATCTCTACCAGCATTTGTTCTTCATAACGCAGCACAATCTCATTATCAGCCACATTGACATAATGACAATATTTTTCTACCAGCTGCGGATAAAAATTGAGCAGTTTTTCCGCGATAGCCGGTTCAATCTTAGTATCAGCTAAATCCACCAGATAATGAGTAATGTTGACAAAAGGATTCCAGAAAATATGCCGGCCTGCGGTAACAATAGTATTAATTTCACCGCGTTTGGTGACAACGGCCAGCTCACCTTTTTTCACATTAATTATATTCAACATATTAAATCTCCTTTTTGGCAGCCAGCAAAGAGAAGAGACACAATCAAACGGATTAAGTAACGAAATAACAGGGGAAAAACTGATATCTTTAAACATTCAACTAACTGCTTATGGCTCATCAATTTTTTGCCTGCTATCCGGTTTTTTTACCCGGACAGAATCATTAATCCGTTTATTCTGTGCGGTTAACCGGTTTTTTCGTGTCTTAGCTTTACTGCTTTGCTTATTTCCCTTTACTGGCTGGTATTGCTCAAACAACAAATTATTACAATATGGCTTTTGAAACAGGAGTCGAACCCGTGACAGATTGGTTTGGTACCAATTGCTCTACCTCTGAGCTATTCAAAAAATTTCCATCGGAAGGAAACGTCTTTCATACCGGGGAATACATGTTGATAATGCGAATAAATCAGTCTTTCGATTAATTTAATTCCATTCGCTATGTACCCTACTGCCGTAAAAAACAGTATGTATTTCAGACAATATCCTTATTGCAATTACCGTACCAAGTCCATAAATTTCTAAAATAAAATAATTAAAATATTGTTTTTAAAATAAAAATAAATAAATAAATTTATTTTCAATAAATTATTTTTATTTTTATTTTCGTATTTTTTTATAAAATATTATATAATTTTATTTAATTTTATATAACTAATAATAAATAATGGACAAGAAAAATATCGTATTCAGTTTTTTAGGCAATGTACTTGACCAGCGGGGCAAAGGAAAAAAACGCTGGACACGCTGGCGCCCTACTATTGATATCTGTAATCATCCGGAATGGCCGATCTATCGTCTGGAACTGATTTATCACACTCAGGACAGCAAACTACTCGAAGAAATTATTCTGGATATTAAAACCATTGCCCCGGATACACAGGTTAATCCGATTCCGGTTCAGATACAGGATCCATGGGATTTTGAAGAGGTGTATACCTGTTTACTGGATATCGCCAAAAACTATACTTTTAATAATGAACAAGAAAATTATTATCTGAATATTACCACCGGCACCCATGTAATGCAGATCTGCTGGTTCTTACTAGCAGAATCACGTTTTTATCCTGCTAGACTTTTACAATTATCGCCGCCGGCCAGACCGTCTGCATCGCCGGAAAACCTTGCCGCAGAACCTATAGCAAACCCGCCACAGTGCCCCAGCGGACAAATAAATATAATCGACCTGAATCTGAATCGTTACGACCAGATTCTGACCCGCTTTCAGCAATATGCTACTCAGGCAACAGAACTGCTCAAATCAGGTATAGCGACAAAAAACCGGCATTACAATCAGCTAATCAGCGAAATAGAACAGGTTGCCAGCCGCTCTCATGCGCCTATTTTGCTATGCGGCCCCACTGGTGCCGGTAAATCTTTTCTTGCCCGGCAAATTTACCGGCTTAAACTGAACCAGCATCAGATTACCGGACAATTCGTAGAAATTAACTGCGCTACCCTGAGTAGCGATAATGCCATGTCTACACTGTTCGGGCACATCAAAGGTGCATATACCAGTGCCAGTCTAAGCAGAAACGGCTTACTCAGACAGGCGGATAACGGTGTTTTGTTTCTGGATGAAATCGGAGAACTGGGGCTGGATGAACAGGCTATTCTCTTAAAGGCGATTGAGGAAAAACAATTTTATCCGCTAGGTGCAGACAAACTGGTATCCAGTAACTTTCAACTAATTGCCGGAACCAACAAAGATTTAAAACAGGCAATTATCCGCGGTACTTTTAGAGAGGATTTATACGCACGTATCAATTTATGGAGTTACCAGCTACCGGGACTTGCCGAACGTAAAGAAGATATCGAACCGAATATTGATTTTGAGCTGGCACGATTTGCGCAGGAGTACGGTACCATGCCGCGTTTTAATCAGCAATCCAGAGACCGTTATATTCAGTTTGCCACATCGGCTATGGCAACATGGCCGGGTAATTTCCGTGAGCTCACTGCTTCCATTACCCGTATGGCCACTTTATCCATACAAGGAAACATCACACTGGAACAAGTTGAAAATGAAATCCGGCGTTTACAGATGCACTGGCAGCAGGTAGTTTTTTCTGATGCGCTGATTCCGGCTGAAATTGATGAATTTGACCGGTATCAGCTGGAAAAAGTCATTGAAGTATGCCGGAAAAGCCGAACTTTATCCGAAGCCGGACGGTATTTGTTTGCAGTGTCCAGAGCACAAAAACAGCGCGCCAATGATGCTGACAGACTGAAAAAATATCTGGCCAAATTTGATTTAAGCTGGGAGCAGATAAAGGACAGCACCAGTAGAAGCAATTAATGCTTTCTCCTGCCTGTGATCATTATTTCTTATGAGATTCAGCCGCTATTATACGAAATAAAATACACAAAAATACATTATTTATTTATCATATTAAGCAGACGGGTTCGTGTTTGTATTAATATATCTATTTGTTGTTCAATCTTTTCTAACGTCAGATTAATATTTTTCAGGTAAATTTCACAAGACTCAAATTTACTGTTTTGCTCATGCCAGCAAGGCAGTATTTGCCGGATAATTTTTAACGAAAAACCGGCATTATTGAGCTGCTGAATCAATTTTACTCTTTCTACATCTGCCTGCTGGTATTCACGGTATCCGGATTGTGTACGGGCAGGTGTCAGCAATTTTTCCTGTTCATAATAGCGCAGCATTCTGGGACTGATTGCACTTTTTCTGGCTAATTCACTGATTTTCATTTTTACTCTGTTGACTTTAACACTACTGTGAAACTTTATCATTATTCGCACAACCCACAAACTGAAAGAAAGAAAATGATTAAGTTAACCATGTTAGTAAAACGCCTGCCCAATATTACTTATGAAGAATTTGACCAATACTGGATCGAGCATCATGCTCCGCTAGTGGCTTCTGTGCAAAACGTTTTAAATATTACCCGCTATGTACAAACCATTTCGCACCGTTATCCCGAGCTGGATAAAATAATACAAAACGGGCGTCAGTCTCAAAATTTTGTTTTTGACGGTATGGCTGAAATATGGTGGCAGAATCTGGAAAGCATGCAGAAAAACCGGTCTTCACCAGAAGCTGTAAAGGCATTAAACGCATTAATGGAAGATGAAAAGCGCTTTGTTAATCACACACAATCAGTTGTCTGGTATGCAACAGAACGCCTGATTATTAGCAACACTAATTATCAGACAATGACATTGCACTGAAGCAGAACGCCAGGCAAAAAACTTGCCTGGCGGCAAAACAGCAGGCAGGCAAATAAATAAAACTAGAAACATTTACGTATGAATTCCGGTATTGCGTTAACACACCATGCGCTGCAATAATTTTTTAAAATCTTCTCCTACCAGAGGATGTTTCATACCATAGGCCACTGTTGCTTCCAGATAACCAAGCTTATCACCGCAATCATAACGTCTGCCGGCAAAAGCATACGCAATCATTTTCTGTTCAGTCAGCAACCGTGCAATAGCATCAGTCAGCTGAATTTCTCCACCAGCACCCAGCGGTAAATTAGTCAGAAAATCAAAAATTCGTGCAGACAAAATATAGCGCCCAACCACACCCAGATGTGAGGGTGCTTCATCTGGATGTGGTTTTTCGACAATACTCTTTACATAATCAAAATCATTCTGATGATTAATCTCGACAATACCGTAAGCACCCGTCTGCAGTGGATCAACATTTTCTACACCAATGACATTACAACCCGTATGGTAATACGCATTCATCATCTGGCTCAACGCACCTGGTTGTGCATCAATCAAGTCATCTGCCAGCACCACAGCAAAGGCTTCTTTACCCACTGCTGCCCGACTGCATAAAACCGCATGCCCCAACCCCAGTGCGGCCGGCTGGCGAATATACAGACAAGTCACATTGGGCGGCAGAATATCCTGCACAAAATCAAGCAATTTATTCTGATTGCGGTAAGCCAGCTCTGTTTCCAGTTCATAAGCCTTATCAAAATGATCTTCAATACAGCGTTTATTCCTGCCGGTAATAAATACCAGTTCAGTACAGCCGGCAGCAACAGCCTCTTCTACCGCATACTGAATCAGTGGTTTATCCACTATCGGCAACATTTCTTTCGGGCTGGCTTTAGTAGCCGGTAAAAACCGTGTCCCCATGCCGGCCACCGGAAAAACACACTTACGGATTGGTTCAGCTTTCATTCAGATTTACTCTTTAATTCCCAGCATAGTCATTAATGCAGCCTGATCCAGTATAGTAACACCAAGTGCCTCAGCTTTGGATAGCTTGCTGCCCGCTTCTGCTCCGGCCACCACAAAATCAGTTTTTTTCGATACACTGCCGCTCACTTTACCACCGGCTTCTTCAATATGCTGCTGTGCCACTTCACGTGACCAGTCTGGTAAAGTACCGGTTAACACAAAAGTTTTGCCGGCTACAGCTTCATTAACCGATGACGTCTTTTCCTCCGTCTCTCCGCTAAGCAGCTGTTCACGTAACTCAATTGTCTTTTGCAGTAATTCATGATTTTCAGGCTGACTGCACCATTGCTGCCAGCTTTCCGGCAAGGCTTTATCAGTTAACAGTTGTGACCAGTCCTTACCCGCCAGTTGCCACAACTTCTGTGCCCGTGCTTCCGTTAAACTAGCGCCGGGTAAACGAGCCAGTATTCGCTCAGGAGTAAAGTATTTACCCAGCGGTGTGCGACGTGTTTCTGTCTGCGGTTGCACACCGGCATCAAGTAATTCCTGCAATTGACTGGTCTGATCTTCCTGACTAAAAAAATAGGCTACCGAATGTGCTACCACCTTACCGATATCCGGCAAGCAGGCCAGTAACGGCTCAGTAGCCTGAGTAAGCGTAGCCAAATCACCGAAAGCCTGTGCCAGCTGTTTTGCTGTACGCTCACCAACATGAAAAATACCCAAAGCATAAATTAAATTAGCCAGAGGACGCTGCCGGCTGGCCTGAATACCGGCCAGAATATTTTCAGCCCATTTGGATGGCTGCTGTTTGCCTGCTTTATCAGTTGCAGATAATTCCAGTTCATTTGTCACCGACTCTGCAGAGCTTTCCCCTGCTTCCTGTTTAGCCTGCTGTTTCATTGCCAGCAAATCGGCCAATTGCAAATGATAAACATCAGCAAAATGACTGACTCTGCCCTGTGTTACTAACTGTTCAATCTGCCGGTCACCGAGATTTTCGATATCCATGGCGCGACGTGAAGCAAAGTGAATTAGCGACTGCACCCGCTGAGCATGACACAGCATTCCGCCACTGCAACGAGCCACTGCTTCGCCCTCTTCACGAACAATTTCATGACCGCAAACCGGACAATTTTCTGGCATACGGAACGGCGGATATTTCGGTACAGCTTCAGGCGGAGTAAGCAAATCTGCCGCCGGTTTTTCCACCATCGGACGCTGTGCCAGCACCACAGATACAATTTCAGGAATAACATCTCCGGCACGGCGCACAATAACAGTGTCACCCTCACGTACATCCTTGCGCTGTGCTTCACCTTCATTATGCAAAGTTGCATTGGTAACTGTAACACCACCTACAAATACCGGCGTCAGCCGCGCTACTGGTGTTACTGCACCGGTACGTCCCACCTGTACATCAATAGCCTCTACCGTAGTCAGCATTTCCTCTGCCGGAAATTTTTGGGCAATAGCAAAACGCGGAGCACGGGCTACATAGCCAAGCTGCTCCTGCTGAGCCAGATTATCCACTTTAATCACTACACCATCGATGCCAAACGGCAAATCCGCACGTATCTGAAAAATATGCTCATAAAAAGCCAGCACCTTCCCGATATCAGCCTGATAGCACAAATTATCCTGTGGCGGTACAGTCAGCCCCAAACGAGCCAGCAATGCCAGCTCTTCGCTGTGGCTGTTTACCGCAAAACGCTCATCCAATCTGGCAATTCCGTAGGCATAGAAATGCAAGCGCCGGCGTGCCGTTATTTTCGGATCCAGCTGGCGTAAACTGCCAGCCGCTGCATTACGCGGATTGGCAAAAGTTTTCTGATTTTCCGCCTGCTGATGTGCATTAAGCCGGTCAAAATCGGCTTTAAGCATCAGCACTTCACCGCGTACCTCCAGCACATCCGGTAACTGATCACCCTGCAGACGCAATGGAATATTAACAATAGTGCGCGCATTCTGAGTAACATCCTCGCCGGTATATCCATCTCCGCGCGTAGATGCCTGTACCAGCAGACCGTCACGATACAACAAACTGATTGCCAGACCGTCAAACTTTGGTTCAACAATATATTCGGGCTCAGCACCAAGACCATCACGTACCCGTTTATCAAAAGCATACATCTCACTATGGTCGAATTGATTATTATCATTCAGTGGTGAAAATGCATTGTTCAGTGACAGCATCGGAATCTGGTGCACCACAGCAGTAAATTTTTGCTGTGCCTGCCCGCCTACACGTATACTCGGGCTATCCGGCTGCCGCCATTGCGGATATTGCTCTTCCAGAGCCTGCAACTGGCGGAATAACCGGTCATATTCCGCATCCGGCACAGTAGGTGCATCCAGATCATAATACTCATGCGCATAACGATTGAGCAGAGCGGTTAAATCAATAATTTGCTGTTCGCTTACTGAATCCATTACAGCTATCCTTCAGGAAAAGGAAAAAGAAATGGCAAACCCCATTCTGCGGCTTGCCATCTCTTTATAAAATTAAAATATTCAGGCAATATCAGGAAAACAGTCTTTTGGCCAGTTCACTTCCAGGCTCCAGATCAACCTGCTTCATTTCCTTTTGCCGGTCAACTACATAGCGGCGTACCTCACGCAACCACTCTGTGGATAACTCTTCCACTTTATCATTAACCAGATCCAGACCCAGCTGACTGGATAATTTCACAGCCATATCCATAAACTGATCAAAACATTTCTCGCCGTTTGGTATATGTACTATATCAAACAACATACTGAATCCGCGATAATTTTGATTTGCTAACAAAGTAGAGGTAAAAGGTGTGTTATCCAGCGTAACAATATTAAACAAAGGCTCGCCATCAGTATCTGCATAAAAAAATGCACCATCATGCCCCAGCTCAAAGCCCTGTTTCTCAACCGCAGAACGCAGCTCCATTCCGCTGACGTTCGTACGTGATACCAGATGAATCGCAATTGTCTGGTCAACCCTTGCGCATAAATCATCCAGTGGACGCGCCACATCCAGAAAAGTATTAATATCCGTTAACAGCAGCTGACCATCCATCTGCTCGGCGAAACGATTGGCCTGTTCGCCAAAATGCGCCAGCTCTTCATGAGTAAGCAGACCACTGCGGCTGATTGCCTGCAGACCAACCACAAAACCCTGATAATAAACACTGGGAATCGGTTCAGCTATCTGGTAACGGTCATCCATCGTACAGCCCACCAACCGGAAACGGGAACGGCTGCTCAATCGCGGCATTGCATGTAATTCTTTCGGCTGATACAACGCAATATAGGCCAGATAATCAAAACGTACATCAAACCACGGTAGCGGCTGTTTAGACATATCCCGCACATCCAGCAAAGCTTTACGTCCCTTTACCGGAACCGTGCGTGATAATGGCGCCATATCAATATGTGCTGCTGAATTTTCCGGTGTTGCAACATTATCAGGAGCAAAAGATGCCGCTTGCGCAGCAGACACATTCTCTTCTTCAGAAACTGTGTCATCAATAACTTTTTCATCAGTGGCCGAAGTCTCAGATTGTTCGACGGATGAATCATCAGTTTTATTTACTTCCTCAGCCGGCGGCACAGTTTTAGTGTTCATTACAGACTGAGCCTCCGCACCATCTCGTACTGAATTTACCTGACTGTCCAGTAAAGCATCTTTATTGGCATGCCCGAACTGTTCGCGCAATTGTTTGCGGTATTGGCTTTCCTGATAAATATTATAGGCCAGTACCAACAGAATAATCGCAGCACCTATCACCAGCACAATCATTACAGAATCACTCATTACATTCCTACCAGACAATTTGCGAAAACCGCAACTTAATTAACAGTTGAATGGAATTATAACTAAAAATACCCCTGCCGGCAGCCATAAACTACAAAAGCCACTGATATTCTGTCACTATCGGTAAACCATTACTGCGCAGCATATCCCATTCAAAAAAATGCCCCGGATCCGACTTTCGTCCCGGTGCCACATGCTGATGGCCGGTAATCGCCTGAATCGGATAATGCGCACACAGCATCTGCAATAATGCATACAACTGCGTATACTGAGATGGCGTAAACGGTTCGAAATCACAGCCTTCAAGCTCAATTCCGATCGAAAACGCATTACAGCCATCCCTGCTGTTAAAACGTGATATCCCGGCATGAAAAGCCGCGTCATCACAGGAAACAAACTGAATTATCGTTCCGTCCCGTTCCAGCAGAAAATGGCTGGATACCCGCAATCCGGTTAATGAACGCATAAAATCATCCGGTTCAGCAGCATCAATCTGATTAGTGAACAAACGCTGTACTGCCTGCTGCCCGTATTCAAACGGTGGTAAAGAAATATTGTGCAATACCACCAGCGATACCTCAGTCTGTGCCGGACGCCGGCTGAAATTCGGTGACGGTACATGAATACATTGCTGTAACCAGCCATCTTTCCATACCGGCTTTTGTTCACCCTGCATCCTCTTCACCCTTGTAATAAAAGTGTTTACCTTAATACAGCTCTTATCCGACGTCTACTTTTTGTGAAGAATCAGACAGAAATCCAAGATAAGCAATCGTTTCCTGTGTGTATTCTGAAAAAAGAAAAAATGACCTTATTAAACATACAGAATTTCAAAATCATACTTGTGCAACTAGAAAATAACTAATTTTTCCAACAAATAAACAGCCACATAGATAAGAGAATACAGAAAACACTTGCCAAGCCGGCATATATCTGGTTTAATGCGCACTCTTCCCCGATGGCCAGATAGCTCAGTCGGTAGAGCAACGGACTGAAAATCCGTGTGTCGGCAGTTCGATCCTGCCTCTGGCCACCATTAATAACCGCTGAATGCGGTTATTTTTTTAACTGCATAAAAACAAAAATTCAATTTTTTTCCTTAAATAAATCTTATAAATATTCAATTCCGGTATTGATTTTCTAATTACGCAACATTATCTAAACCATTTTTATTAATAAATTTGTGATATAATAATTAAAAATTATTAAATATTTGTTAATTTAAATTAAAAAATAACGAATAAAACAAACATCAACAGAAAAAATTACTATGGGACAGGCATACTGGGCAGCCCGTGAAGGGGACATTCTTTTACATACTTCATTACTGGCTGATATTATTGGCGCTGCTGTTGAAGTGGTTTGTGAAACCGTCTTAGCGGGTGCATGCTTTGGCGCAGCAGTATTATTAATCGGTAGTGCCGGTACTGCTGCATGTGTTGTAGGAGTTATTGCTAGCGTTGTTGCTTCCATAGTATTAGAAAAAAAAATCACACAAGCTGGAGATTTTGTCAGCAGCTTATTGTCACCATCCGAAGATGGCAGGATTAAAACTGGCTCCCAAAATACTCACACCAATAGCTTACCTTCCGCCCGTGCTGCCGGCATAGTAAAAAAAGCAGAAACCGAACAGGCACCGCAACAGCCTGAAAGTTTTATCGATATAGCCGGTAACATACTCTGGGGTTTAGGGCAGGCTGTAAGCGACTTTTTCAGACCTACCGTTGCCTCTCCGGATCCGAATACAACTGAACCCAGAGAAGACGATAAAATTATTTGTAAGAAGCATCCGTCTTTTGAGCCCGGGCCTGGTACCAACAGTGTTGTCAGTGCTGTTATAGAAGCCATCTCCGGAGCGCCAGAATATATGGCCGAAGGCTCTAAAAAAGTCTACATCAACAGCCAGCCGGCAGTACGCAGCAATGACCGCAGTACCTGCGAAGCCAAAGTCACCGATGACTACAAAGGTGGTATCAAAGTCTCTAACAATGTACGTATCGGCGGAGAGTCTGTTGTTGTCCGCGAAATTAAAAGCGGCAAACATCCCATTGCCCTGATAGCCACCATTGCAGCACTGTTTTTCCGAAAAGGAAAATTGATTTCCAAATTAGGTCGATTTGCAGAGTGTTTTATTAAAGCTGCTGCTATTGGTTATATTGTCTCAAAAGCTATAGAACCCTTCAGAGGTAATCCGGTTCATCTGCCAACCGGTGCCAAACTCCTATTCGGTCCCGAAGAGCTCGACTTCTCCCTGCCGGCTCACCTGCCCTTCGAATGGCAGCGTTTCTACAGCAGCGTCGACACCCGCACCCACAACATGTTCGGTGCCGGCTGGAGTGT
>NZ_JACFSH010000008.1:0-42432 GCF_016100525.1 Snodgrassella sp. W6238H11 | reverse complement strand
AGACAGAGAAACTGGCTTACATTACAATACGTTCAGGTATTATGATCCGGATATAGGTAGATTTACCCAGCCAGACCCGATTGGGCTGCTGGGTGGCTTGAATCTGTATCAGTATGCGCCTAATGGGTTGACTTGGATTGACCCGTGGGGGTTAAAATCAATATTGCCAGATGATGCTATTGTATGCAGAGGTGGAGCATGCCTTGCTGATTCATTTAAAAATGGTAGTGGTGTTGTAGTTGATGGTACAGGCAAGTTGGATGGAGTTTCAGTAAACAGCGCAGCAGGTAAAACATTAGATCAACTAACTGAAGGTATTCCACACAATAAAGTAGGCGTTACAACGGTTGGAGATATTCGAGCTGCAGGTGGAGATGTTATACCTTCTCCAACTAAAAATAATCCTCATCATGCAACTTTATCAGGTATTACAGCAAAGCAAGCAGAAGCTTTGATGACACCTACTCAGAAGAACCCATCGGCCAAACCAAAATCCAACAAAAGGAATTGTTAATGCAACAAAATAATAAAATATCCGATGATGAATTGAATTTAATAAAACAACGATGTGATAAAGCGACTAAGGGGCCATGGATATCTTACGTCGAAGGTAGAGATCATTCTAGTGGTTCTAATTTTATTATGACTGGAGATGAAAATAATCGCGGGGATGATATTGAGCTTATTGGCGGAACAATAGATGATCAAGAGTTTATTGCACATGCACGACAAGATATTCCTCGATTAATTAATGAAATTAAAAGACTGAAAAAATTAATTGTAGATATATAGTTTAAAAATACAATATCACCGGCAGAATCGAAAGCTGCCAAAACCTGATTCACTGTAACCAGCTCCTGCATTTCAGAGGACACCACTACCGCTACGACGAGCACGGCAGAACTGCCAGCAAACAGACCATCGGCACAACCCAGCACTACCACTACGATGCTGAACACCGCCTGAGCGAAGTACGCATCGAACAAACAGGCCGCAGTCAGCGTTACGGCTACGTCTACGACGCCCTTGGCCGGCGTATCGAAAAACATCAGATAGACCGCGAAGGCCAACCCTACAACCGTACCCGCTTCCTGTGGGACGGGCTGCAGATGATTCAGGAAAGCAGCGCAGACAAACGGCAGAGCCTGTATCTGTATACTGATGAAGGCAGCTATGAACCGCTGGCGCGGATAGACAGAAACGGTAATCAGGAACAACATATCTACTACTTCCACACCGACCTGAACGGCATGCCGGAGGAGCTGACGGATGAAGCCGGTGAAATCGTCTGGGAATGCTCATACCAGCTGTGGGGCAAACCGATACAGGAGATTGCTCATACAGAGATACAACAGAACCTGAGGTATCAAGGACAGTATTTAGACAGAGAAACCGGACTGCACTACAATACTTTCAGGTACTATGATCCGGATATAGGTAGATTTACCCAGCTAGACCCGATTGGGCTGCTGGGTGGGTTTAATCTGTATCAGTATGCGCCTAATGGGTTGACTTGGATTGATCCGTGGGGGTTAACAACAGAAAAAATAAAGCTTGATCCAGATGAGATTCTTGTTAATCCTAAAGATGTTAATTTCTCTCAGAAAACTATTAATAGTGCTTTTGATACACCTGAAGGAAAACGAAATATACAATCAGTAATAAATGATGTTCGTAAGGGAAAAGTAAAAGTCACAGATTTTCCAGCAATAAAAGCTGTGAACGTGAAAGGCCAATTAGTAGTCAGAGATGGCAATAGTCGCTTAGCTATTGCACGCAGCGCAAAGGCTAAACAAATAAAAGTAATTATTGAAACAAATGTTGACAAATTAAGAGATTTTACCGGTAGACTTAGAAACAATGGTCTGCGTAATACAGGGACAACTAAAATTCCGATTTGTAAATAAGAGATAAATGTTATGAAAAAAGATTTTGCTTATGCAGTAGAACTCCCTTATTGGCAAGCCCCAAATGATGATATTATAATAAAATCAAAGGGCGATTCATTAACTGCATTTTTTAAAATATGGAGTTCTTCTGCTAAATACTCTGTATTTACAGGTATATTTGACTTCTCTTACGTTTGGGCTATGCGATTCGAACGTAATAAAGATTTAAGTTATTATATTCCACGCGAAGATGATGATTTCCATGCATGTTATTGGATTGTTCCAGAGTCATCATGGTTGGAAAAATTAAAGGCTGAAAGACGTTCCTTTTTCCCTGATTGGGATAAATATGATGTAGGAGAATACACTCATTATATTATTCAAAGTGATTCATTTTATGTTGAAATAATCGCCAAAGATATTAAAATATCAAGAAAAAAACTAAAGGGTGTTTTTTAAAATTATCATATAGTTTAAATGTCACTAACGCACTGATGCCGGAGCTAAGGCATTAAAAGAATGCTTATCATAGTAAGAAAGGCAATAGTATAAATGGTCGTATAGGAAAAGGAATATGCTGATGAGTGATTTCAAACTATGGGGTTGGGATAAAAAAACACGCACCATGCTACGGTTTATCAAGGCAGGAGACATATTCTGCTTTAAGTTGGATGAACAGAGATATTGTTTTGGCAGAATTATTATCAAGTTTATGGTTGGTCATATTGCCGAGCTGTTTGATAACATTTCTAATTCTCCGGATATATCTGAAGCAGAAATCAAACAAGCCCGGCGATTGATTGAACCAGTGATATTAGACAGCTACTCATTATTTGATAAGAAAATAGAAAAAGGTAGTGACTGGAGAATAATCGGGCATCAACAAAACTATGTGCCTACCGATATGGATGGCGTATATTTCACCTATGGAGAAGAACCGTGGTGTAAGAAGGTGGATATTTGGGGAAATAAAATCCCTATATCTGAACAAGAAGCCGAATCTCTACCTCGTGTATCTGCATTTGGTGACTATAATATTAAAGAATTATTAAAGGATATCTAAAGCCATACTGGGAAGAGTATTATGCTTTTTCCAGCTTTTATTTATTTCAGGAGTAGTACTTGTACTATACCCTGAAACCAGCACAATAATGCTGAGGTTAATTAAAAATTCTACTGGGTTTTACATCAAACGGTATCTGTTAATCAATTTAATACCTGTTTATACCCACCCGTGTATGGATTACCAATTTTGAAACAAATAAATAATTACATATTCTGAAAGCATCTACAGCCCTATCAAGACTAAAAACCACCGGTAACACCCAGCACTATCATTACGATGCCGAACACCGTCTGAGCGAAGTACGCATCGAACAACTCAACAAAACCGAACGATACCGCTACCTCTATGACGCCCTTGGCCGACGTATCGAAAAACATCAGATAGACCGCGAAGGCCAACCCTACAACCGTACCCGCTTCCTGTGGGACGGCTTAAGAATGATTCAGGAAACCGGCCCGAATCATCCTACCAGCCTGTATATCTATACAGACCAGAACAGCTACGAACCACTGGCGCGGATAGACACAGACGGCAACCAAGAACAACATATTCGCTACACTTCCACACCGACCTGAATGGCTGCCCGGAAGAGCTTACCGACGAAAACGGTAAAATACTGTGGGAATGCAGCTTTCAGCTCTGGGGGAAACGGATTCATGAAATCGAACACGAACCCATAGAGCAAAACCTCAGATATCAGGGACAATATTTAGACAGAGAAACCGGCTTACATTACAATACGTTCAGGTATTATGATCCGGATATAGGACGCTTTACCCAGCCCGACCCGATTGGGCTGCTGGGTGGGTTTAATCTGTATCAGTATGCGCCTAATGGGTTGACTTGGATTGATCCTTTAGGATTCTCAAAGAAAGGGGTACCACATGGCTTTAAGAGCTATGGGCAATTTAAGCAATTTGGTCAAACATTACAGGCTGGTCTGAGTAAATTAGGATATCCTAGCTCAGTTTCATACATGCAAGGAAGTTCTGTATCTGGTGTAAGCTTCTCTACAAGACAACCTTTTGATGTTGGTCGTGTTAGTGATTTTGATGTAGCTATATCACATCCAGAGCTATATCAGAAAGCAGAATCCTTAGGGATAGGAAAAGGTGGACGAACTGGACCAATTAAGATGGGTAGTAATATGGCTAAAGATTTAGGTATAGATGATATTCTACAAAGATTATCTAGAATGTCTGGAGATAGACCTGTAAATGCTATGATTTTTAAGTCTTCAGTTGAAATCAAAGCTAAAGGAAAAGGAATCAGAATTCCAGGGAAATGTGGCGGGCGATAAATGAAAAAATTATATTTTCTAAAATACGGCAGTAATAAATCTAAAAAAGAGATAAGTGAATTGTTGAATAATAAATGGGATATAACTTGCTCTGAACATGATAGCTATTATTTTGGGGTGTACTTCTCTTACTGTGGTCTTTATGCGGACAAATTAACTATTACAGATAATTATATCCCGCTATCCGACGAGTGGTTAGATGAAGAAAATAAAGAATTCTGTACATTAATAGAAGTATCTTTTATTAATGGAAAAAATTCTGATAAATTAAGTAAATATAAGTTTTTAAAAAATGTACTTAATCAGGTCGATATACTATCGATGATAAGTGACAAATATATTGAAGAAAATTAATCAATACTTGATAGGTTGTAGTAAAAACTCTCCTTGGATTATTTTGGCTTTTTACTTTCTTGACGTATTAGTAATATCCAGTTTAATTTGTACTAGCTTAAACTTAATCTGACAGACACTATCTACTCATCGGCATTCGTTCTAACACAATGACTGTCTGATGAGTAAAATAAATTTTCTAGCTGCTTTTCCTTAGCCAGTCCTTTTGTCTCTACCCAAGTTTGCCAAGGTGTCTTACCATAACAGTATTTCCCTGAATGTGCTCTTTCCCGATTGTAAAACTCTAGCCAAAGCTCAATATCTTGTTGTATCTCTTTCAATTCTGTATATATTTTACGTCTAAACATAATATCATAACATTCGGTCTTTATCGTCTTATGGAATCGCTCACATATACCATTCGTTTGCGGACTGTAGGCTTTTGTTTTCGTATGCTCTATATCCTCCAATATTAAGTCAAAAGTAAATGAGGGGTGGGCAAACTTAGACTTAATGAAGAATGGATATGCTCCAATAGGCCCAGATGGAAAACAAATGAACCTTCATCATATATTAGGAAAAGAACCCGGCCCAATGGTCGAGTTAGTTTCCTCAACTCACAAACAATATCATAAGCAAATTCATGGATTAATTGAAAATGGAGGGAGCTTTAGAAATACATCTGCTCTAGATAGGCAGTATAATAAATTCAGAAAAGAATATTGGAAATTAAGAGCATTGGATTTTATGTGAGGTAACTATATGGGTGATATTAAAAATCTTGTTACGCGTTTAAATCATGGCGCTCAAGACGAAGTATATTGGCTTGGAGCTTGTGATGAATCACAAATTAACATACTTGAAAATAAGCTAAATTTGTCGTTACCAAATGAATTAAAAGAATTTATTTTATTGGTTGGTGGCGGAGGTGTTGTTGGTGAAGAAATATCAGGCATAGTTGATAATGATGCCTTGGCTGAGTCTGGAGGAGCTATTTATTATGATACTTGTCAGTGTCGAAAGGAATACTCGTTACCATCAGATATGGCAGTTATTTATTTTAAAGATGACGATGTATGTTGGTGTGTTGATTGTAGGAAAAATACTTATGGACAAATAGTTAATTATGATCTTTTCTCAAGAAAAATATCAAACGTTCTTGCACCGTCATTCAAATTTTTTTTTGAAGAATATGTAAACTTACGGACGTAAATTAAGACTGTCGCAACCAGAGATACTGGGAAACCCTGCAATATGATGCCGCTGTCAACCTGCTGGACAGCAAATACAGAGAAGACTACAGCAACTACAACCTGATTCGCTGTAACCAGCTCCTGCATTTCAGAGGGCACCACTACAGCTATGACGAGCACGGCAGAACTGCCAGCAAACAGACCATCGGCACAACCCAGCACTACCACTACGATGCTGAACACCGCCTGAGCGAAGTACGCATTGAGCAAACAGGCCGCAGTCAGCGTTACGGCTACGTTTACGATGCCCTTGGCCGGCGTATCGAAAAACATCAGATAGACCGCGAAGGCCAACCCTACAACCGTACCCGCTTCCTGTGGGACGGCTTAAGAATGATTCAGGAAACCGGCTCGAATCACCCCACCAGCCTATATATCTATACAGATCAGAACAGCTACGAACCACTGGCGCGGATAGACACAGACGGCAACCAAGAACAACATATCCGCTATTTCCACACCGACCTGAACGGTTGTCCGGAAGAGCTTACCGATGCCAACGGCGAAATACTGTGGGAATGCAGCTTTCAGTTATGGGGAAAACAGATTCATGAAATTAAGCACGAACCCATAGAGCAAAACCTCAGATATCAGGGACAATATTTAGACAGAGAAACTGGCTTACATTACAATACTTTCAGGTACTATGATCCGGATATAGGACGCTTTACCCAGCCAGACCCGATTGGGCTGCTGGGTGGGTTTAATCTGTATCAGTATGCGCCTAATGGGTTAACTTGGATTGATCCACTTGGATTACATGTATCACACGGAATTGATGTTCTCGCTGATGACTGGGCAACTAAAGGTGCCCATGCTCATATTGACAAAATGGAGATTGCAATAAAACCTGGAAAAAATGGTGAAATAATTTACAAACCTGTATTTAGCAATACGAATGCAGAATCAATTGCTTGGAAAAAAGCTACTAATAAATTAGATGATTATTTATCAAATCCTAGAAATAAAGCAAAAGTTGTCGACTATTTGGAAAATGCCAAGGTCAGGTGGCCACGTAAGGGAGCTGAATGGAACCATTTACAAAAAGCATTGAAAAAACATGACATAGTAAAAGGAAAACTTGGCAAAATGAAAAAGATAGGGTGTTAAATATGGAAATGTTAAATATAGATATTATTGATATTATTAACAATGGCAGTTTTTTAAAGTGTCTACCGTCTTTAAAGAGAGACATTTTTTTTCATTGTTGTCAAATAGAAACGATGAAATCAGCAACTTTGTATACTGCTAAAATAGGATTCTTTGATATAGAAATAGGTATTTATAAAAAGGAATATAATGACTACGAAATAATTAATTTATCTGACGATAAAAAGGATTCTAATTATATAGCTATTCATGATATGCATGGAATAATGACAATGAATTTCAATAATATATTACAGTCCAACATCATCCAATTACTACCAGAGTATAAAGTAAATCATATAAATAATATAGAACAAATGGAAATATGTTTCTGTAGTGGAAGTACTATAATTTATCAGGATACCGATTTACCACCAGCAATTATATCAAATACGTTAAAGTCTCCAATTTTATAAATTGTAATTAGATCTAAACATTCAGTTTATTCTAGAAATAAAATTATACTCATATAATAAAAATTAATAAATTAAATATTTTTAACATTAAATAATATTTAATTACCTAAATAAGGTAAATATTTTGATGTAGGTCCTGACTATTTATGCCATTAATATATTAAAAGAATATTTAGTAGGGAAAAATAGGATTGTCCTTTACTTATTATAAATAGACAGGATTATATTGATTGTGTTTTTAAAACAATTAAAGAAAATAGATAGTTAAAAATAATAAACCAATTGTGACAATAAAACCAGTTGTTTAGTCTCTAGTAGGCTTGACTTTAGCTATAATGCCTATAGCCGTGTTATCGGCAAATATACCCCCGACACCACCACCTATCAGTACGACCCACTGGGCAATCGCATCGCTACCACCCTGCCGGATGGGCGCACCATCAATAACCTGTATTACGGCTCCGGCCACCTGCACCAGATTAACATCGACGGCCACATCATCAGCGACATCGAACGTGACAACCTGCACCGCGAAATATTACGCACCCAGGGACGCCTGAACACCCAGTTCAAATACGACCGCAACAGCCGGCTGCAACGCAAACAGATACAGCGCAATCAGAATCCCATCCTGCCTGATATCTTCATCGAACGCAGCTACCAGTACGACAACCTCGACCGATTGGTAAGCAAAAAGCACAGCAAACACGGGCAGACCGATTACCGCTATGATCACACCGGCAGAATCGAAGGCTGTCGCAACCAGAGATACTGGGAAACCCTGCAATATGATGCCGCTGCCAACCTGCTGGACAGCAAATACAGAGAGGACTAACAGCAACTACAACCTGATTCGCTGTAACCAGCTCCTGCATTTCAGAGGACACCACTACAGTTACGACGAGCACGGCAGAACTGCCAGTAAACAGACCACCGGTGCCACCCAGCATTACCACTACGACGCCGAACACCGCCTGAGCGAAGTACGCATTGAACAGCTCAACAAAACCGAACGATACCGCTACCTCTATGACGCCCTTGGCAGACGCATCGAAAAACAAAAGTTAGACCGCGAGGGCAAACCTTACAACCGTACCCGCTTCCTGTGGGACGGGTTAAGAATGATTCAGGAAACCGGCCCGAATCACCCTACCAGCCTGTATATCTATACCGACCAGAACAGCTACGAACCACTGGCGCGGATAGACACAGACGGCAACCAAGAACAACATATCCGCTATTTCCACACCGACCTGAATGGCTGTCCGGAAGAGCTTACCGATGCCAACGGCGAAATACTGTGGGAATGCAGCTTTCAGTTATGGGGAAAACAGATTCATGAAATTAAGCACGAACCCATAGAGCAAAACCTCAGATATCAGGGACAATATTTAGACAGAGAAACTGGCTTACATTACAATACTTTCAGGTACTATGATCCGGATATAGGTAGATTTACTCAGCCGGATCCGATTGGGTTGCTGGGTGGCTTGAATCTGTATCAGTATGCGCCTAATGGGTTGACTTGGGTCGATCCGTGGGGGTTAATGAAATGTGGCCTTACAGGGAAGGAAGTTGGCAATGCAACTAACTTACCTATCATTAAGCGTGGTAGCCCTGAATGGAAGAAAGCAACTGAAATAATTCAGAGAGATGGTAAATCCAATTTTAGAGTGAAGGATAAAGCTACTGCTGAACAACTGTTAAAAGATGTTAGAGGAAAGATAGAGATTCAGCCTACTTACTCTGAAATTCCATACAAAAAAGGTTATGAACATCACCCTAATGAATCGCATACAATAAATGCACCAGAGAATAATATACCCCACATAAAATGGAAGGATTGGAGTTTGGGTAAAAAATCTGGTGGAGCTGGGCATATATTTTATGAATAAAAAATTATTAACCATTGATGAAAAAAAATATCCTATTGCATGGAGATTTAATTCTAAAGATTGCTTGCTATCTTTTGATGAAAAAAGACAGATTATTTTTCTTGATACGGAGGAATCTAGTAATTTTTGGGATGTGACATTCCCATTTAACCATTTAATGAAGATGCATTCGTCATTTTGTTCTGTTATAGAAAAAATTAATTTGGATTTTGATCATCCTAACGAATCTTCTTTATTTTTCAAAAATAAATTAACAGACATTTCATTTGCTTTTTTCTTTTGGGGGAAAAAAGCGAGTGCTATTGTACCAGTGGATATTTTTGTAAAATCATGGGATGATTTTTTTTACCCAAGTGATGAAACAAGTATTCTTTTAATTCCCAATGGAAATAAAATGATTTTCTCTTATGAAAAAACATTTTTTTACGCAAATATATCCTTTTGATAAAGATTCAGAAAATACCAGTTGCTGATGTTACCAACTTTATTTTAGCAGATTATAGTTAAGTAAAACTGCAACCTGAGTGTAATAATCAATCTACTTACGTCCACCATTATACCCACAAAAAATTAATTGTTTAGACCAGCGAACAGAATAAATGCCCGTAGCACGTCACCCAAATCAAACAAGCACAGCGTGACGGCAACACCGACCAAACTGAACGCGACAACCTGTACCGCGAAATATTACGCACTCAGGGACGCCTGAACACCCAGTTCAAATACGACCGCAACAGCCGGCTGCAACGCAAACAGATACAGCGCAATCAGAATCCCATCCTGCCTGATATCCTCATCGAACGCAGCTACCAGTACGATAACCTCGACCGATTGGTAAGCAAAAAACACAGCAAACACGGGCAGACCGATTACCGCTATGATCACACCGGCAGAATCGAAGGCTGCCGTAATCAGAGATACTGGGAAACCCTGCAATACGATGCCGCTGCCAACCTGCTGGACAGCAAATACAGAGAAGACTACAGCAATCACAACCTGATTCGCTGTAACCAGCTACTGCATTTCAGAGGACACCACTACCGCTACGACGAGCACGGCAGAACTGCCAGCAAACA
The DNA here is from genome assembly GCF_016100525.1 of Snodgrassella sp. W6238H11. NCBI lineage: Bacteria > Pseudomonadati > Pseudomonadota > Betaproteobacteria > Neisseriales > Neisseriaceae > Snodgrassella > Snodgrassella sp. W6238H11. The sequence continues at coordinate 32,055 of NZ_JACFSH010000008.1, read as the reverse complement.
GACCATCGGCACAACCCAGCACTACCGCTACGATGCTGAACACCGCCTGAGCGAAGTACGCATCGAACAAACAGGCCGCAGTCAGCGTTACGGCTACGTCTACGACGCCCTTGGCCGGCGTATCGAAAAACATCAGATAGACCGCGAAGGCCAACCCTACAACCGTATCCGCTTCCTGTGGGACGGGCTGCAGATGATTCAGGAAAGCAGCGCAGACAAACGGCAGAGCCTGTATCTGTATACCGATGAAGGCTGCTATGAACCGCTGGCGCGAATAGACAGAAACGGTAATCAGGAACAACACATCTACTACTTCCATACCGACCTGAACGGCATGCCGGAGGAACTGACGGATGAAGCCGGTGAAATCGTCTGGGAATGCTCATACCAGCTGTGGGGTAAACCGGTACAGGAGATTGCTCATACAGAGATACAACAGAATCTGAGGTATCAGGGACAGTATTTAGATAGAGAAACCGGGCTGCACTACAATACTTTCAGGTACTATGATCCGGATACAGGAAGCTTTACCCAGGCCGCTCCTATTGTGTTGCTGGGCAGCTTTAATATGTGGCAGTAGCTCCTGCTTGTTAAACTGAAACGACTCCCGGGTGATTTCCATATAATTCTAAAACTATTTTATTATCAAAATTAATATCAGACAGAATCTTTATCTTTTTATTAATAAACTCATGCCAGTAAAGTTATTAATAAAAAGATTTATATCAATTTATGCAAAAGAAGTTTTTGCATAATAACCTGACTAATATCCAATTATGCAATAATTTAAAAAAATAATGTAAATTTAAATTATTTTTAATAAATAATAAATCTATTTAAAAATAATTTAAATTAATTAGAAAAATTTAACTTTCTGATAAATTTTCCTTATATTAATATATAATATATTGTATTTAAATATAAAAAAATAATAATATATGAAAACATATACCAGTTAACATTATAATGTAATATAATATTTTCTATCTAACTTGCATAAATATGCAATTATAATTATGTTTATAAAATAATTTTAAAAATTTATTTTGCATTATTTGATTGGAAATGATATTATTCTTCCACGGTTGAGATTGGCATAAAACTATTCGAAGAAATAGATTATCCGAAAAGTTTATTTTTAAACTTTTATTTCTGAATCGTACTTATTTATTAAATAATAATTTATTCAAAATATATAATAACAAAGAGGAAAATTAAATGATAAATTTAAAAAAACCAGCTAAACAAACTACTGTTAAAACAAAATATCCACTTGTACTTGTACATGGTCTTTTTGGTTTTGACCGAATTATGGGATATCCCTACTTTTTTAATATCGCTGATTCTCTGAGAAAACTGGGATGTGAAGTTTTTACTGCAGCTGTTTCTGCTACCAATACGACTGAAGAGCGTGGTGAACAGTTACTGGTTGAGGTTAAAAATATTCTGAAAAAGACTGGTGCTCAAAAGGTAAATCTGATCGGACATAGTCAGGGTGCGCCTACCTGCCGTTATGTTGCTGCACTGCATCCGGAATTGGTGGGTTCTGTAACATCTGTAAACGGTGTAAATTTTGGTTCTGAAATTGCAGATTTGATGCTGGATATCCTTTCAGGCAAGCTTGTTGGTGCTACTGCTGATCTGATTGTTGAGTCTTTTATGAAACTGATCAGTTTATTAAGTACTAAACCTTTATTACCTCAGGATTTTGAAGGTGCTCTGAAAAGTCTGTCAACTGAAGGCACTAATGCATTTAATAAAAAATATCCGCAAGGTCTGCCAAAAACATGGGGTGGTCAGGGTAAAGAGCTGGAAACTAATGGTGTTTATTATTATTCCTGGAGCGGTATTATTAAGTCAAACGCAATTAATGAAGGTTTGAATACTGTTGATCCATCCCATGCTATCCTTATAGCATTAGGTGCGTTCTTCAAAAAAGAACGTAAGCAAAATGATGGTTTGGTTGGTCGTTATGCCACTCATCTGGGTAAAGTTATTGGTTCTGATTACCAGATGGATCATTTGGATGCAATTAATCAGATTGCTGGTGCACATCCTACTAAACCGGATCCTGTAAGCATTTATCTGGATCATGCCGCACGGTTACAATCTAAAGGGCTGTAATCTGAGGGAAGCTGTTTTATTTTAATAATAATAATAAATGTCATTCTGACAAAAATCTGAATTATCTTGCCCGGCCTGATAATTATAATAATAGGGCTGTATACAAGTACTGAATCCTGTTTTTTGCAGGATTCAGTTTTTTTATATAAAACTATTGTGGGTATTTATATTATATATGCATTATATAAATATATTTAGTTATGAATACACTTTATAATTTAAATGAATAAATTAATACAACAGAATTTTAAGGCAGGAGTGTAATTAAATTCATTATATGATAAAAAATAATTTAATTTTAATAAACAAATATTAACTTAATTTATAAATATTGTGATATTATTTTTTTATTTGTGTTAAAAGGTTAATTTATATGATGAAATCAATACACCCGCCATTAAAGTTAAAAACTATTCTGCTAGTTGTTCTGGGATCATTGTCGGCTTATAGTGTAGCTGCTAATACTTGTCATGCTATAGACGGATGTAAGGTGCCAGATCCGGAAAATAATAAGATTATTATTACAGCTGATCAATATTATAATGGCATTCCTACTGAGAGTGAATTTAAAGAGTTGTTTACCGAAGCTCACGGAAAAGAAGGTCATAACTTGTCGATGTTCCGGATTCATGAATCAAATAATGCTGCACAATCATTAACGGCAGAATTTTCTCCAAATACTGAAATTACAATAGATACCTCGTATTTAAATAATAAAAAGTACGGAGATCATCGGGAGGATATAGACCATACAGGTGTCAGTTTTGAATCAGAAACGGGAACTGCACAGTTTATGATGCCTAAGGGTGTTCATTTTAGCTTGCAGGGGCAGCCGAAAGAATTTGACGGAGGTATTAAAGGAATTGAACTTAGCGGAGGACATCTGGATTCACAGGCTGATTTTACAATCACTGCTCCTCATTCTCATGCATATTATATTGCTGCTACTGGGGCTGGTACAGCTGCCAGCACAGCGAATATTCATGATTCAGAAATAAAGTTAGGTAAAGATAGTGATTATTCAGCTGCAATTTCAATAGAAGTTTCGGATAATAATAATGCACTCGTCAATGTCAATAATATGAAAATACAAGGTGATGGATATATTAATTCTGGCATAGATATAGTGAATCAGAGTTCAGAGAATCATGCTGTTGCCAATGTTAGCAACACAGAAATAAATCTTACTAATCCGTTCAGTTCAGGTTTTTATCTGAATAACGGAAGTGAAGTAAATGTTAAAAATAGTACTATAAAGTCAGGTATTGGCATTATGCTGGCAACTACTCAGACGGAAGCGGATAAACATACATTTACAATTAAAGACAGCAAGTTAATCGGGCAGGATGCTTTACTAGGTGTCAATGATCATCGTTATTATGTTGAAGATGCTGAGGATGATGATGCTATAGGAGATGAGCAGGTTGCTGCATTACAGCCATTTACTTTAACTGCGGATCATTCTCAATTGGCAGGACGTATTTATATTGATCAGGATCCGAAGCGGGCACCTGAAATAACTTTTAATCTGAATAATGGTTCTTCATGGACAATCAATGGTGATAGTGTCCTGGATGAGCTGAATATTCATGATTCAGTTGTTTCTTTCAGTCAGGGTGGTAAATTTAAAACTCTGACAATAAATGGCGATTTAAATGGTAGCAATAGTCTGTTTAATATGAATACCAGTCTGGCCGATGGACAATCTGATAAGATTAAAATTCATGGTCAGGTTCATGGTGAACATAAAATCAGTGTGGCAGATAGTCGTAAACAGCCCAAAAAACCGAATATTCAGATAACTTTGGTTGAGTCTGAAGGTGGTGACGGATCATTCTCTATGGTTCAGAATTATGTTGATATTGGCAGATATCGCTATTTCTTCCATCAGAACGGAAATGACTGGATTCTAAGTAATGATAATGGTGCCGCATCAGCCGGAGGCGGTCATTATGGCCCTCGGCATGAAATCAGTGATTTTGCCAATTCACTTATCAGTATGCGTCAGGCGGCCAGCCAGTTTGTATATCAGATGCAAAAACCTTTAAATGCACGCTTCAACAGTCTGAAAAATGAGTCACATGTTAATAATATGTGGTTGGACAGTAATTATACCAATAATCATTTTGACAGTACTGGCTCAAGCTATGGGTTGACTACCTCTGGTTTTAAGCAAAAATCATATAGTTTGCAATTAGGTTATGATCATTTGTTACCGTTGGGTAATGACGGTAATCAGACTTATTTGGGTGCTTTTGTGGGGCAGGGGCATTCTAGTGTAGATTTTAATGGTAATTATAAGGACGGTAATCTGAAAGCACTTACTACTGGTGTTTATGTCGGCTGGTATAATACAGCAGGCTGGTTTGCCGATGCGGCTTATCGTTACAGCCATCTGAAAGCTAATGCCAACAAAATGGATAAGGCTACATGGCATAGTAATAGTCTGAGTGTTGATGCGGGTAAAGATTTCAGCCTTTCTGATAAATTGGTAATCACACCTAAAGCTGGTATAACTGCCGGTCGTTTATCCGGTGATGATTATACAAAGAGTACGACTTTTTTTCGTAGTCAGTTAGGTGCGGCAGTTAAAACTACTCTGGCACTGAATAAGGTGAATCTGCATCCGTATGCAGGTGCTTACTGGTTACATGATAAAAACAGTCTGGGACATGCTATTGTTGATGATAGCAATATGCGTATAACCGGAGCTGGTAACAGTGGTCTGTATGAAGCAGGGCTAGGTGTGGATTTTAATTCAAATAATCACGCTGATTTCAAGCTTGATTATGCGAGCGGGCAGCATACAGAGCAGAAATTCGGCATTAATTTTAATTATCGCTATTCCTGGTAATTATGCTGAATTTTGTCAATGCGCCGGTTTTACCCGGCGCATTTTTTATTGAGCCAGATAAATCTGTAATGGCAGTTTCTGTTGATGCAGAACAGCTCTGATTGGCATATCGTTACTATTGATTCCGGCCAGTGCCTGTTGTAGTACCTGTTGTTGTTTTTTGCCGGAAAGTTGCAGATATAAATGTTTACTGTTTAATATTACCGGTAAAGTCAGGGAAATACGATCATGCGGTGCAGTCAGGGGTTTCATGTCTATTACCATTCTCTCGGAGTGCATATCCAGGCCTTTGGATAGATTTTCAGCATGAGGAAAAAGTGATGCAGTATGCCCGTCGTCTCCCATACCTAATACCAGTACATCTATGGGTAGGGGTAATAGTTGCTCCAGACGTGCCTGAATTTCATCTACACCATCATATGGATTTTCAGCTACGGTTTTTAGGCTGATAAAGTGTGCTGCTTTAGCTTTATTTTGTAGTAAATGGGTATGAATCAGCCGTTCGTTGCTGTCTTCGTGGTGTTTATCAACCCAGCGCTCGTCCACGAGAGTAATATAAACTTTCTCCCATGCCAGTTGCGCTTTGCTTAGTATCTGAAACAGCTCTATCGGAGTCGGACCGCCTGAAACGGCAAGAGAAGCGCAATTGCGCAGATTAATTGCATTTTGCAGGTTGGCAATAATAGCTGTAGCCAGAGCTGTATTCATCGCAATAGGTGTGTCATAAAGATGTAACTGATACATGTTCATCTCCTGAAAGATATATCTGGGTTTTATTGGTGATACAGCGATAAGGTTGTTAAATTTAATATTAAAATTATTATTCGCTGGTAATGGGTTAATGAGTTGTATTTCAATGTAATTGTTGTTAAAACAAATAATAGACTGTTGGTATTTTCGTATGTGCTACTGGATATGGTACAGGCTGACGGTTAATATTTTATTGTTATTTTTTATGCTATTTTAATAAATAATAAAGAAATATATATCCGATATTGGCTATTTATAGATTGCTGCTGATAAATTTATGTTCAAGTGTGCTCTTCTGTTTAGCTGATATCAGAGATGTTGCTATCATTAATTTACCCGGGCAGGTTTATATGCTTTGGTTACAGTTTGGTAATAGTTTATTTCTTTGGGATGATATTTAAAGTTTTTGCTGCCGGATGGTGTTAAGTTATTGCTGCTGGGTAAAGAAATTTGTTATGGCAATATGGGATTGCTATAACTGAATCAGGTGTTTTAGATGTCAAACTGGCTGTTTTGACTTAAAATAGGCGGTTATTTTTAATTTTTTATTGCCTGAATTTTATACTATGCTCAATGGTGTCAGGCGGGCAGTTGTTTGTTGATAACAATTGCATATAGTATGAGGATGCATATGAGTGAACAGCAGAATGCGCCGGTAGCTGCCGCGCAAGAAGAACAACTGGATGAAAACCAGATTATGGCACACCGCCGTGAGAAGTTGACGGCGATTCGTGCTGAGGGAATTGCTTTTCCAAATGATTTTAAACGGGATGCTTTTGCCGGAGATTTGCATCAGCTTTATGATGAGTTTGATAAGGATGTGCTGGCAGAAAAGGCAATTCCGGTAAAGGTTGCCGGACGTATTATGCTGAAACGTCATATGGGTAAAGCCAGCTTCGCGACCATTCAGGATATGACCGGCCGTATTCAGCTGTATATCAACAATCAGGGTGTTGGTGAGCAAGTTCATGATACATTCAAGCACTGGGATTTGGGTGATATTGTGGGTGCTGAAGGTGAACTGATGAAAACCAATCACGGTGAGCTTACGGTACGGGTGTCTGGTCTGCGGCTGCTGACTAAGTCTTTGCGACCATTACCTGATAAGTTTCACGGTTTAGCTGATCAGGAACAGAAATATCGCCAGCGCTATGTAGATTTGATAACCAATGAGCAGACGCGTGACACTTTTGTGAAACGGAGTCGGATTATTCAGGCAATACGGAATGTGATGGTAAGTGAGCGCTATCTGGAGGTGGAAACACCGATGATGCATCCGATTCCGGGCGGAGCTACAGCAAAGCCGTTTGTCACGCATCATAATGCTCTGGATATGGATTTATTTTTACGTGTGGCACCTGAGCTTTATCTGAAACGGCTGGTTGTGGGTGGTCTGGAGCGTGTGTTTGAAATTAACCGTAATTTCCGCAATGAGGGCATGAGTACACGCCATAATCCGGAATTCACGATGATGGAATTCTATGAGGCTTATGGTGATTACCAGCGCATGATGGACATGACAGAAAAGGTAATCCGTGCTGCTGCTATTGAGGCAACAGGCAGTGCTGTGGTGAGTTATAACGGTAAGGAGGTAGATTTAAGCCAGCCGTTTGCTCGTATGACTATTGTGGAAGCAATTAAACATTTTAATCCGCAGTATACGGATGAACAGCTGACGGATGAGGCCTGGCTGAAGGCTGAAATTAAAAAACTGGGCGGAGCTTTACCTATGGCTCAGGGTCTGGGCAGTTTGCAGCTGGCTTTATTTGAGGAGTGCGCGGAAGCGCAATTATGGCAGCCTACATTTATTGTGGATTATCCGGTAGAAGTATCACCACTGGCACGTGCATCGGATACTAAACCGGGTTTAACTGAGCGTTTCGAGTTGTTTGTGGTCGGACGCGAACTGGCTAACGGCTATTCGGAATTAAATGATCCTGAAGATCAGGCTGCGCGTTTCAAAGCTCAGGTAGCACAGCTGGATGCTGGTGATGATGAAGCAATGCATTACGATGCAGATTATATTCGTGCTATGGAATATGGTTTACCGCCAACCGGCGGCTGCGGTATTGGCATGGATCGTCTGATTATGCTGCTGACAGATGCTCAAACAATACGTGATGTTATTCTGTTTCCGCAAATGCGTTTAGAGTAGTGAGAATCGTCTTTCTGTAATTTAAAAGCCGCCAGATTAATTCTGTGCGGCTTTTGGTTTTGTTATTCGGTTATTTATGCGGAAGATTTGATTGTGTGCCGGAGTGAGCTGTTTGTTCGTTATCGGTTTCTACAGTGTACTCACCCTCGATAATGTCCCCCTGTTCCGGTTGTGTTGAACGGGAGAAGGATTGGGTTGTGCCGGTCAGAGGCTTGCCGCTAATAGGTAGTAATAACAAGGCAGCAAATATATCTGAGACAAATCCGGGGCTAATAAGCATGATGGAGGCGAATATGTAGCGCACTGGCCATAATAGCTGGTAAAGCGATACATTGTTGCCAGTACGAATGGTAGCCATTGCAAGAAATAAGCCGGACACGCCAATATTACGCAGCATGAAAATACCGCAGACAATTGACAGTAAGATGATAAGCAGTGTCCAGCCGCCACCAATCAGATTGCTAACCAGAATAATGGAAAGGACTTCCAGTACTGCCAGTATCGGTAATGCCCAACCTATGTAACGCATGTAAGTTACCCTTTTAAGCTATAACATTTTTAACAGATGGTTGCAGGATCGAAGAATTCAATATAGCAGTTGTGAAATGGATTTCTCTGCCTGTCTGAAAAGAGGGGCTTACTAGTCAATGAGGCGGGAAAAGCTATGTTAATATCAAGCTAAGATTAGCTAAACAAGTTATGCTATACAGATTCTTGTTAAGATTTTGGTAAATCAATGATACAGATATGGAAATTGAGCGGAATATTATGGCGTTCCGGTTTAAGTGTGTTGCTGGGCGGCTGTTTGTTGCTGGGCGGCTGTTTGTTGCTGGGCGGCTGTGCCAATAATAATCCGGCTAAAGCGCCGGTAATGAATGGTAGAGCGCAAAATGGTTATTACCGGGTACAGCGCGGAGATACGTTATATCGCATTGGTTTGCGATTTAATCAGGATGTGAATACTTTAGTTCGCTGGAATCATCTGGCTAATCCTCATGCTATTGAAGTGGGGCAGTTGATTCGGGTACGTAAACCAAATTCTGTATCAGGCGGTTCTGCGGGAGTAAAACCACAGCCTGGTCGTGTTACACCTAAACCGGATACCGGAACGACTACAACAGCTGCTCCTGATATTCGTTTGCGATGGCCGGTGAAGGGCAAAGTAATCAGTACATTTAATGGTCAGACGCAAAAGGGTATTGATATTGCCGGTAGCCGTGGTACGCCGGTTAAAGCAGCTGCAGCGGGTATCGTAGAGTATGCCGGAGAGGAACTGCGTGGATATGGCAAACTGGTACTGATTAAGCATAGTAACAGTACGATGACGGCCTATGCGTACAATGATTCCCTGAAAGTTGTTAATGGGCAGAAAGTTCAGGCCGGACAGACAATCGCAACAATGGGAGATAGCGGAACCACTGGTGTAAAACTGCATTTTGAGGTTCGGGTGAATAGTAAGGCGGTTAATCCTTTACGTTATCTGTCAAATTAGCGTCAGACTACTGAAAGCAGATGTTAACAGGTACGTTGTACTGATTAGTCTGGTAAGTTGAGAATGGTGGTTTTATTTTATAATTGGGCAAAATTGAAGGAAGTATTATGAAAGAACATCGTGCCCGCAAACGTTTTGGTCAGAATTTTCTGCAGGATAAAAGTATTATTCAGGATATTGTGCGTGCGGTTCGGCCTCAGCCTGAGGATACGGTAATTGAAATTGGTCCGGGTCTGGCCGCAATTACGGAACCTCTTGCTATGGCTGTCAATAAACTGCATGTGATTGAGATTGATCGTGATATTGTAGCCCGATTACGTACGCTGCCATTTGCATCAAAGCTATTAATTCATGAGGGTGATGTCCTACAATTTGATTTTAATACTGTACCCGGTAAAAAAAAGATTGTTGGTAACTTGCCGTATAATATTTCCACGCCGTTGTTATTTCGTTTTGGTCAGTATGCTGATGATATTATAGATATGCACTTTATGCTGCAAAAAGAAGTGGTTGAACGTATGGTGGCAGTAGCAGGCAGTAATGACTACGGGCGTTTAAGTGTTATGTTGCAGTATTTTTTTGAGATGGAAAATTTACTTGATGTGCCGCCTCAGGCCTTTATACCTGCACCAAAGGTAGATTCAGCTGTGGTACGAATGATTCCGCAGTGTGGTCGCATTGGTATTGCTGAGGATTTTAATCATTTTGCTGCATTGGTCAAACAGGCTTTTCAACAGAGACGTAAAACTATTCATAATAATCTGAAAGAATCTGTAGATGATGCAGCATTGATGGCTGTAGGTATTGATCCCGGCAGTCGGCCAGAACGGGTTACGCCAGAGCTTTATGTGGCATTAAGTAATCATTTGTTGCACAATGGCGCTTCTGTCTGAATGATTAATGCAGACAGTTACAGGATGTGGGGAATACATGATTGAATTTAAGAATGTCCATAAATGGTTTAAAGATTTGCATGTTATTAATGGTGTGAATCTGACTGTTAGTCAGGGGGAGGTGGTAGTGGTATGCGGTCCTTCTGGCAGCGGTAAATCTACGCTGATTCGTACTGTAAATCAGCTGGAAAAAATCCAGCAGGGTGAAATCTGGGTTGACGGAATTAATGTTGCTGATCCGAAAGCTGATTTAAATCGGGTACGAACTGAGGTTGGTTTTGTATTTCAGCATTTTAATTTATATCCGCATCTTACAGTTCTGGAAAATATTATTTTGTCACCGATGAAGGTGAAAAAAGAAAGTCGCGCGCAGGCTGAAGCCAAAGCTAAGGAACTGCTGGCTAAAGTAGGGCTGGCGCATAAGTGCGATGCTTTTTCGCAGCAGTTGTCGGGGGGGCAGCAACAGCGGGTCGCCATTGCCCGCGGTCTGGCTATGGAGCCAAGAGTAATGCTGTTTGATGAGCCGACTTCTGCTCTGGATCCGGAAATGATAGGTGAAGTGCTGAAAGTTATGAAAGATCTGGCGCTTAGTGGTATGACAATGATGGTGGTCACGCATGAGATGGGTTTTGCCCGTGAAGTAGCTGATCGGGTAGTATTTATTGATCATGGTGAAATTGTTGAAGAGGCTACTCCGGAAGAATTTTTCCAGCGTCCGCAACATGAAAGAGCTCAGCAGTTTCTTAATCAGTTGTTAACTCATTAGCTATTAATTATTTTGTTGTGATTAATTTAAATTAGGCAATTATATAATTTCGCTGATAAAGAAATAATCAGATTTTACAGCCCTTATCATTAAGACGATAAGGGCTTATTTCATTTGTACTATATTAAAAAAATTTATATTTTAATTTTATTTATTATTCAGTTTTAGTAACCTAATCGCTGACATATAGTCGATACTAGTCCGGCCTGATTCAGGGTATAAAAATGCAGGCTGGGTGCTCCCTGCTGAAGTAAATGGTCGCACATTTCAGTTACTACATCCAGCCCAAGTGCTTTAATTGATGCTGTATCATCTGCATAAGATTGAAGTTTTAGGCGTAACCAGCGCGGAATCTCTGCGCCACAGGTTTCTGAAAAGCGTGCCAATTTGGAAAAGCTGGCAATAGGCATTATTCCCGGAATAATGGGAATATCTATTCCTCTGCCTTGTACTTCGTCCACAAACCAGAAATAACTGTCTGCATTGAAAAAATATTGGGTAATTGCTGAATCGGCGCCGGCCTGACATTTACGTACAAAATGATTGATATCGTCTTCAGCACTGCGTGATTGAGGGTGAAACTCCGGATAGGCAGCAATTTCAATATGAAACCAGTCACCAAACTCCTGGCGGATAAGAGCAACCAGCTCATTTGCATAGCGCAGTCCCTGATGTCCGAAGCCCACGCCAGACGGAACGTCACCACGTAAGGCTACAATATGACGGATGCCCATGTCTTTGTAGGTTTGGAGCAGGCTCATCATTTCTTCACGGCTGGCGCCAATACAGGCCAGATGAGGAGCGGCTGCTACTCCATCATTCATAATATCGGTAATTGTTTGCAATGTACCGGCTCGTGTAGTTCCACCTGCACCATAAGTACATGAAAAATATTCAGGTTGATATTGGCTTAACTGTTTGCGGGTGGTGGCCAGTTTGCGCCGTCCCTCTTCAGTACGCGGCGGAAAAAATTCAAAGCTCAACTGGGTAAAACTCATGATTAAACAGTTTCTCCGTAGGTTATGGTTAGATATCTAACCATAACGTTTCAGACATGCTCAATCAATGTTTTATTGCAAATTTTCTTTGAAAAATCCGCTAAATAATATGAATAAAATTCATGATAAAATTTGCAGAGAATTTATTATCCGGTTTATCTGAATTATTTTTCAGCCTGCCGGCGCGAAAACTGAATACCAAGCTGTTTAAGTTTGCGATAAAGATGAGTTCGTTCCAGCCCTACTTTCTGAGCCACTTTACTCATGTTATGTCCTTCCTGAGCTATGTGGTATTCGAAATAGCGTCGTTCCAGATCCTCTCTCAGTTCACGCAGAGGCAGATCAAAATTGAAGCCATTCATGGTTTCATGAGGCTGGTTATGTTTGAACTGATTCAGAATAGTACTGACAACATTAACGTCAATTTCGTTATTTTCTGCTGTGAGCATCAGGCTTTTAACAACACTGCGCAACTGTTCCAGATTACCCGGCCAGTCGTACTGACGCAATTCATTCAAGGCAGCAGTAGTGAATTTTACTGGCGGAATTTTCTGGCTTTCTGCCAGTTCGGTCGTTATTTGTTCCACCAGAAATACCATATCATCCAGCTGCGAACGCAACGGAGGAATAGCAACAATTAGTGATGACAAGGTATTAAGCAGCTTGTTATCCTGTAACGGATCGGTAATCATTTCTTTAATTGACCTGCTGCAAACGCAGATAATGCGAGCGTTGTAGCGGTCTGCTTTAGTCAGAATGAAACCGATACTTTGCTGGGTACTTTTACCATACTGGGCTATATCGCCCAGATAAAGTATGCCACCGGTGGCTTTCTGCAATAATTCAATAGGAGCGTCAACGATTTGTTCTACTTTGGACGGTTCTACCCAGGGAGTTGAGCTTTTATGAAATGAGCGTGCTACCAGTTCAAAAGGAGAGCCCAGTTCACCGGTTAGTAATACCGGAGTACTGAATTTAGCTATACGTTCCAGTTGCTGATTTAATTCTTTAATTGCAGGGCTGTGACCGAGCTTATCCAGTGTCAGATTGGAAGCAGCCTGCATTTGCCCGTATTTTAAAGCACGGTCTACAGTACTGAGTAATTTTTGCAGGGAAATAGGTTTTTCCAGAAAATCCAGTGCGCCAATTTTTGTGGCTTCTATGGCAGTGTCAATGCTGGCATGGCCGCTCATCATCACTACCGGCATAGTTAACTGTCCGGATTTTGCCCATTCTTTAAGTAAGGTAATACCATCGCAGTCAGGCATCCAGATATCCAGTAATACCATCGCAGGGCGTGTTTGCTGGCGTAGTTGGCGGGCAGTATCGGCATTTTCGGCTGTGGTGACGGTATAACCTTCGTCCTGCAAGATTTCCGATAATAAATCGCGGATACCTATTTCATCATCAACAATTAAAATATCACTGCTTCGCATTTCTATTCACCTGTAATGGTAAGGTTATTTTGACACAAGCCAGTCCGTTTTTCTGATTACTGATTTGGATCCGCCCGCCGTGTTCTTCAATGATTTTTTTTACTACCGGCAATCCCAGTCCGGTACCACCGGGTTTGTCTGTTACATAAGGGTCAAATGCATGTAATAACATCTCCTGACTAAATGTTTTACCATTATTACTTACGTAGAAAAGAATATGTTCGCTATTTAATTCAGTTTGTATGCTTACTTCAGGAGAGTCAGATGCTGCAGCTGCCTCTACTGCATTTTTAAGCAAGTTATGAATAACCTGACGTAAAGCTCCGCTGTCAGCGTTAACATTCATTACTATCTTACTCAAATTAACTGTAAATGTACAATTACTACCTTCATAAAGTACCAAAACCTCGCGTATTAGTTCATTTAAATCAAGGTTTGTGAATTTTAATGCCGGTGAACGGGCATAATTGCGGAATGCCTCAACCATATCTTTCATTGCTGCTACCTGACGGATAATGGTATTAGTAGCACGGCTTAAAATTTGTTTATCCGCTTCGTTTAATTTATCACTGAGTTTCCACGCTAGCCGTTCGGCAGATAGTTGAATTGGTGTCAGCGGGTTACGGATTTCATGTGCCAGTCGTTGGGCAACTTCACCCCATGCTGCTTCTTTCTGAGCACTTACCAGAGTTGTAACATCATCAAATACCAGTACAGTACCGCCACCGCTGTCTTTAGGCAGAGGTGTAGCTTTCCCGAGTAATATCAGAGCCTCATCTTTGTGATTATAGGTAATTTGCGCCGGTTTGTTCTGATATTCTGTAGTTAGTATCTGCTGAAATACATCAGCCAGCATTGCTGTTTGCGGGCTTTGTTCTGTAAGCTGGCTGATATTTTGCCCGAGTATCGGATTCAGATTCTGACCAAGGATGTTCTCCGCCATTTGATTAAAGGTAATCAGGCATCCTTCTGGATTGAGGGTAACTACACCAGTGGTCAGACTATTAAGTATATGTTCCAGATAATGTCTGGCCGCTTCCTGTTGTTCACGTGAGTGGCGTAGCTGTATTGTCATGTGATTAAACAGTCCGGTTAATTTCCCCAGCTCATCATTGCGATAAATGGTTTGTTGTACGTCCAGATCACCTTTGGCCACTGCACGGGCACCATCGGCAAGTGACAGAATAGGGGCAACAAATTGCCGGGCAAAATATAACGCTACCAGCAGAGCCAGAATAATGGACAGCAGGGTAGCCATTAGTAAAGTAGCCAGAAAAAAGGTTTGCAGACTTTGTTTAGTAAAGCTCAGCTCTCCATATTTTGCCCGTGCCGCTTCAATCAGAGTTGCATCCCGTGCTACTTTGGCCGGAATTGGCTGGCGGAAAAACAGGGCTTTATCGCTGTTGTGTCCGGGTAAAAGCAGCCAGCCTTGTGCATAAAGAATATTATTGATACTTTCAATCTCACGGACAGAGCCTGAATTATGCAACTGCTGAATCAGATTCGGGTTAAGTTCGGGATTAGACAGGTGCTGAGGATTATATTCGGCATCAAGCCGTTTATTGTTTAAATTATAAATATCTAACTGACTGAATTGTCTGCTTTTGCCATTTTTTTCTAGAACTGGTACTAGTGGTTGTTCCAGACCAGTGGCTGCAATCAGGGCGATCTGAATATTGGCCGCCCGGCGAACTGTGTTGTCCAGCTCATAATCCAGAGCCGATTTACTCAGGCTGATACTGCGGTTTAGTGCTTCTTCTGTATCGTTACCAAACCACGAATGAATACTGTGTGAGATAAACTGTGCGGATACTCCGAACAGAAATAAGCCGGGTAATACAGCTACCAGGGTAAACATGGAAGCCAGACGCAATGCAATTTTGGAACCGAACTCCTGTCTGTGCCGGCTTTGCAGCAATTTCCACCAATAAGAACCGGCCATCAGCATCAGTGCCAGTACCAGTAGTGAGGCAAATCCAAAAGCAAACCAGAAATATTTTGAGAAAACATTAGTGTTGCCGGTAGCGACAGCCAGAACATACAGGGTCACTACACAGAGTACTGCCATGACCAGAATCAGCCGTCTCATTGTGGTCAGTCCGCGTTAATGACTAGACGATGCCAGCCGGAATCCAATTGCCAGCTATGGGAAGTGAGTGCATTAATCTGAAATGGCTTGGGTAACTGGCTGATACTCAGACTAAGGCGAACATCAGCACGCACTTCATTCGCAGAGACACCACTGAGTGTGCCATTGCTCAGGACACGCCAGTTGGCTACAGCACCAACGGCTCTAAGTGCGGTATCAAGGCTGTTGTATTCGGTAGAGAACGTGGAACCCATGCTGACACGGTAGCGGTTAGTCAGAGGGTGATAAGCGAGTTTGTACTGTATAAGGTTATCACCGCCAATCAGGTTATTAATCCGATTACGGTAAGAAGCGAGCGTGGGAGCTGTTAACTGATAGTTCAGATCAAAATTTAATGGTACGCCCTGAGTCAGAGCCTGTTTCAGTTGGTCGGGCAGCTGGGTATTAAAACGTGTATTGATGGAAAGCTGACCATTACTGGTAATATTAGCCTGAGCACGGGTGGTGCTTATGCCTTCGGCCAGTGCTGCAGTAATGCTCAGGCAGAGGAGACAGGTAAAAAGTAGACTAGATTTTATCGATAAGCGCGTAAAAAAAGCCATCTTGTCTGCTGTTCGGTAATAAAATACGTGAGAGACGCTCGCGGGCATCCGCATGTCGGGTTAAAAAACGGGTTACTTGTTGCTGGTTTTCTTCTGTAAAAATCGAACAGGTGGCCAGAAGCAGGCGCCCACCTGATTTTAAAGTAAGCCACAGATTATCCAGTAAAGCTTCCTGCTGTAGTGCAGTTTTTTGTCCGTCCTGAGGCTGACGTAACCATTTGATGTCAGGATGACGTTTTACTACACCTGAAGCCGTACAGGGAACATCAGCAAGAATGGCATCAAAAGTGTTGCCATCATACCATGAGTGCAGATCTTTTGCGTCGGCACATTGCAAATGTGCCTGCTGATGCAGGCGTTGCAGATTCTCCTGTACGCGCTCAAGACGCTGTGAATCTATATCCAGTGCCGTTACATCGCAGTCTGCCCATTCAAGCATATGTCCTGTTTTACCACCCGGTGCAGCACATGCATCCAGAATGCGCTCACCGGATTGCGGATTGAGCAAAGGAATGGCTTGCTGAGCCCCAAAATCCTGTACAGACACATGTCCTGAAGCGAAATCCGGTAGCTTTGATACGGCTACTGCCTGTTGCAGCATAATGCTGTGTGTATCGAGAATTCTGGCTGGTATACCGGCTGCGGCCAGTTTGGTTTGATATTGCTCAGCATCAGTATAGCGACGATTAACTCGCAATGTCATAGGCGGATGCTGAGCCATTGCTGTAACCATATTATGCCAATGCTGAGGATAATGCTTTTTAAGATAGTTTAACCACCATGCAGGCAGATTGAAACGGGCTGTATCCTGTTTAAGTGCATTGGCTAATAAGTCCTCATGCTCGCGTAGAAAGCGCCGTAACAGAGCATTAACCAGTTTCTGGTAACGACCACCGTGCAATCGGCGTGCATGATTCACAGCTTCATTCACAACGGCATGATGTGCATTGCGAGTAAAATGTAATTGGTATAAAGCAATGATAAGAAGATGGCGAATATCTGCCGGTGGTGAAGCTGTGGTCATTTGCTGTACAAGTTGTTGCAACAGACCTAAATAACGCAGGCTACCATGAGTAAGATCTTGCAAGGCAGCTCTGTCAGAGGCTGACAGCTCAGGATGTTGCTGTATTACCTGAATCAGAATTTCATTGAGATTACATCCGTTTAGGACTTCGCCGATGATATTTGCTGCTAATTGCTGGGCGCGAGCCATACTCATGCATCAGTCTCCGCTGAAGCGAGTAATGTACCCTGTTGCAAGATATTACCGGCTTGGAATGCGGTTACAGACATGGCTTTGCTACCCGCTTTCTGAATTTCTTCAATACTGATGGAGTCTTTGCCACAGGCTACAATCAGTTCATGTTCATTACTGTGTAAAACCATTCCCGGTATGCCTGTGTATGAAACTATTTTAGCGCGCCGGATTTTAAGCGGTTTATCCTGCCAGACAGTCCATGCTCCGGGTACTGGATTGAAAGCACGAATTTTTCGTACAATTTCTGCAGCAGGCCGGGCCCAGTTAATTTGTGCTTCAGCTTTGCTTAATTTATGAGCATAAGTAACGCCTGTTTCACTTTGTGGAATTGGCTGTAGCTGGTTAATTTGTTGTAAATCAGCAACAATTGCATCAGCACCCAGCTGCATTAATGCATCATGGACTTCACTCGCTGTATCGTCTGTTTTAATCGTATATTTATGACGACTGATTACTGAGCCGGTGTCCAGACCGGCATCCATTTGCATGATACATACCCCGGTTTCGTGATCGCCGGCTTCAATTGCACGCTGAATCGGCGCGGCACCACGCCAGCGCGGCAACAGAGACGCATGAATATTGAGACAGCCATATCTGGGAATGTTAAGCACTGCCTGTGGTAGTAATAGCCCGTAAGCAGCTACAACCATGACATCAGCCTGCTGATTTTCCAATATCGCCTGAATTTCGGCCGTTTTTAATGTAGTTGGCTGCATTACGGTAAGACCGTGTGTCAGTGCTGCTTTTTTGACTGCGCTGGGTTGTAACTTTAACCCGCGGCCGCTAGGGCGGTCTGGCTGGGTTAGTACCAGAGGCACGTTAAAACCGGCTGCAACAATAGCATTGAGTGCAGCCGCAGCAAAATCAGGGGTTCCGGCGAAAATAACAGAAGGCTTCATGCAATAAATCCACAACAGGCATAACAGCTATCGCTATGCCAATAAAAAATTCCGACAACAGGTTTTGTTACATTCTTTCGCGTGCGCGTTTTTTAAGCTTAGTTTTGATACGGTTCTGTTTCAGTGGCGACAGATATTCTACAAATACCTTGCCGGCAAGGTGATCCAGTTCATGCTGAATACAGATGGCTAGTAATCCGTCTGCTTCCAGTGTAAATTTTTCACCATGTTCATCATAGGCTTCAACGGTAATGCGCTCAGAGCGGTGCACCATCTCGTAAATACCGGGAACAGATAAACAGCCTTCTTCGTACTCGGTATCACCTTCTCTGTAAGTAATAACCGGATTAATAAATACACGCAGCTGATTACGTTCTTCAGACAGATCCATTACTACTACACGTTCATGCACATCAACCTGAGTTGCCGCCAGTCCGATACCGCGTGCCTGATACATAGTTTCCGCCATATCCTGTACCAGCGTGCGAATTCTGTCATCAAATTTTGTAACAGGTTGCGCAACAGTATGTAAACGCTCATCAGGATATTGTAAAATGTTTAAGAGAGCCATTATGTGTTTAATTCCTTGTTCAATCAATCTGACCTGAGTACATGATGGCAATATGGATTTTTTAAAGATTGTTGATATGGATTCAGGTAAACTGATACTAATATCCATACTATGTCATATCACAATCATTTAAAATAGCAAACTCCCTAAGGATACCTTACATGCATAAACATATTATAACTCTGCTGTGTGCACTAAGTATGGCAATATCTGCACCGGTAATGGCCAAATTAAAATTACGTCCGGATGCACCGGCACAATATGTAGTGAAAAGTGGTGATACTTTGTGGAGCATATCCGGTAAGTATCTTTACAGCCCCTGGCAATGGCCGCAACTGTGGGGTTCTAACCGGGATCAGATTCGGAATCCGCAAAAAATTTATCCGGGACAGGTTTTAAGTCTGCGCTATGTTAACGGGCAGCCGCGTCTGGGTTTTGATAACAGCGGAGGTATTCCAACCATTAAACTGCAGCCACAAATACGTAATCTGTCTTCTGGTTATGGCATCAGTACCATAGATGTCGATTTTTTCCGTATGTTTATGCAGCACCCGCAAGTAATTAGTAAAGAACAAACCAGAGAGGCACCACGTCTGATTGCCGGACCGGATAACCGGGTTATTTATTCTACAGGTGACCGTATCTATGCGGATCGTCAGTTAGAGCCTGGTCGCTATCTGATTTACCGTA
This sequence comes from Snodgrassella sp. W6238H11, assembly GCF_016100525.1. NCBI lineage: Bacteria > Pseudomonadati > Pseudomonadota > Betaproteobacteria > Neisseriales > Neisseriaceae > Snodgrassella > Snodgrassella sp. W6238H11. Next base: position 12,478 of record NZ_JACFSH010000008.1, on the reverse strand, counting down.
TAGAACAGAATATTACTGATCCAGATACCCATAAATATCTGGGACAGCTGGTACGCTTTAGTGGTGAAGCAGCAACGCTGGCCGGACAGAACACTGCTCTGGCTGAACGCAGTCCAAAGGATGCAGCCAGCTTACCTGAAGATGAGTATTATACCCGTAAGACACCACTGATTAAGGTTCCTACGCGTACAGCTCAGCCACTGGTTATTACCAATTCAGCGTCAGAAATTAATAAGGGTGATTATCTGTTAAAAATTACAGATGAGCATGATCCGTTCCAGATGATGCCTCATGGGCCCACTACTCAGATTAAAGGTAAAATTGTTTCTGTAATGGACGGTATTCAGGAAGCAGGTCCTTATCAGACAATTACTTTGAATTTAGGTACTAATGACGGAGTTGATAAAGGTACCGTAGTTAGCCTGTATAAAAAAAGTCGCCAGCTTAAGGCTGATTTATCTAATGAGCCTAAGAAATCACGCAGTGTGGTTAAATATCTGAGTATTCCGGCAGAGGAAGTTGGCCTGGCACTGATTTATCGGGTAAGTGATAATTTGTCTTCAGCTCTTATTATTAATGCATCTCAAGCTGTGCAGATAGGAGATTTAGTAATGAACCCGGGTCATGATCTGGATGATGTTACACAGGACTCAACTTACCTAATCAATTCATTCAAAGAAATTCACTAATTGAAACAGCGAATAATATATTGGTAAAAAATGTATTGCTGATGAAATGAATCGAATAAAAGTGCGGATATATCCGCACTTTTATTTTATATAGTTTTATCTATTGCTCTCTATAAGCATAGATATCAAAATTCTCTGCTGCTAAAAATAGCAGTTATGCTTATTATCCTATATTTATCAGAATAATAAATATAGGATAAACAATTGTTTGTTTCTGAATAGCTTTTGCTGAGAATCCGTTCTGATTATTTTATGCCATTTGATTTAAATAAATTATCTATATAATTTAAATTATTGTGAAAAAATAACAATTATTAGCTGACTTCTTTCTAATATTGATATTGCATTAAGTATACTTAAATCCAGTCAGTTTAATTTCTGGTAGAAATGTTTTAAAATAGATCAATTATTCGGTTAAAATATCTAGACATATCAGCTATCTGTATAGATAGTTCTGTTGTGGACAGATTTGGCGGCTTGGTATAGCAGACAGGTAATCTGAGTTTCAGCAAAGTATAAGATACATTTCTGACATGTATTTTCGTTTATTTTATATTAAACTGGAATTAGTGTTCAAAGTGAACGGGTATTATTCTATTGATAGTATATATATTTAGTACCCTTAATCTCCGATCTATCAGCCATATTTAGCCAATTATCATGTTAGGGTAATTGGCTAAAATTTAGTGAAATTATTTACGTTTAGCCTTTACACACTAAGATATTCAAGCATCTTGCATTATCTTTCATTTTCCTTGTTACAATGCCAGCCTGTTTTCATTTGTAATTTTTTATATGGAACAATATGAGTTGTTTCTTCCCCGTTGCGGAAAGCCCGCAAAATCATCAGTCACTTTTTTATGCTAACGATTTGAGTCAGTATACAGTATTGTGTGACTTTGACGGAACCATCAGTGAAAAAGATGTTACTGATACCTTACTGAATCATTTTGGTAATGAGAAATGTGCCTTATTTGAGCAGCAGTGGCAGGAAGGTATTATTGGTTCGCGGGAATGCATGCATCAGCAGATTGCTAATATGCAGGCCAGTAAGGCTGAGTTGGACAGTGTGCTGGCACAAATTAAAATTGATCCTGCTTTTAGTGAGTTTATCAGCTTTGCACAAAGCAGAAATTTAAATGTACATATTGTCAGTGATGGACTGGACTATGCCATTCAGTCCATCCTTAAGCGGTATAATCTGAACTTTTTACCGGTTTTTGCCAATCGTTTATTGCATAATCAACAGCAAGGCTGGGCACTGGATTTTCCTTATGCCAATGATCATTGCCTTAAAGCCAGTGGTAATTGTAAATGTCAGCACCGCCGGAAACTGACTGGTTTTCAAAAGATTTTTTATGTTGGTGATGGTACATCGGATTTTTGTGTGGCAGATAAAGTAGATATGGTATTTGCCAAAGATAAATTAATTGATTTTTGTCAGCAACAGCGGATTGCATATTATCCAATCAAGAATTTTGGCGATGTTACTGCCATTTTGCCTGAGTTGCTTAAAGCTCCGACCGAGAATAGCTGCCTAATTCCAGCATAAGGCATTAATACCTGATTTATAATTATGATTCAAGACTCTTCCTATTTTTTACCCGGTAATCGCAATGGTGTTCTGCTGGTACATGGTCTTACCGGTACACCCAATGAAATGCGTATTCTGGCCAAAGGGCTGCATCAGGCAGGTTTTACTGTCTATGCCATGCAGTTGGCCGGCCATTGCGGTGATGAAGCTGATTTATGTCAGACTACCTGGCATGATTGGTATGCCAGTGTGCAGGAGGCTGCGCAATTTCTAAAACAAAAAGTCGATTGTCTGTTTGTAGCAGGATTATCGATGGGTGCGCTGCTGGCATTGAAACTGGCGGCCGATCAGCCTGAGCTTGTAAAGGGTGTGGGTGTCTATGGTGTAACATTCAGCTATGATGGCTGGTCTATTCCATTCTGGGCAAAACAATCTTTTGTGCTATTACCGTTTTTTAAAAAATTTCATTTATTTCAGAAAACCTCATTTATAGAGAAACCACCGTATGGGCTGAAAGATGAACGTATTCGTGCAACTGTTGCTGCCAGCATGTTCAGTGGCGATAGTGCCAGTGCCGGTCTGGCCGGTAATCCGTTTCCGGCACTGGCAGAAATGCAGGCACTGGCCAAAATAGTGCGGCGACAGTTGCCACAGGTTACAGCTCCCTGTCTGATTATGCATTCCGGTCATGATGATATTGCTAATATTAAAACTAATGCGCGTCTGGTAGAAAAATATGTCAGCGGAATAACAAAATTTATCGTTCTGGATGACAGCTATCACCTGATTACCATTGATCGGCAGCGGCGCGAAGTAATCAATGAATCAGTTGCCTTTTTCGAGCATATAGCGCAAACAGCGTAAGTGAATATCTATCTCGTAGCAAAGGAAATATTATATGACGATGCTTGTATTCATTTTATGGTTTGCCAATATCTGTTTTGATACGCTCGGGCAAATAGCATTTAAATATGCAGCCATTGCGCCAGATAACCGCAATGGCTGGTATTACTGGGTTGATCTGTTCAGTAATTACTGGTTGTGGATTGGGATTGGTTCCTATGTCGCTGAATTTTTGCTTTGGCTGGCATTTTTAAGTCAGGTACCATTGTCACAGGGTATTTTGCTTGGTTCAATTAACATTATCGTACTGATGCTGGTAGGACGGATTTTGTTTCAGGAAAAGCTTACCCGTTTCCGGTTGGCCGGTATGTTTTGTATTACCATCGGAGTAGTACTGGTAGGAGCGTCATAATGCGTAAATTTTATATAGTTGGTTTTGCGCTCTTATTATTGTTTGATACATTGGGGCAGAGCAGTTTTAAATTAACTGCTATTCATGCGCAGCCACTTGCTGCGGATTGGGACTGGATTTCCCGTGTATTTACTCAGCCGTGGGTATATATTGCCATTGCCGGCTATATTGGTGCTTTTTTTACCTGGATGATGTTGTTGAAAAAAGCACCGGTTGGTCCGGCATTTGCTGCATCGCATCTGGAAGTAGTTACGGTAATGCTGGTTTCAGCTTTTCTGTTTCATGAGCACATTACAAATATTCGCATCCTCGGCGCGATATTTATTGTGGCTGGTATTATCTTTTTAGCACTGGCTGAAAAAGAGATCATGGAAACGGAAGAGCACAGTAAAGATGATGAGCCGTGTTAACTTTTCCGGTTCAGAAGATTAGTATTATTTATGTCATACTACTATGAGAACCCGCCTACTGCCGGATTACCGCTAAAGTGGTCTGACTGGCGGCCGGCTGGTCAGTCACTTACGAGCAGAGTCAGCGAACAATTGCATCTGCCGCCCTTACAGCTTACCTGTTCAGGTACAGCAGCACTGATTATTGCGTTAACCACACTTGCACAGCAACAGCCACAGCGTAAAACCGTAATTGTACCGGCATATACCTGCCCGCTGGTTGCGCTGGCCGTTCATCATTGTGGTTTAAAGTTACAGTTATGTGATTTAAAACCCAGTAGTATCGATATGGATATCGCTCAGTTAAGTACTCTGTTAAATGAGCAGGTATTGGCAGTGATACCTACACACTTGGGCGGCCGGGTGACAGATGTCAGTACCGTTAAACAACTGGCTCAGTCCTATCAGATTAGTGTGATAGAGGATGCAGCGCAGGCATTGGGTGCAGAAGTAGGGCAGCATGGTGATATTGTGCTGTTCAGTCTGGCAGCCGGTAAAGGGCTAACTATGTATGAAGGCGGTTTGTTAACCGCCAGTGATATGCAATTACGCAGTAATTTACAAGCTATGTCCGAAAAATTATTGCCACGCCGGTGCAAATGGGAGTTGCTGAGAACTCTCGAATTATTTGGATACACTGCTTTGTATAATCCTGCTGGTTTACATTTTGTTTATGGGCAAGGCAGGAGAAAGGCATTGCGCCGGCAGCAATGGATTGCAGCCGTTGGAGATGATTTTGATTTTGATATTCCAATGCATCGGGTTAGTCGCTGGCGTCAGCATGTAGCTGCTAATGCTTGCCTGCGTTTACCGGCATTTCTAGATATGTTGCAAAAGCAGGCCTACCAGCGTATTGAACAATTGCAGAGTATTTCCGGAATAGAGGTGATCGTCGATCAGCATGGTCGGGGTGTATGGCCTTTTCTAATGGTGTTATTGCCTACAGGCCAACATCGCGATGCTGTATTAAAACAGCTATGGACTAGTCCGCTGGGGGTAACGCGGTTATTTATTCACCCACTGTCTCAATATGATTATTTGCAGCCGATTGTACCAGCTTCATCCATGCCGAATGCTGAAGATTTTGCTGCACGTATGTTAACTATTACCAACAGCCTGTGGCTTACTGATGCTCAATTTTCCCGGATATGTGAAGTTATTCAGGATGCTGTGCGCTGATTCTGAGCCAGAGCGGCAAGCAATTGCTGATTAACAGCATGATGTTTTTCTTGCCATGCAGTCAGTGTAGTAGCCGGAATGGGTTCCTGTTTGTCCATTGCACTCAGTAAGCGTTTTAGCGGGCTGGTATATTCCCACTGAGATACTTCACCAGTAATATCGCTGCCAATAATCCGCTGATTCATAGCGTTAATCACAGTTAATAAATGTTCCAGTTGCATGCGCCCCTGATCCCAGTTGGTTTGTACTACGTCTTTACCCAGAACATCTTTGTCTATCGAGATATATACAGGTTCATTAGTTTGTTGCTGTGTCCGGATAAAAGCGCTTACCAGTTCTTCTGGTGAGGAGAATGCCCGAAAAGCCTGTTTCAGACCAATTGTTCTTGCCCAGCCAACCTGTACATCCATACACCAGTAAGTTAATTTACCCTGAAATAATGGCGCCAGCCGGTTTTCCCAGCTGTGTGCCACCCCTATATCATTTGAAGTAATACCTAATACATGTACATGGCTGACAAAAGGCAATTGCGCCACGTAACTGACCCACGAACCACAGTGAATTCCGAACAGATAACGCATATTATCCGGATGATTATCAAAAATAATGACTTGTATCGGATTGGAGGCACTGAAAAATTGCTGTAAACGCTTAATCAACAATAGTGAAACATGATGATAGTCGCCACTGCCGGTTAATACCGTACCATAATGTTCGGGTAATTGCTGATTCAGTTCAGCCTGTAATTTCTTAAAACTGGTCTGAGAGCAACCAAAACGAATAACTTCCTGCCATTGACCAAGTTCAATTCTTACTGCATCTGGTATAGATCCTGTACTGTGGTCAAAATCCAGAATTACCGTTTTATTCATGTTTTTTACTATCCTGAGTAGGCTGATTGCTATTTTCCTGCCAGATTTTATCCTGTTCGAAACGAGTACTGATTTTTGCCAGTAGCTTTCTTAAAACAGGATTGCGGACATACACCATATGTTTGGTAAAAGTAAATTGTGCACCTAAAGATGCTTTAACTTGCGGATCCGTCCAGCCGGCGACATAAACTTTAAGTCCATGCTCTTTGGCATAATTCAGATTGTAAAACCAGCTCAGATAATACAAATTCAGTTCCCGTGCCTGAGGATAAACAAAACCGATATACTTATCTACCAGCATACCGTTCAGAACAAAACAGATATTGTAACCAATTAGTTCTTGCTGATAATGGTAGGTAAAAATCCTGGCCTGATTGCTGCTGTCCTGTAACAGGCGCACAAAAAAATCTTTGGTTAATAAATCAAAATGGATTTCACTTTGATTATAAACATTCAAATATAACCGATAGTACTCATCTAAAACGGCCTTATTCTGAAAATAGGCATCACCACTGTGTATACAACCAATTTCTACCAGCGATTGCGTTTTTAATTTACGCCGGAAGTTTTTACGCCGCTGATAAGACAGACGGCCTAAATATTCATCGATATCATTAAAATCTATCGGTACCCAGGCTAATGCCTGACCTTCTACTGCAATAAATCCTTCTTGTTGCAATATCTTTATCAGCGATGCAGCATATTCATTTGCCTGATGATTCAGTAATGGTGATTGCTGAGGAATATCTTTCACAATCAGCAGCGGATATTTTTTGCCATAATGCTGTTTAATTTCTGTAGCAAACTGCTGCACAGATTGTTGTTGAGTAAACAGCGCATATTCCGATACAGTAGTACCAATAAAACAAGTTTCAGGTTTCAGAAACTGCTGCCACCAGTTAAATAACGGCCAATGGCGAATTTTTTGCTGGAAATCAGCTTCTGCGGTAGTCAGTAAATCAAACCGTGCAGCAAATGCCGGTACCCCGCTAGTTAATTGCCATGCTGTAAAATCCTGAGGCGGACTGGTCAGAAAAGTGTCGACCAGTTCATTCGGTTCCAGTTGAGTCAGATAATTCATAATTTACTAATACGGCAGCCAGCCTGAATATCAGCCGGCTGCCATTACCAGCCCTAAGCTGTTAACTCTTTTTTAGCACGTGTAATCAATTGATCCAGCAATTCAATACCCTGATCAATTTCCTGTTTAGTAATATGTAATGAAGGCGCGAAAGTAATGACATTTTTGTAATAGCCGCCAATATCCAGTACCAGCCCCATTTTCTGGCCCTGCCAGTCCAGATCACCGGACATACCAATATCCACCATTTTGTCTACCAGAGCTTTATTTGGAGTAAATCCGTCTTCTGTGCAGATTTCGGCACGTAAAGCCAGCCCCAGACCGTCTACTTCACCTATTTCCTTATGGCGCTGTTCCAGTGTTTTTAAGCCCTCAAGGAAATACGCTCCGCTTTCCATAACCATTTTTTCATAGTCAGTTTCGGCCATCATCTTAAATACTTCCAGACCTACCGCTGTTCCTAATGGATTTGAGGCAAAAGTAGAATGAGTAGAACCAGCCGGAAATACCTGAGGATTAATCAGTTCTTCCCGCGCCCACAGACCACCAAGCGGATTCATGCCATTGGTCAGTGCCTTAGCGAATACCAGCATATCTGGTTTTACATCAAAGTGTTCAATTGACCATAATTTACCGGTGCGATAAAAACCCATCTGAATTTCATCAACAACCAGCAAAATACCATATTGATCCAGAACTTTTTTCAGTCCTTTAAAGTAGTTGCGTGGCGGTACAATATATCCGCCTGTTCCTTGCAGTGGTTCCACATAGAAGGCTGCATATTCAGCTTGTCCGGCTTTCGGATCCCACACACCATGGTATTCTGTTTCAAACAGGCGGGCAAAATCTGCCACCAAATGTTCACCATATTCTTCTGCCGTCATTCCTTTAGGACGGCGGAAGGGATAAGGAAACGGAATAAACATAGCGCGATCACCAAAATGGCCATAACGCCGGCGATAACGAAAGCTGGAGGTAATGGAAGATGCACCTAAAGTACGTCCATGGTAGCCACCTTCAAAGGCAAACATTAATGAACGGCCTTCAGATGCATTACGGATAATTTTCAATGAATCTTCAATACACTGAGAACCGCCGACATTGAAATGCACACGACCATCGTGACCAAATTTACGTTTCATATCCAGAGCAATGGTTTTAGCCAGCTCAATTTTAGTAGGATGCAAATACTGGCTGGCACATTGCGGTAATGTATCAACCTGCTGCTTCAGCACAGCATTCAGCCGTTCATTTGCATAGCCAAAATTACAGGCCGAATACCACATCTGTAAGTCCAGATAAGGTGTACCATTTTTATCGTACATATAGCTGCCTTCGCAGCCATCAAAGATTTTTGGCGGATTCACATAATGTACCGTATCACCAAACGAACAGTACTTTGCTTCATCTGCCAGTAACTGTGCATCATCAGGACGATTTACAAGTATTTGAGCACTAGGCTTACTCATCATTTATTCCATTCATTTAAAATAAAACATCTTAATAAAAAGTACATAATTAATACTATTATATCCTGCTAAAGCATCAAAACCGTAAGAAACAAAGGCTAATAACCTGATAAAACCATTATCTGCTCAATATTCAATTATCTTTGCACTTAATTTAAAAAAAGAAAATGTGTAAAACATATTGGCTTAGCAATTCACTGACAATATATAGATTGCACCCTAACCAAATAAAATTTTATATTCACAAAACTAAACAATATTTAATTATCCGCAATATACTTATGCAAAAAAAACTAAAATCAATTTTTACTAATATTTCTCAATCAGTTAGACTTAAATCACAATAAACACACAATTTTACTGGCTACTATTGACCAGCCTAATCACACAACTATGAACACAGAACCTAATCGCATTCCTCATCCCCGCTGGCTTTTATTTGCTCTTGCTGTTGGCGGTTTTGCAATCGGCACTACAGAATTTGCCACCATGAGTGTTTTGCCCTATATCGCCAGTGGTTTAAATATAAGCGAACCCGTAGCAGGACATCTAATCAGCATTTACGCACTGGGTGTTGTCATAGGCGCTCCGGTTATTGCCATATTTGGTGCACGCTTTAGCAGACGCAGCCTGTTACTGGTGCTTATGGCATTTTTCTCTCTGACACATCTCGGCACGATGCTGGCTCCAGATTACCGCAGTATGATGTTATTTCGCTTTTTAAGTGGCTTGCCGCATGGAGCCTATTTTGGTGTTGGTGCACTGGTTGCCGCAGCTATGGTGCCTCCGGATAAGAGAACTCAGGCTGTAGGATTAATGATGATCGGTTTAACCATTGCTACCACCATCGGCGTACCTTTGAGTAGCTGGCTGGCTCAAGCAGTAGGCTGGCGGGTTGTTTTTCTTATCGTTGCCATACTGGCTGCTTTAACAGTGATACTGGTAGCTCTTTTTTTACCGGCAAATTGTATGCAAGGAGGCGGTAGCAATGCGCTGCGTGAACTTAGTGCACTGACCAACCGGCAAATATGGTTGACACTGGCTATAGGAGCCATTGGTTTTGGCGGCATGTTTGGCATATATGCTTACATGGCTTCAACACTTGAAGATATTACCGGTATGTCACCTAAAAGCGTACCACTGGTGATGTGTCTTTACGGTGTAGGCATGACTCTTGGCAATATTATCGTGCCACGCCTGGCCGGTCGCCATGTGATGGGTGGATTAGCATGCTTACTGGCCTGGTCTGCTGCTATGCTGGCCTTATATCCTTTTGCAGTGCATCATCCTTACTGGATATGTATTCAGGTTGTACTAATCGGTATGAGCGGTGCTGTAGGTACATTATTACAAATTCGTTTGATGGATGTAGCTAAAGAAGCTCAGACACTGGCTGCAGCACTCAACCATAGTGCTTTTAATGCTGCCAATGCCTTAGGACCCTATTTAGGCGGCTTAACCATTGCCGCCGGCTGGGGATGGACAAGTACAGCATGGGTTGGCGTCGCTCTTGCTATCATCGGTTTAATCGTATGGTGGTTTACAGTAAAAGATGAACAGCGCACTGCTGCCGCAAATCTGCAATAACTAAGTTTATTCATGTATACAGAACAGTAAATAATATTGTAAAAACATGTAACTGATGTTGCAAATAACTGTTAACATTAATAATCTGTTAATATTAAATTTACTTTAATTATTAATAACAACAGATAGGGGAAGTATTATGACTGCAAACCAGCAGCAATCTGAAACCAAAATACCTGATACTGAGCAGGGAGAAAGCCAGAATAACACTTGTCCGAATAAAAGTACCAAACATAATCAAGATAAAAATACCAAACATAAAAAATTATCTCAAAAGAAATACTACAAAGAGCTGGAAAAACTTCAGGGTGAAATGGTTGCCCTGCAAGAATGGGTAAAAGCCTCCGGACAAAAAGTATGTATTATTTTTGAAGGTCGCGACGGAGCAGGTAAGGGTGGTGCAATTAAAGCTGTCACAGAGAGAGTTAGTCCTCGTATTTTTCAAACTATTGCCTTGCCGGCACCAAGTGAACGCCAAAAGTCACAAATGTACATGCAGCGCTATATTCCTCATTTACCTGCGGCTGGAGAAGTCGTTATTTTCGACCGTAGCTGGTATAACCGTGCTGGTGTAGAACGCGTGATGGGATTCTGTACCGAAGAAGAAAGTAAAGAATTTCTCGAAGTTATTCCATTTATGGAAAAAGCTATAGTTAATTCCGGTATCATCTTGCTTAAATACTGGCTTGAAGTGAGTATGGAAGAACAGCATAGACGCATGCTTGGTCGAATTAACGACCCACGTAAAATCTGGAAGCTTTCTCCCATGGATATCAAATCCTACAGCCGCTGGTATGACTACTCCCGGGCTCGTGATGAAATGATCATGGCAACTGATACCTCATGGGCACCGTGGTACGTGGTTGATTCTAATGATAAAAAGAAAGCGCGTCTGAATATCATTAAACATATATTGAGTGAAATTCCGTATAAAAAGACACCACGGAAAAAGGTCGAATTACCAAAACGTCAGGATAAGGGTGATTATCAGGAACCTAATTATCCTTATCGTTATATACCAGAAGAATATTAATACAGAACCAGCCAGATAGCAGACTAAACTGGCTGGTTTTATTATCAGTTCCGGATTTTTCCAATTTACCCGCGAAAGTCTCCCCATAGCAACTGCATTGCCGCAATAGCTGCCAAAGATGCTGTTTCTGTCCGTAATACTCTGGGTCCTGTGCTGATTGCATTAAAGCCATGATTAATTGCCAGCTCTTCTTCAGCCTGGCTTAATCCGCCTTCAGGACCAACCAGCAATACTACTGCCTGTGGCTGTGTAAACTGATTTAATGCTCGGGGCTGGTTTAAACTCATCAGCAGTTTTAAATCATCCACACCCAGAGCACACAATGCATCTGACAATACCGTTATCGGTTGAATTTGAGGTACTACCGTTCTGCCGCATTGTTCACAGGCACCAATAGCAATATCCAGCCAGCGCTCAAGTTTTTTCATTGCCCGTTCGCCACTTAAGCGCTGGCTACTGCGTTCCGTCAGTACTGGCTGAATCATAGTTACGCCCAGCTCCACAGCTTTTTGAATAGTTAAATCCATACGATCACTACTTGATATGGATTGCATCAACGTAATATTTAATGGTGACTCTAAATTAATATCTGTACTTTCACGAATCAGTACATCCACATTTTTCTTACCCATTGACGTAATTTCAGCCTGATAGACCTTTCCAAGCCCATCAAAAAGCTCAATTACCTCACCTGGCTGGTAGCGTAACACCTGTACATGGCGAGCAGCCGTATCAGGTAAAGAGAATGCATCTGAAACTAAAACACTGGGCGGTAAATAAAAACGGGGCATAATAGTAGTAAAAAAATCAATCAATAATCCAGAGAATAAAAATAGCCGGATTAACATTTAAAAAATTAAATGACTATTCTAATTGTTTATAGAAATACAAAAATGAGTATAAAAATACCTAATCTATAAGCCATACATTTAAATAAATCTACAAACATTAATTCTTATATCAGCAATACAAATTATAAACAATGATACCTTTTCGCAATCTAAAGAGTATTAATTCTTAGAACTAACGAATATGAATACACAGCTCGTTTAATAAACACACAGACAAAGCAAGTCATGAAAGTTTGAAAAGTAATCAAACTGAGTCAAAGGCACCAAAAATAAACTCAGGAAAAACAGTTGAATGAGAAGAAAGTCAAAAATAAATGCAGGCAGGAGTTGACAGGGGATTTGTGGAGGCGTATAGTTCGCCTTCTTCGCTGATGACGCGACACGAAACAAACGAACAGTTTAAAGTAGAACGCAGTCGAAAGCAACGCTCTTTAACAGAACAGATTACCGATAAGTGTGAGTGCCAAGCGGCCTCACAC
>NZ_JACFSH010000027.1:0-282 GCF_016100525.1 Snodgrassella sp. W6238H11 | reverse complement strand
TCATAGCCGGTAAAGATGCCTATCTGAATACAGAAAGTATTAAAAATAATAATAAAGGGATAATAAGTAGTGAGAATCTGAATCTTAAGGCATCGGTAAGTGTAAACAACAGTACAAATGGTGTGATTCAGTCTGGCAAAGAGGCAGTTATTCATACAGCGACACTGGATAACAGCAGTAATGGCAGTATAGATGCAGACAGTATTGATCTGACAGCGGATAGTGTAAATAATGCTGCCGGAGCTATCCGGACAAACCGCCAGTTAAAGGCACAGATTGGCA
>NZ_JACFSH010000007.1:0-64146 GCF_016100525.1 Snodgrassella sp. W6238H11 | reverse complement strand
ATATGACACCAATTGAATATAGAAACATGAAACAAATAGCATGATTTTCTACTTGGTTTGTGTGCTAACAATGGGGTATTTACAAGTTATCTATATGATTCTCCAAATTTAAAAAATAAAACAAAAATATATTTAATTAGAGAGGATAAGGTAGAATTATTAAATTATAAAAATGATTTTTATGAAATTGAATATACAACAGAAAAAAATAGGAAAATTAAAAAATGGCTTCACTGTTCTGCTATTGATGCTTGTATTTCTGATTAATAAAATAAATCTTAAACGGCAAGAGAAACATTTAAAATAAATGTTTCTCTTGCAAATCCTAATTTAGTTGTTGCTAAAAATTATTTATTATCATCAAACGGTTATCTATGGGTAAAAAGAATGCAGCTGAATCAGATGGAAGTGTGAATAAATTTATCTTTCTGAATTAAAGCTTGATAAGCTTAAAACTGAATTTATAAAAATCAATATTGATTAAAGTTCTGATTTTTGAATTAATTGTATTTATTAAATGGTAATTATATAAACTCTGTATTCTGACTATATATTTAATTGGCAGCAGGTTATCTTTATGGCTAAGCATTATTATTGAATATTCTGAAAATAAATAAAAATTTGATAATCTCAACAGTTAAAACAGGAATTAATAAAGAAAATACTGTATAGTTAACATTTGTAAATTTATTATTCATCCACCGGAAATAAATTATGCAACAAACCCAGTCTGTCCGGCAGATTACCGGATTGCTTATTGGTACCGCAGTTGGTGATGCAATAGGGCTGGCTCGTGAGGGTATTGCTCCTAAGCGAGCCAGACGTATGTTTGGCGATAAAATTCAGCACAACCTGATTGTCACTCCATGGGGGAGAATAGGGTTATGCAGTGATGATACTGAGCATGCAGCGATGGTGGCACAATGTCTGCTGAGCTGTAAGCTGAATCCGAAGGATTTTAGTAGCCGGCTGGGCAGAGGCATGAGGCGATGGTTTCTGACCATGCCGGCCGGTTTGGGTATGGCTACTTTAAAAGCCTGCCTGAAATTGTGTCTGGGTATAAATCCGGCTAAAAGCGGTAATAATTCTGCCGGTAACGGAGCGGCTATGCGTGCACCGGTTATAGGCTGGTTTTTTGCCGGTAATCCAGACATCATGCGTGAATGCATTCATGCAGCTACCATCATAACTCATACTGATCCGCGTGCTGAAGAAGGCGCATGGGTGATTGCCATGGCTGCCGGCTATGCCAGCCGGCAGCAGTCTGAGGTGTCTGCTGACAGTTTCTTTGCTGAGATTATGCCTGCGCTAAGCGGAGAGCAGCTTATTAGTCACTTGCAACTGGCTCAGCAGAAACTTAAGCAGCAGGCTCAATTGCATGATTATTTGCTGGCGCTGAAACTGGAAAAAAAAGGAATTACTGGCTATATTAACAATACCGTGCCTGCTGTTATCTATGCATGGCTGCGCTATTATGGTGATTACGAACAAACCGTCAGTGCATTAATACATGCGGGCGGGGATACTGATACCACGGCAGCCATTGCCGGCGCTCTTGCCGGTATTTATGTGGGCGAAGCAGATATTCCAGAACAATGGCTGCAAGGTGTGAAAGAATGGCCAATGAGTATGAATTATCTGCGCAAACTCTCGGTGGCACTGGCTGACAGAAAACATCATCCGAAACAGATTATCAGTCTGAAACAGCCACCATATGTTTTCTTATTATGCAGAAATATATTTTTTTTCTGCATAATCATGTTGCATGGTTTCAGACGGCTGTTACCACCGTATTAGGCAATAAATACTTTATTGCTGAACCATTAAACAGATAAAAACAGGCCGATGATTTTATAAACATTGTTTCGGTATCGTATTTTCCTTAACGCCATTCGGGCAATAACCTACGCTTTGTCCAAGTTTTACTACTACCACATCCTTTATCCGAAAAATACTGCCTTTCTGTGGCCACACAGGTGCGGCATAAACAGTATTTAAATCAGATTTAATATCATCATAGGATGCGGGAATGATAGTGGCAATTTCGGCTTTATTCATAAATGCAGATATTCTTACGGAATTACCGCTATCCCAGTTAAGAAATGAAGCACCAAACATATCTGAATTATTTGGTCTGTTTACGCGTTTAATATCCATCGCACCAAAGAAATATACTTTGACAGGGGCATCCGGAGATATTTTTATTTCTTTGGCGATATCACTGGCAATAAATGAAGCCAGCCGATAATCTTTATTGTAGGCAATATAGTCTGTATAAAATAGATTACTGGAACAGGCCAAACCATATAAAAATGAAAAAGCGGCCACTGCCCATAAATATTTATTTTTTCGGATAATAATAAAACCAATCAATCCTGCAGAGGCAAAGAATACGGCAAAACTGGTCATTGTTCTGGTTGGCAAGCCTTTGCCGACAACAATATTCATACAGAACAAAGTCAGAATGCTTAAAAGTACATAAAACCCATATCTGGCTTTTCTTTTTAATGGATACAGGAGTGGCAAAATTAAAAATACAAACGCAATTAAAAAGGTATTTAATCCGTAGGGGGCTTTTAGAGTGAAATAGTGCTCTATAGAACGTCTGATATTTTTTAAGTTTTGTACGGGTGATTCATTAAACCAGGTAACAATATCGCTTAAATAAGATTCAGACTGCAGATGATAATAATTCAGAATTAATTTTCCCAGTACAAAATACAATATTAATCCGATAACTGAGGAAATACATAATGCAGCTATCAGTTTTAAATGCCGGGTATTTTCTGTACCTTTGACCTCATCGATTAATAAATATGCGATTAGTAATGAGTACGGGAGAAAGATTAATGATTGATAAATAGCTATTGAATAACAGATCAGAAAGGCCGGAAAAATTACGGTATGCAGAAAGGAATTTTTTCTGACAATCAAGTATACGGCAACAGATGACAGTAATATTGCTGTGGCCAGTGTGTCACACTGGTTCAGAAACTGTAACTGATAGGCAAACTGTACAGATGAGGCATATAAAACAGTAAAGAAAAGCGATTGATTCAGATTTAAACAAAATATTTTTATAATGACTGTGCACGAAGCGGCCAATAAAATAAACGTCAGAATTTCAGTGAAAAAGGGGATAAAAGGTTCCGGATAAATACTGGCTTTCAATAAGGCATGCCCCCATCTGCCATTTGCGACAGTGTGCAAAAAGTTGTTATTGAATTCTTCATCTATAGACAAAGAAAAATGAGTAAGCTCAAAGCCGAAAACAAAAATATAGATGATTAATGCGGACAGAAAAGAAAATACGGCAATCTGGTTTTTATTGTTCCGGTCTGGCTGCAAAATTTGCATTCAATGTCACCCTTATTAAAGTAAAGCTTGTAGTTAAATAATCTATATTTCTCCGGAATATTTGTCGCTGACATAGAATCTTGAATAAACCGGAGCTTTCTTTTATATGGCAAAATTATAATTCAATTTGATTTAATCAGTTACTCCATATAAGAAGATTGAAGCTGATAAAAACTATTTTTAAAGTAAAAAACAAAATATAAAGTTGATTTGAGGTTTTATGCTAAAAATATAATAAATAAAGCTGGTATTAGTTTTTAAATAATTATATGTAATAAAAACGCTGATTATTCAATGAAAATGCAGATTAATTAGGATATTAAGTGGCTCAGGGTTTGTTTTAATATTATTAATTTAAGGAAAATTAAACACCCTATTGTTATTCAACAGGGCGTTTAAGAATTAAAAAGCGTTCACAAGCTATTTATTCTACGGTCACCGATTTTGCCAGGTTTCGTGGTTTATCTACATCAGTGCCGCGGGCCAGTGCGGTGTGGTAGGCCAGTAGCTGTACCGGTATGGTGTGTACAATCGGGGAAAGTACGCCCATATGGCGCGGGGTACGGATAACGTGTACGCCTTCATCGGCGCTGAATTCGCTGTCCAGATCAGTGAATACAAAGAGCTCACCGCCGCGTGCGGCTACTTCCTGCATATTGGCTTTGACTTTCTCGAGCAGGCTGTCATTAGGTGCAATCACCACTACAGGCATATTCTGGTCTACCAGTGCCAGCGGGCCGTGCTTAAGCTCACCGGCCGGATAAGCTTCGGCATGAATATAGGTAATCTCTTTAAGTTTCAGAGCACCTTCAAGGGCGATGGGGTAATGAATGCCGCGGCCTAGAAACAGTGCGTTATTTTTAGCGGCAAACTGATTTGCCCAGCCGGCAATTTGCGGTTCGAGATTAAGTACATGCTGCACGCTGCCGGGAAGCAGGCGCAGTTCACTGGTATATCGCTCTTCTTCTTCAGGGGTAACCAGTCCGCGCATTTTTCCCAGTGTTACCGCCAGTCCGAACAATGCCACCAGCTGAGTCGTAAAGGCTTTGGTAGAGGCTACACCGATTTCGGCACCGGCGCGGGTATACAGTACCAGTTCACTTTCGCGCGGCAGAGCCGATTCCATTACATTGCAAATAGAAAGGCTGTGCTGCATGCCCAGTGACTGGGCATATTTAAGCGCTTCCATGGTATCAAGTGTTTCGCCGGACTGAGAAATCGTGATGACCAGCTGTTCCGGATCGGCAATAACTTTGCGGTAGCGGTATTCACTGGCAATTTCAACGTCTGTCGGTATTTGCGCAATGGCTTCCAGCCAGTAACGTGCAGTAAGTGCGGAATAGTAGGAGGTACCGCAGGCAAGAATTTTAATGTTACGGATTCGCTCAAAGATGCCGGCAGCACTGGCGCCAAAGTTTTCCGGCTCAAAGCCGCCTACCAGAAATACTTCGGCGGTATCGGTGATGGCTTTGGGCTGTTCGTGAATTTCTTTTTGCATGAAATGGCTGTACAACCCCAGTTCGAGCGAAGCTAAGGACAGTTCAGACATTTTGATTTCACGTTCTGCCGGCTGTTCGTGTTTGTCGAGCAGAATATCAATGCCTTGGGTGGATAGCTGAACAAGGTCGCCATCTTCGAGAAAGACAACACGACGGGTATAAGCAATAACGGCGGAAACATCGGAAGCGATAAAGCTTTCATTTTCACCCAACGCCACTAACAGCGGACAGCCCATACGCGCAGCCACAAGTTTATCGGGATTATCTCTGGCAATAACGCCGATGGCATAGGCACCCTGAAAACGTTTGCAGGCAGTTTGTACCGCCTGAAACAGGTTGCCTGTGCTGGAGTGGGTATATTCGTAATGGATGCTGTGAGCGATGACTTCGGTATCAGTTTGGGATGTGAATTCGTAACCCAGTGCCTGTAGCCGGCTGCGCTCACTTTCAAAATTTTCGATAATGCCATTATGAACAATGGCAATCATATTGTTAGAAATGTGCGGATGAGCGTTGGGTTCGGTAACACCACCGTGTGTTGCCCAGCGGGTATGACCAATGCCCAGTCTGCCTTTGAGTCCGGCAGTCTGAGCGGCTTCTTCCATAAATTTAACGCGGCCGACACGGCGTACGCGCTCAATACCGTCCGGTGTCCATACGGCAATGCCGGAAGAGTCATATCCGCGGTATTCCAGCCGTTCCAGACCGCTGGTAAGAAATTCTACTACGTTATTCTGTGCGCGAATGGCGCCAACTATGCCACACATGGTTTATCCTTTTTCAACAGGCATGGGTTGCAGTGCAATTACGGTTTTTACCTGGCTGGAATGCGGCTATTGCGGATTGCGGGTTATGCCTTGCTGATTCCAGTTTTTGTGTATCGTCTGCCTGATGATGCTGTTTCAGTTTTATTTGAAATGAAGATTGTAATGGAAAAGGCGAATTTGTACAGTAAACTTTGTTTACAGCCGGCTGTACAAACAGACAGATATGTTTATGCTATTGGTTTTCAGGATGATGTTTGGTAGATAAATTATCTTTAATATATATCAGATATTTTATTCATTTGTTCTGTGGGTGTCATTAAGTATCTGGTTTAGGGATATGTTAGTGGTATTGATTTATGCCGGCAAATTGTTAATGTGTTTTCACCTGAAAAAACAGTTCTGCATCCAGGTAAGTCAGATTTAAAATTTTTGCTGGTTCAGACTAAGCGGCTAATCGGAATGATTCTGTCGGTGCCGGTGACGGCCTGATAAATTTTTCTGGCACCTTCAGGACAAATAAAGCAGTCGCTGCATTTACTTTGCTGACAGGAAGGCTGGTAAGGACCTATCTGGCGGATGATCCCTTTTCTGAGCCAAAAATTAAGCATTTGCTCCATGGCACTTTCCTGTACCTGAAAATGGCGGGATAAATCCTGCAGGCTGGCTTGTCCGATAGTGATAAGGTAGTCACGAATGGCAGTGATAAGCATATCCGGTAGTCCTTTATCTGGGTTGGCTGATGGTTTGTTCCCGCTGTCTGGATAACTGAATGCAAACAGATAGTGATGATTTTGCAAATATCACTATCTGTTCAGGTAAATAAGTTTTGGTAATTAGTAAAAATGCCTGATTACTCAGTGACAGCAGCTACTTTTGCTGTGCGGGCAGTTTTTCATGGTTATCTGGCAAGTCTGACGCCGGCTGCCGATAAATTTCATACTGCAAACAACAAGAATAAACAGACAGGCTACTCCGCCAATCCAGTATGCGGCGCTGGTACTGTGACTAAGCTGGTGGTACTGGTAGTAAATGGTGGCACAGCTCCAGCCGGTAAAGAATGTCCAGCCGGCTACAAACAGCATCCAGCGTCCGCCGGCTTCGCGGTAAATGGTACCTAGCGCAGCCGCACACGGTGTATATAGCAGGATGAATATGAGATAGGCCATTGCGGCGGCACTACTGCCGAAGGAGGTTTCCAGTTTGGTTACTGTGCGTCCGGTCATGTCCATATCCTGCTGTACGCTGTCAGCACTCTGATTCAGCGCACTAAACCCCAGAGGATCGAGAAAGGAACCGGCCAGTTCGTTTAAGTTGGCTGGTATGGTGTTCAGGGCTTTGATGACACCGGCCTGAAAATTAAAGGTTTCTTCTCCGCCATCCTCTTCCGCTTTCATAGAGTACAGGGAGTTGAGGGTGGCAATGACGGCTTCTTTGGCAAAGATACCGGTAAATATACCTACCGTAGCCGGCCAGTTTTGTTCATTGATACCCATAGGCGTGAATACCGGGGTAATTTTCTGACTGGAAACCGACAGTACAGACTGGCTGCTGTCATTGTGGCCGAATGAGCCGTCGCTACCCAGTGAGTTAAGCAGGCTGAGAATGGTTACCATGAGTACGATGGCCTGTCCGGCACGGAAAATAAATCCTTTCAGACGTGACCATGTCAGGTAAAGCATGCCGCGCAATGTAGGCAAACGATAAGCGGGCATTTCCATAATAAAAGGGGTAATGTCGCCGGGCAGCAGGGTGTGCTTGAGAATAATACCGGTAAGAATGGCAACACCGATACCGAGCAGATAAAGGATAAAAACCACGGTTGAGGCGTTTTCAGGAAAAAACAAAACAGCAAACAGGGTGTAAACCGGCAGTCTGGCACCACAGGACATAAAAGGTATCATGCTGATAGACATGAGACGGTCACGGGCACAGTCCAGTGTGCGGGTACCCATAATGGCAGGTACACCACAGCCGAAGCCGACCAGCATAGGAACAAAGGCTTTGCCCGGCAGACCAATGGCACGCATACCGCGATCGACTACCATTGCGGCACGCGCCAGATAGCCGGAATCTTCGAGAAATGACAGGCACAGAAACATGGCTGCAATAACCGGAATGAATGTGGCCACTGTTTGAATACCACTGCCGATTCCGTTGGCCAGAATAGCAATCAGCCACTCGGGAGAGCCAAGTTTGGTGAGCAGGGCGGAGAAGCCATCGACAAATATGGTGCCAAAGAGGATGTCGAAAAAATCGATAAATACAGAGCCGAATTTAACCGCTACCATAAACATCAGGTACATGACCAACAGAAAAAACGGGATGCCGGTATAGCGGCCTAGGGTAATACGGTCAATTTTATCGGATAAGGACAGATTTGCTTCACGCGGCTTTTCAATTGCAGAGCGGCTTAGCTTATCGATGGCGTCATAACGGGCGCTGGCAAGGGCAACGTCGATTTCATGGTTACACCAGTCAGACAAGGCATCACGGCATTGTTGCAGGATATGTTTTTCGGTTTCAGTAAGAGAAACGGGGTTCTGTTTAAGTAATAATTCGATCAGCGCCCACTGGTCGAGCTGGTGTACGGCACTATCGGCCGGAAGCTGAGCCAGATAGTTGCGGATAATGGTGCTTTGTTTGCTACCAAGAGTATCCAGCTCGGGATGGGCTGCTACAGGGGTGGTGATGGCCTGTGCAATTGCCTGTTTAAGTTGCGGTATTCCGGTTTTTCGTGCAGCGGAAATGGCGATAACCGGACAGCCAAGCTGTTTGCTTAGTGTGCTGATGTTGATATTTTCCCCTATGTTATGCAGGGCATCGATCATGTTGAGAACCACCAGCATCGGCCGTTTGAGGTCGAGCAACTGAAAAGTCAGGTACAGACTGCGTTGCAGATTAGTGGCGTCGATAATGTTGATGATCAGGCTGTCTGGTTCATTGAGAACAAACTCACGCGCAATCATTTCATCCTGAGAAGCAGCTATGTCGAGATTTTCTATGGCATAGGTACCGGGCAGGTCGATGATTTCTGCCTGTTGCTGGTTTATCTGGATACTACCGGTTTTGCGTTCTACAGTTACCCCGGGCCAGTTGCCGACCTGCTGGCGTGAACCGGTAAGCGCATTGAAAAGCGTACTTTTGCCGCTATTGGGATTGCCGATTAATGCTATTTTCATTGTGTTGCCTCAACTACGCCGATGGCTTGTGCTTCACTGCGCCGCAGGCATAGGTAAAATCCGCGGGTTTTGATTTCCAGTGGATCGCCTAATGGTGCTGTACGGATTACGGTAACGTGGCTGCCGGGGGTAATGCCCATGGCTAACAGACGCCGGCGAAAAGGCAGAGATTCGGGCAACAGTCGGGTTATAACTGCCGGCTGACCAAACGGTAGTTGATCAAGAGTAAGTATTGGCACTGCGGTTGACCTTCAGTAGTAGGTAAGGTGTCTTTGTTATTATTGGGAATCATTTTTATTGTACATGATATTACTTTTGCCTGTTAATTTGCTTGTATGAATGGCTAAGAGAAAATGCTTTGTTTAGTTCTTTTGTGAAGAATATAGTGAATAAAGTGATTATTTTGCGAATTATAATTATTTTGTGTATTTTTTAAACGCAGATATGTAATGCTTTTGATTAAAGTATGGCGGGTTTGGTGAAACAGATGTAAAGGCAGGAAAGATTAGTGAATACAGATAATCAGCCCGGCAGGCAGAATAACACTGGCGGGCTGATAAAGAGATTATTTTTCGTTGTTTTTTTCTGGTCGCTGCCATTCTGACAAAGTTGTCTGGCGACTGCGTGACAGTGTCAGTTTGTCTGGCGGACAGTTCCTGCTCAGAGTACTGCCGGCACCGGTGGTAGCACGGTCACCTATGGTGATGGGCGCAATAAGCATATTGCCGGAACCGATGCGGACATGATTACCAATGGTAGTACGGTATTTGTTAACTCCGTCATAATTACAGGTGATGGTACCGGCGCCAATGTTGCTGTTTTCGCCAATAGTGGCATCGCCCAGATAGGTAAGATGATTGGCTTTGCTGCCATAGCCAATGGTGCTGTTTTTAACTTCGACAAAATTACCGATATGCACTGCGTCACCAATCTGTGCCTGCGGTCGCAGGCGTGCAAACGGACCAACCCGGGCATCGCTGCCAATATTGCAGTTTTCCAGGTGGGAATTGGGGTGAATGATGGTACCGGAGCCGATGGTGGTGTTTTTAATCACACAATTGGCACCAATGGAAACGTTGTCACCAAGATCTACATTCCCTTCCAGAATGACATTAATGTCGATTATTACGTCTTGTCCGTGGGTTAGCTGTCCGCGTAAGTCGAAACGAGCAGGGTCACGCAGGGTTACGCCAGCCTGAAGCAGTGCTGTAGCCTGCTGCTGTTGCAGGATGCGCTCCAGCTGTGCCAGTTGCAGTTTGTTATTAACGCCGGCTGCCAGCCATGATGCACGCACTTGCAGCGGATGAACGGGAATATTGTCCTGTTGGGCCAGTGCAATGACATCAGTCAGGTAGTATTCTTGCTGACTATTGTTATTTTGCAACGCATTGAGCCATTGGTTCAGCTGACAATTGGGCAGTACAAAGATACCGGTATTGGTTTCGCAAATGGCTTTTTCCTCTGCGTTGGCATCTTTTTCTTCGACAATGGCGACAACATTGCCATGTTGACGGATGATGCGGCCATAGCCGGCCGGATTGTCGAGAACGTCGGTCAGTAATCCTACGTCTTTACCGGCAGTGCTGAGTAATTCTTCCAGTGTTTGCTGATCGATAAGGGGTACATCGCCATACAGAATCAGAGTGCGTCCGCTGTCGGATAAATGTGGCAGAGCCATTTTGACTGCATGGCCGGTACCCAGTTGCTGATCTTGTTCCACCCAGCACACGTCTGCCTGAATTCGTTCCCGTACCAGCTCTTTGCCGTGACCAATAACGACGGTGATATTGTCCGGATGCAGACTCTGTGCGGTGTTAATAACACGTTCCAGCATGCTGATACCGCCGATTTCATGCAGAACTTTGGGCAGGCGTGAATACATCCGGGTACCTTTGCCGGCTGCAAGGATGACGATATTTAAGGGTGAATTAGCCATAAATTTGTATATATTAAGATGTGAAAACGGGCTGTCGGTAATCTGGGATGATTCCGGCAGCCCTGTACTGATATATCTGAATTATTCGGCACTACTGTTTGAATCTGACCAGTGTGTGTGTGCCGGTAATTTTTCGTCTGCATCCCCTACAGTGGGTTTCATCACGTGCGGTTCGGGGCGCATGCTGTTATAGCGCATATTATGTGAGTAGGTGCCATCCTGATAAACCACACGTGTACCCGGTTCATATTTCTGGCGCAGTTTTGTCTGTCCGCTGGCATCCTGATAGGTTTCCCATGTGCAGCCACTGATGGCCAGTAGACCGCAAATTAAACAGATTCCGGCACGCATGGTATTGTCCTTTGAGGTTAGTCGTTTGTACAGGGATATTGTAGAGAATTTGTGTGCCTGCGTATAGTTGCTTTATAACAGAGACGGTGCAATCTGTAGCAGACTGTGCATATCCGGTACAGCCGCATCGATTCCGGCAGCCGGATGGCTGTGTGTTCCGAACCATACTGTTCGCATGCCCAGTGTATGTGCTGTTTTCAGATTGGACAGGCTATCGTCTACCATAATGCATTGCTCAGGGCGGATATGCAGCTGCCGGCACAGACTGTGGTAAGCATGAGGATGAGGTTTGTAAAGCATTTGTACATTATCAATACCAAACAGGGCATGGAAATGTGATTCAATTTGCATGGTACTGATCAGTGCCTGTACATAATGGCTGGGACCATTGGAAAAAACGACTTTATAGCCGGGCAAATGGGTCAGGGTATGCTGTATTTGCGGCACTGGCTGCAACAGAGGCAAAATTTGTTCCAGCGGGTGACACGCCAGCAGAAATTCCTGAAGATTGATTTCCGGATGGTGTTTTTGCAGTCCGGCCAGTGTAGCGCCATAATCCTGCCAGTACTGCTGACGCAGCCGGGAAGCGGCAATATCGTCGATATTCAGGGTGGTGGCTATATAGGCTGTCATGTGCTGATTGATAATACCGAATATGCCCGCATCAGCCTGATGCAGGGTATTGTCGAGGTCAAATAGCCAGTAATGAGTTGTCATGATTTGTAAGATGGCGTCAGATTTTTACTATAAACGTCTAAAACGGGTATGATTGTATATGAAGAATACCTAATGATTTTAATGGCAGGAGACCGGAATGAAAGCAGGTAAGTGGTTAATCGGAGTGCTGTGTCTGTTACTCAGTATGGTTGCACAGGCACAGACAGAGGTACGTTTGGCTGTACATGATTCATTTGCTTTACCTAAAAATGTTCTGGCTCAGTTTGAGCACGATAATAATGTGAAACTGACTGTGATTAAAGTCGGTAGTGGAAATGAAATGCTCAACAAGCTGATTTTAACTCGTGCCAAACCGATTGCTGATGCAGTATATGGTCTGGATAACAGTAATATTGCTAAGGCTCAGCAGTTTAAACTGTTTGCTCAGACGCAGCCGTCCGGTCGTCCGGTTAATGTTTCTCTGCCGCAGGCTCTGGCAGTGGATTACGGCTATATTACGATTAATTATGATAAGGCATGGTTCCAGAAACATGGCAAAGCTTTGCCGCGCTCGCTGGAAGAACTGGCCAGCCCGGCTTACCGCGATTTACTCGTTGTGCCCAGCCCAGCCACTTCCAGTGTGGGGCTGGGTTTTCTGCTGGCGAATATTGGCGGCTTAGGAGAGCAGGGCACCTGGCAATGGTGGGCTAAAATGCGCCAGAATGGTGTAAAAGTGACTAAAGGCTGGAGTGAAGCTTATTACACTGAATTTACCTTGAACGGAGGCAGCCGACCGATGGTGGTAAGCTATGCTTCCAGTCCGATAGCAGAAGTTTATTATGGTAAGGGTAAATACAAAACACCGCCAACTGCCGATTTACGCTTTAAAGGGGCAGTGTTCCGCCATATCGAAGGTGCTGCGGTGCTGAATCATGCCAGTCAGCCTGCACTGGCCGCTAAACTGGTGCAATATCTGCAAAGTAATCAGGTACAGAATGCCATTCCGACATCCATGTGGGTTTATCCGGCTGTAAAAGGCGTGTCTTTGCCGCCGGTATATGCTCATGTAAAAATTCCGACTACTGTAACACAACCAAGTATGGCTGATATGGCAGCTAAGCAGCAAAGCTGGGTTAAACAATGGATGAAGATAGTGCAGCGCTGAACAGATATCCTGTACTGTCGCCATGCGGCTGTTTATTGCGACTGGAGTAAGAAATAAAAACAGGGCATGGATATGCCCTGTTTGGTTATACAAATACTGAATCTGAGGTAATCGTCTGGTAAATAAAGATGTAAACGATATTGGGATGAAAGTTCTCAGTTTCGGGCAAAAATTGCTGCCGGGGCTGTTTTCATTACTGCCGCTGTTTTTTTTGCTGGCTGTGGTGCTGTTACCATTGCAGGCAATGCTGCAACAAACGGATGCAGACAGTTTCCGTATGGTGTGGCAGGACGAATATATGCGTCGCTTACTGGGCTGGACAGCTTCACAGGCTGCTATCAGCAGCGTGCTGACGTTGTTGCTGGGTGTACCGGTAGCATGGACGGTTACCCGTTTGCAGTTTAGCGGCCGAAACTGGGTACTGCGTTTGCTGATGCTGCCGTTTGTAATCCCCACTTTAGTAGCCGGTGTGGGTATTCTGGCATTGTTCGGGGCACAGGGTTTGTTGTGGCGCGGCTGGGAAGGTACGCCATGGTTATTGTTATACGGTAATGTATTTTTTAATCTGCCGGTAATGGTACGTGCCGGCTATCAGGGTTTGTGTCAGGTACCGGCAACACGTATGTATGCGGCACAGACACTGGGTGCCGGAACGTGGCAGCTTTTTGTCAGGATTGAAATTCCGCAGATGCTGCCATGGCTGGCCGGTGGTATGTGTCTGGTGTTTTTGTATTGTTTTTCCGGATTTGGTCTGGCTTTATTGCTTGGCGGTGAGCATTACATTACGCTGGAAGTACAGATTTATCAGCTGATAGCTTATGAGCTGGATATGGCACAGGCCGGTGTGCTGGTGTTGTGGGTACTGGCCACAACTTTTCTGTCCGGTATTATATATGCGGTTCTGAGCAGATATTCGGCTCAGAAGGCAGTGATACAGATGTTGCCGCCGCAATTGCCGACAACCGGGCAGAAAGCCGGACTGGTAATGGCTTTGCTGCTGTTGCTGGGATGTTGTGCGCTGCCGCTGCTGGCTGTGTGCTGGCGTGCTTTGCTGGCTGGCAGTTCATGGCTGGTATTACTGGAAAGTACAACGTGGCAGGCAGTACTGAATACTTTAAGCTTTACTTTAATGGCAATCATGCTGGCATTACTGCTGGGTTTTTTGCATGCTGCGCTGGCAAAGCGGCTGATGTGGGTGCGCAGTCTGACATTTTTACCATTTATGGTATCACCAGTGTGTGTGTCATTCGGGCTGTTGTTGTGTTATCCCGGCTGGACAGCATCATTAAGTATGCTGATATGTACGTATGCGCTGCTGGCTTATCCGTTTATTACCAAGGATGTACTGGCCGCATGGGACAGTTTGCCTGACAGTTATACACAGGCTGCGCGTACACTCGGTGCCGGCCGCATGCAAGTATTGCTGTATGTTATTGTGCCTCTGTTACGACCGGCTTTGCAGCGCGGGCTGGCGCTGGCTGCGGCTACCTGTATCGGTGAGTTTGCGGCTACGCTGTTTCTGTCGCGGCCGGAATGGCAGACGCTGACTACACTGATCTATCATTATCTGAGTACCGCCGGACGGGATAATTATGACCGTGCAATGGTGCTGACCTTACTGCTGATGATGCTGACTATACTGATTTTTGCGTTAGTGGAATGGAGTAAGGACAAAAAGGAAACGCATCTATGCTGAGCTGGCAACAAATTAATAAAAAATTTTCCGATAAAGTTGTTGCCGCGGATTTAAGTCTGGAGGTGGCCGACGGTCAGCTGGTAGCGGTACTGGGAGAAAGCGGCAGCGGTAAATCAACTTTGCTGAATATGGCTGCCGGTCTGGTACAACCTGATAGCGGCAATATTTTTATTAACAAAGAAAATATAACTTTTTTATTGCCGGAACAGCGCCGTATCGGGCTGATGTTTCAGGATTATGCTTTATTGCCACATCTGAATGTGTGGCAAAACGTGGCTTTCGGACTGCGTATGCACGGGGTAAGCAAACCGCAAGCACAACAGCAGGCCATGCAAATGCTTGCCGAGGTAGGGCTGTCTGAAGCAGCTGCCCGGCAGGTAGATGTATTATCCGGCGGAGAGCAGCAACGGGTGGCACTGGCCAGAGCACTTGTTCTGCAACCGCAGGCATTGTTGCTGGACGAACCATTTTCAGCACTGGATACAACATTGCGTGCCAGTTTGCAGCAATTAACTGTGCGTTTATTGCGTCAGCAAAAATGTCCGGCTGTACTGGTTACTCACAGCCCGCTGGAGGCTTTTGCGCTGGCTGATCGTATTTGTCTGCTCAGGCATGGCCGCTGGATACAGCAGGGTACCGCTGTACAATTGCTGGCACGACCGGCTGATGCATGGGCTGCGCGTTTACTGGGTTGTGATAATGTCAGCGATGTTTGTTACATTCCGCAAAACGCTCTGCAATATGATCCTGAAAACGGAACACAGGTACAGGTAACAGAAGTATGTGTAACAGCCAGATCATATGATGTACAGTTGCTGCATCCGCAATACGGAATATTACGCTGGTGGCTGCCGCTGCATTACGCTGTGCAGGCAGGAGACTGGCTGCCATTAACAGTGCAACATCAACAAATTGTTTTCTTTCAGTAATACAGTGTCTGTTTGGCGGTAAACTGAATTAGTGGAAGAATGCATGCTCATGCCTACAAAAACGGTGCATAGTGGTATAATTGCGCCGATTTTTTTACCAATTATTGCAAGTACACACGGAGAACCTCATGGCTTTAGTTTCTATGCGCCAACTGCTCGACCATGCTGCGGAAAACAGTTATGGCCTGCCGGCGTTTAATGTCAATAATCTTGAACAAATGCGTGCGATTATGGAAGCGGCCGATGAAGTTAACGCTCCGGTGATTGTGCAGGCCAGTGCCGGTGCACGCAAATATGCCGGTGCCCCGTTTTTACGGCACCTTATTCTGGCTGCCATTGAAGAATTTCCGCATATTCCGGTTGTGATGCATCAGGATCATGGTGCATCACCGGAAGTATGTCAGCGTTCAATTCAGCTGGGCTTTTCATCGGTGATGATGGATGGTTCGCTGCTGAGTGATGCCAAAACACCTTCCACTTATGAATACAATGTAGATGTCACTCGCAAAACTGTCTATATGGCACATGCCTGCGGTGTATCAGTAGAGGGTGAAATCGGCTGTCTGGGTAATCTGGAAACCGGAGATGCCGGTGAGGAAGATGGTGTGGGTGCTGCAGGTAAACTCAGCCATGAACAGATGCTCACCAGTGTGGATGAGGCAGCGCGTTTTGTACAGGATACGGGTGTTGATGCTCTGGCCATTGCTATTGGTACCAGCCATGGCGCCTATAAATTTACCCGTAAGCCGACAGGGGAAGTACTGCGTATCGACCGCATCCGTGAAATTCATGAACGTTTACCTAATACCCATCTGGTTATGCATGGTTCCAGCTCAGTACCGCAGGAATGGTTGCAGGTGATTAACGAATTTGGCGGCAATATTCCGGAAACTTATGGTGTGCCGGTAGAAGAAATTGTCGAAGGTATTAAATACGGTGTACGCAAGGTTAATATTGATACAGATTTGCGTCTGGCCAGCACAGGTGCGATCCGCCGTTTTCTCGCTACACATCCGGCAGAATTTGATCCGCGTAAATACTTTACTGAAACCATTAAAGCCATGAAGCAAGTTTGTATTGATCGTTATGTAGCCTTTGGTGCTGCCGGTCATGCGAGCCAGATTAAGCCAATTTCTTTGGAAAAAATGGCAAATCGTTACGCAGCCGGCGAGCTGGTACAGATTGTAAAATAAGTATTTTTACATGTAATAATGGACTGTCCGGGAAAAGACAGTCCATTATTGTTTATATATTGCTTTTTAGTTTATCTGTCGGTGTGGCAGGAAAATTGATTCAGACACAGTCTGCTTCACAAAATGGTATGGCAGTCTGAGTAAACCGGCGCTGAAAATACAGTAATCCCTGATTTTCCTGTGAATTAATATTTATGTGCTCAACTGCTACATAAAATACGCTGTGGCTGCCCATATCATGGCTGTCGACAATGTGTCCGTGCAAATGCGCCAGTGCTCCTACTAACTGAGGCTGGGCGGAGTGATGATGATTTTGCCAGTTGTTTTGCAGAAAACGCTCGGTTACCGGAACTGATGTTATTCCGGCAAAATGTTCCGCTACATCCTGCTGAGATGAAGCCAGAACGTTAACGCATAAACGCCCGTTGGCGCGGAGAACCGGTTGAATACGGGCGTTGCGGTTAATGCATAATAATAAGGTAGGAGGTGTATCTGTTACCGATGTAACTGCGGTAAGGGTGATGCCATAACGGCCGGCTGAACCTTCGGTGGTAATAACATGTACTGCTGCGGCAACTTTTGACATCGCTTCACGGTATTGTAAAGCTACGGCTGACGGTGGTTGATTCATTTTATTAAGTTTCTGGTTCTTCTTTATCGACAGCAATATTGGTAAATTCTT
The DNA here is from genome assembly GCF_016100525.1 of Snodgrassella sp. W6238H11. Lineage (NCBI taxonomy): Bacteria > Pseudomonadati > Pseudomonadota > Betaproteobacteria > Neisseriales > Neisseriaceae > Snodgrassella > Snodgrassella sp. W6238H11. Next base: position 46,735 of record NZ_JACFSH010000007.1, on the reverse strand, counting down.
TCAGCATATTGCCCAGTTGATGTAATTTTTCCTGAGTATAACGCTGTTCCAGTACTTTGTACCGTGCATCTACTGAACGACACAAATCTTCATACAATTTTTCTCCGGCCGGGGTCAGCTTGAGAAAAACTCGACGCTGATCATTGGACGGTTTAAGACGGACTACATAATCCAGTTTTTCCAGTCTTGTCAGGATACCAGTCAGGCTTGGGCGAAGAATGCATGCCTGTTTAGCTAATTCCTGAAAATCCATGATACCATTTTCTGCTAGTAAACGGGTAATACGCCATTGCTGATCAGTGATACCGATATCATTCAGCATCGGGCGAAAATGAGATAATAATGCTTCACGAGCCTGAATCAAGACAATGTTGAGGGACGAGTATTTAGATGTATTAATCACCTGTTTGCTCCAATCTTTCAGTATATCCGGTTCATATAACTTTTCAATATAAAGCGAAAAAGTTATTTTTTACGAATTTTACATAATATTATTATAAATTTGAATAATTATGTGTAAATAAATTACAAAACAAGTACATTGTGTTTAATTAATAGATTGTTTTAGAATAAAAAATTATTTTTTAGTTGATTATTGCAATATTCTTGAAGTAAAAAAAAGAAACCACCAACCCTAATACATGAAAATGATTGCCGGATTTCTCCGGCTGCTACCTGTATTTGTAGTTTGGTGGTTGAGAAGAAATAATTTGTAATTAATTATATTTTTGTAACTGTAAAACAATTTTAGACATTCTGTCCTGTAGTTGAGCCAGTTCGGTACGGTCTTTTTCTACCAGATGCGCAGGTGCCTTATCGGTATAGCCTGGTTTGGCCAGCTTTGCTTCGATTTTATCGATATTTTTCTGTAGTTTTTCTGCTTCTTTTTGCAGTCGTGCCGTTTCAGCAGCTTTATCCACTTCGACTTTCAGCATCAGGCGCGCCCCCTGACATACTGCTACCGGTGCATCATCACTTTCTGGCAAATGGGTTACCTGTCTGGCTTCACTCAGACGTGCCACCAGTGGCAGATATGGAAGAATTTCACCCAGATCGGTATTGCTTTCAACCAGTAAAGGCACTTTTACACTCATCGCCAGCCCCATTTCACCACGCAAATTGCGAACTGAATTAACCAGCTCCTGCAAATAATGCATCTGATTTACCGCATCAGCATTATTCAGACTGCTATCAGCCTGTGGCCATGCGGCCAGTATGATGCTGTCAGTATGTTTTGCGTTAGCCAGTGGTGCAATGGTCTGCCACAGTTCTTCAGTGATAAACGGCATAATTGGATGCAACAGACGCAACACTACTTCCAGAACGCGTACCAGTGTACGTCGTGTTGCACGCTGCTGTGCTTCATCACCACGCTGCAACTGAGTTTTGGCCAGTTCTACATACCAATCACAGTATTCATTCCAGATGAATTCATATAAGGTCTGAGCAGCCATATCGAAACGGTAGGTGTCCAGTGCTTCACTCACTGCTGAAATGGTTTGCTGCAAACGGGTCAGCAGCCATTTGTCAACAAAGCTGTAACTTAGCGGCAGACTTTCATCCTGCCCGCAATCGTGATTTTCAATATTCATCAGCACAAAACGGCTGGCATTCCACAATTTATTGCAGAAATTACGATAGCCTTCGGCACGTTTGAAATCGAAATTGATACTGCGGCCCAGGCTGGCATAGCTGGCCATAGTGAAACGCAGAGCATCAGCACCGAATACCGGAATGCCGTCAGGAAACAGTTTTTGTGTCGCTTTAATTACCTGCGGCGCTTTTTCCGGGCGGCGCAAACCGGTAGTACGTTTAACCAGCAGGTTTTCCAGATCGATACCGTCAATCAAATCCACCGGGTCAATGACATTGCCTTCAGATTTGGACATCTTCTTACCTTCATGGTCACGCACCATGCCATGAATATATACATCATGAAAAGGTACTTTACCGGTGAAGTGGGTCGTCATCATAATCATGCGTGCTACCCAGAAGAAAATAATTTCATAACCGGTTACCAATACCTGAGAAGGCAGGAATGCCTGCAATTCCGGTGTTTTTTCCGGCCAGCCAAGAGTAGAAAACGGCACCAGAGCTGAAGAAAACCAAGTGTCCAGTACATCTTCGTCACGGGTCAGAACCGCATCTTCACCCGCCTGTGCCTGTGCTTCGGCTTCATTACGCGCTACATAAACACGACCGTTCTGGTCGTACCATGCCGGAATCTGGTGACCCCACCACAGCTGGCGGGAGATACACCAGTCCTGAATATTGTTCATCCACTGGTTATAAGTATTAACCCAGTTTTCCGGAATAAAGCGTACTTGTCCGCTTTCCACTGCATGAATACATTTTTCAGTCAGGGTTTTACCTTTAAATTCTGATTCCGGTTCAGGGTTGGCAACATTATTATCAGCACTGCGGGTCATAGCCACAAACCACTGACTGGTCAGCATTGGTTCGATTACACTGCCGGTACGGTCACCTTTAGGTGTCATCAGTTTGTGTTCTTCCACTTTTACCAGTAAACCCTGAGCTTCAAGGTCTGCGACCATCTGTTTGCGTGCAGCAAAACGATCCAGTCCGGCATATTGTGCCGGTAACGTAATACCAGCTTGAGTCTGACCCTGAAAATCAAATACTTCTGCCTGCGGTAGTATTCTGGCATCCAGACTGAGTACATTAATCAGTGCAGTCTGATGACGTTTACCCACTTCATAGTCATTAAAATCGTGAGCCGGTGTGATTTTAACGCAGCCGGTACCAAAATCTTTATCTACATACTCATCAGCAATCACTGGAATAGTGCGGCCGGATAACGGCAATACCAGCTGTTTTCCGATGAAACCGGCATAACGTTCATCATCGGGATGTACCGCTACGGCTACGTCGCCCAGTAAAGTTTCCGGACGGGTAGTGGCAACAATCAGAGCGTTGTCCGGGTCATCGGCTAGTGGGTAACGGATATGCCACATATGGCCGTTTTCTTCGATATTTTCCACTTCCAGATCTGATACAGCTGTACCCAGTACCGGATCCCAGTTCACCAGCCGTTTACCGCGATAAATCAGACCCTGCTCAAATAGGCGTACAAATACTTCGGTAACCACTTCGGCACGTACATCGTCCATTGTGAAATATTCACGGCTCCAGTCTACAGAGCAGCCGACACGGCGCATCTGTTCGGTAATGGTGCCGCCGGAGAATTTTTTCCAGTCCCAGATTTTGGCAATAAATGCTTCCCGGCCTAAATCATGGCGGGTAATGTTTTCTACCGCCAGCTGGCGTTCCACCACAATTTGCGTAGCAATACCGGCATGGTCAGAGCCGGGAATCCAGCACACATTTTCACCTTTCATGCGGTGATAACGGGTAAGACCATCCATAATGGTCTGGTTAAATGCATGCCCCATATGCAGGGTGCCAGTTACATTAGGCGGTGGCAGCTGAATAGCGAAAGAAGGTTTGCTTAAATCCAGTGACGGTGCAAAATAGCCGCGTTGTTCCCATTGCTGATATAAACGGGTTTCGATTTCACTCGGAGAATATTGGGTGTTTAACATGGTTACGAATTGGAAAAAAATCAAAAAATAAGATTCTGATTATAACCCATGCGCTGAGGCATGGTTTAAGACGATGCGCTTTTGTCAGAATCCGGATATCAAAGTAAACAGTCTTATTTTCAAAATAGAGGTTAAGTCGAATAAACGATTAGTTATTAAGCAAATGTCATAAATGAAAATTATGAGTACAGGCGGATAATTAACTAATAAATATATATTTCTGCTGCCTTATCTGTTTATTATCTGTGCAGGCGGGATAAAACTGTGCAGAAGCCCAATCAATTATCCCCCCGGTATGCGTAGAATACAGGGGGAAGTAATTAAAAGTGGATTAAATCAGTAGCAGTGATTACTGGCAGACATCAGCGGAAGTAGTCATGTCTGTTGCTGCCATCGAAAGCAGCCGGTTTTCAGACAACACTTCTTAAAAGCTGCGGCCGGAGTTGCATGGACAGGGATCATTGCGTCCCAGCTTTTCATGCAGAACTTTGTCACCATGAACAGTTCTTATCATTCCGCGTTTAACGTTGGTTTCTGACGGGAAGCCTCTGCGGCGTTTGCTGGTTGGCTCAAAAAAAGCCTTTATCATTAAATTTGCGCATTATCGTACTCCTTTTTAAAATAATGTAATTAAACAGCAATCATAAATTGCTCGGAATATTTTACAGTAAAAAATATAAGATTATCCATGCCGGATGCTTGTCATAAGCTATCTTCAGGAGATAGCAGAAAATAAAAAAACTGCCTGAATCTGAATTCAGGCAGTGTATTAAAAATACAGGTTATTGCGGCATGATACCTTTCATGCCTTTGGCCAGACGCATCAGTTTACCCATACCACCCTTGGTAAATGATTTCATCATTTTTTGTGACTGCTCAAATTGTTTGAGCATTTTATTCACTTCCTGCACGGTAACGCCGGAACCATTGGCAATGCGGCGTTTACGGCTGGCTTTAATCAGCAGCGGATTGGCGCGTTCTTTGGCAGTCATTGAGTTGATAATGGCTTCCACACGACTCATGGCTTTTTCTGCCGTGCCTTCCGGTACCTGTTTGGCCATTTGTCCCATATCGCCCGGCAGCTTAGACATAATGGATTCAATTCCACCCATTTTACGCATCTGCTGAATTTGTGCTTTAAAGTCATTCAGGTCAAAACCTTTGCCTTTATGCAGTTTTTTTGCCATCTGCTGCGCGGTTTTTTCATCAATGCCTTTTTGTACATCTTCAATCAGTGAAAGTACATCCCCCATGCCGAGAATGCGCGAAGCCAGACGATCCGGATAAAACGGTTCCAGCCCGTTGATTTTTTCACCTACACCAATAAATTTAATCGGTTTGCCAGTTACATGACGTACAGACAAAGCGGCACCCCCACGGGCATCGCCATCCATTTTGGTTAATACCACACCTGTCAGAGGCAGCGTATCATTAAAAGCCTGTGCTGTATTTACGGCATCCTGACCCTGCATGGCATCTACTACAAACAGAGTTTCTACCGGATTAATCGCTGCATGTATTTGCCGGATTTCATCCATCATTTTCTGGTCAATAGCCAGCCGGCCGGCGGTATCCACCATCAGTACATCATAAAAATGTTTTTTGGCATGATCCAGAGCATTTAATGCAATGGTCACCGGCTGTTCACCTTCGTGTGATGGGAAAAAATCCACTTCAACCTGTTGTGCCAGCAATTTTAGCTGCTCTATTGCCGCCGGACGGTATACGTCGGCAGAAACCACCAGCACCTTTTTCTTCTGCTCATTTTTCAGCAGCCGGGCCAGTTTGCCCACCGTAGTGGTTTTACCCGCACCCTGCAAACCTGCCATCAGAATCACGGCTGGTGGAACTGCAGCCAGATTCAGACTGCTGTTTTGTGTGCCCATCAGTTCGGTAAGGGCATCGTTTACCACACCAACAAAAGCTTGCCCGGGTGTGAGACTACCAATGACTTCCTGCCCGACTGCACGTTCTTTTACCGAAGCCATAAACGTTTTTACAACTGGCAGGGCAACGTCTGCTTCGAGTAATGCCATACGTACTTCACGCAGGGCATCTTTGATATTGTCTTCACTCAAACGCGCCTGTCCGCGCAGAGTTTTCGCGATTTTACTAAAGCGATCTGATAGATTGTCTAACATCGAAACCATCTCCGGCTAATTGTAAGCAGCCTGTATATGTTCGGTGAAAATTGCCTGTTGCCAGTCAATTCGCACAATAAATAGGTATGATAAGTAGCAATTTGGTTATAAAATGGCACCCCGTTGCTATACCTGCCTGTATTTTTTAGCAGGCATAGTAATAATAAATACCTATTTTACACTACGCGCGCCAATTTTTGGCGCGCTATTGCTGCGGAAAAATCATGAGCTTATTGCTGCTGGTGCTTATTCTTGCTTATGTCGTGCTTTCTGTACTGGCATGGCGGTTCTGGCAACGTCATACTGATGTGCCTTATCCGTTGCGGGGTGAGCAGTCACTGTTACTGCTGATATTGCTGCTGCATACCTTCGTCGTATGGCAGCCAATGTTGCAGCAGCATGTACTGCTGGTGGGGTTCGGTCAGGCACTCAATCTGATTACCTGGTTAATGGTAATGCTGTATTGGGTGGGCAGTTTTCGCTATCGCCTGCAGGGATTACAGCTGGCGCTGTTTCCCTGTTCGGCACTCGTACTGTTGATTGCCTTACTGCTGCCCGGACAGGCTATTGCTTATCCGATGCACAACACAGCATTCATGATACATGTTTTGTCGGCATTGCTGGCTTATGCCCTCTTTGGCATTACAACCTTGCTGGCTGTGCTCATGCTGGTACGCAATCATTATCTGCACCGGCGTAAAACTGTTCCGCAGCAATCATTCCTGCCGCCTTTGCTGGCTATTGAAAAATTAATGTTTCAAGGCCTGCAGGCGGGTTTTGTGCTTCTGACTATAGCGGCTGTCAGCGGCACAGTATTTTCCGAAGCTGTATTTGGTGAGCCGGCACGTTTTAATCATAAAACGGTATTCGGCGTGCTGTCATGGATAATCTATCTGGTTATCCTGCTCAGACATCATATGCAGGCATGGCGCGGGAAAAAAGTGGCATGGTGGGTTATTGTGTCATTTGTCAGCCTGATGCTGGCTTATTTTGGCAGCAAGTTTGTGCTGGAAATTTTGTTTTAATCTTTTTTGTAACTAGTTTCACCCTGATTTGTAACCATAGGATATTTGAATGAGTGACTTACAATCGTCAGTTGACAGCCCGAAGAAGAGCGCAGCTGAACAGCGTTTAGCCACACCTGAAGGACGACGGGAATTTATTAAGGCAACACTTTCCTGCTGGCTCGGAACCACCATGGAGTATGTGGATTTTGCTTTATACGGTCTGGCCGCAGGGCTGGTATTCGGAGATGTGTTTTTTCCCGAATTAACGCCTGCAATTGCTCTTCTGTCCAGTTTTGCCACTTATTCAGTCGGCTTTGTTGCCCGCCCGATCGGTGCCATATTTTTTGGCCGTCTTGGCGACCTTAAAGGACGTAAATTTGTACTGGTAACTACTATTGCCCTGATGGGCATTTCCACTACGCTGATTGGTCTTATCCCTAGTTATGCCACTATCGGGATATGGGCACCACTTCTTTTAGCTGTACTGCGTTTTATGCAGGGCTTCGGGGCCGGAGCCGAACTTTCCGGCGCTACAGTAATGCTGGGAGAATATGCACCACCTAAACACCGCGGTCTGATTGCTTCTATTATTGGCATCGGTTCTAACAGTGGTACACTGGTCGCTTCATCTGTCTGGCTGCTGGTGTTAATGCTGGATAAAGAAGATGTAGCCAGCTGGGGATGGCGGATACCATTTATTCTCAGTGCACTGATAGCTATTGCCGCTACTCTTATTCGCCGCCATGTACGGGAAACTCCGGTATTCGAGCAAGAACAAAATGAAGTTAAACAAACCCGGGTGCAAAAAACTGAAATATCAGCTTCACAAACTACGGTGACAGCTGAAAAAACTTCCTTTCTGGCACGTAATAAAGCATTTTTCGTCATGCTGGGCTTGCGTATCGGTGAAAACGGCCCATCTTACCTGGCACAGGGATTTGTTATCGGCTATGTGGTCAAATTTCTGAAAGTGAATCAAACTGTTGCTACTTCTGCAGTATTTGTTGCGTCTTTGTTAGGCTTTTTTGTGATTCCGCTTGCCGGCTGGTTATCCGACCGGTTTGGCCGCCGTATTGTTTACCGCTGGTTCTGTTTTCTGCTGATGCTGTACGCTATTCCGGCTTATATGTTTCTGGAAACACGAGATCCTTTTATTGTAGCTAGTATTATTGTTATTGGTATGTGTCTGGCATCACTGGGTATTTTCGGTGTACAGGCAGCCTATGGAGTAGAACTGTTCGGGGTGCGTAACCGTTATTCCAAAATGGCTCTGGCTAAAGAGCTCGGAGGCATCATGTCTGGTGGTATTGCGCCATTAGTTGCCTCAGCATTGCTGGCTCAGTATGGTACATGGTGGCCGATTGCAATTTATTTTGCAGCAATGGCAGGCATTGGCTTTATAACTACATTCTATGCACCGGAAACTCGCGGCCGCGACCTGAATGCAGTAGAAGACGCCATTTAACTGCTTTAACAAATTGATAGAATCACCAATAACGGAGTCAGTTACTGACTCCGTTATAATTGAAGCACAGGTAAATATTTATGAAGCGTATCGTAATTGACTGTGATCCCGGTAATGGTATTGCAGGCGCGAATGTAGATGACGGGCTGGCGCTGGCGCTGGCACTGGCTGCAGATTCAATTAAACTGGAATTGATTACCATTGTGGCTGGTAATACACCACGGGATACCGGTTTTCAGGTAGCACACCAATTAATGCAGGAATTGAATCAAAGCATCCCAGTAGTAAAAGGAGCTGCTCAGGCATTACTTGAACCGGCTGCCCCATGGCGAGAACAACTGGATAATAATGTACGCAAACAGGGATTATTGTCTTTATGGGACAATCTGCCACCGCTGCCGCCATTAAATGATCACAGTGCGCCACATGCAGCTCAGGCAATTGGTGAACTGGTGTGTAATAACCCCGGTGAAATTACCGTGGTGGCTATTGGTCCGTTAACCAATATTGCCCATACCATCCAGCTTTATCCTGATTTTGCCCGGTCTGTTGCCGAAATTGTCATCATGGGCGGTGTATTTCAGCTGGACAGCTACCTTAAGGACACCAACTTTGCCGTTGATCCTGAAGCAGCCAAAATTGTTATCGAGAGTGGAGCCAATATTACCCTTGCACCGCTGGACGTAACTACACAGACACTACTCACCCATCAGGATCTGGATAAACTTCAGAGCTTTGCCAATCCGCTTGCAGATTTTATTGTCCGTACATCACGTCCGTGGATGGACTATTCTATTCAGACACGCCAGCTGGCTGGTTGCTGGATTCATGATGTATTGTGTGTCGCCAAGCTGATTGATGAAAGCGTTGTTACCAGCTCGCCTTATATTGTTGATGTATCCACTGCGCGTGACTGTACCCGTGCCAGCAGCCGTCGCTGGAAAGAGGGTGCACTCAGACTGACTGTTGGTATGCCGCCGGTCAGTCATCAGCCTGTTAATGTAATGGAGCAGGTAGATAATCAGCGTTTACTTGAAATTATATTTAATGCATTAGGTCAGTATCGCTGCTAGAAAATATCAGAATATCTTACAGTAATAACAAAAATCTGTTCTAATACCGCTATAATAAATATTTATGGTTTTAATAACCATCATGATAACGATAATCCGCATCAGAATATTGCATTTGTTTATTTCAGTGTTAGCATAGGCACGCAATACAAGAGAAATTAGCAGGTTTACCATGTATAAATTAATTATCAATATTTCTCTTCCTGTTTTGTGGCGACAACAAAACAGGAGAGCATAATGTTAGCCAAAATCAGTCAGAAATTACCTGAATTATCTTCAGCAGAACGTCGGGTGGCTGAATGTGTACTGGCGCAGACTAAGTGGTTTGTACACGCAGCTGTAGCCAATATTGCTAAAGAGGCACGTGTCAGCCAGCCTACGGTTATCCGTTTTTGCCGCAGCATGGGCTATAGCGGGTTACCTGAATTTAAACTCAATCTTTCTGCCAGTATCGGTCATGACGGCATGCCATATGTCCATGAAGAACTCAATAGCACAGATTCTATGCAGGACGTGCTGAATAAAGTTATAGCCAGTACCGCAGCCACAGTGCTTGGCAGCCGTAAATCTCTTAATGCGGCTGACTTGGAAACCGCAGTCAGGCTGATGGCCAAAGCGCGCCGTATAGAATTCTATGGGGCAGGCAATTCAGGTATTGTCGCAATGGATGCTCAGCACAAACTTTTCCGTTTTGGTTTGTCTACAGTTGCCTATACCGATAGTCATGTACAACTGATGGCTGCTGCCGTATTGTCACCACAAGATGTGCTGGTTGTTATTTCGCATTCAGGTTCTTCACGAGATTTACTTGATGCAATTAAAATTGCCAAGGGTAACGGCGCCAAAGTAATCGCTCTTACCCGTGCCGGATCACCCGTCGCACAAGCCTGTGACTGTGTCATTAGTGTTGTTACCCCTGAAGACAGCGAAAAATATACCCCGATGATTTCCCGTCTGCTGCAGCTGATGGTAGTTGATATGCTGACTATTGGCCTGGCCTTGCATCTGGGCGAAAATGTAAGCGAAATGCTGGCAAAAACCAAGGCAGGAGTTAAGCTGAAATTTTTACAACACTAATTTCAGCAGAAAAACAGCTTTTAGTATGATTCACTATCAGCCAATATGATTACCTGTATGAAGTTTCTGCCGGTTGTCAGCGGGTTTGTGCATTGTCCCCTCAGGCACGGTATTTATCTTAAATTATTACAACGAAATGAGTGCTAGTGAGTAACAAAACCCGTCAAATTAAACGTCAGACCGAACAGCAGAAAAAGGTTAAAACTTCAGAAGCGGCTACGCAGCAGAAAAGAGGCTCTGCCATTTTGGTAGGTATTATTGCTATTTGTCTGCTTGCCGGAGGGCTGTATATCGGCGGCTGGTTTAATCTGGTTACGCCGGCACAGATTCAGCAGTGTGAAACAGCAGTCAGACAAACATTTCCACAGGCTGCTGATCAGAATGTCTTGCTGCCCAAATGTAATAATCGCCATATGATTGAAGGCATGAGCAGCCCGGGCAGCCAGAAACTGAGTTCTAAACAGATACTGGACAGTCTGGATGTGGGCAAAACTGTTGATTTAGTTTCCATGTTTATCGGTGGTGCGCTGATTGGTGCGGCTATTGCTGCATTTGCAGCCAGCTACCGTATTTTCCAGCGCAAGCTTGGTAAAAATACCGATTGATTTAAAAGCGTACTTTACAGCCTAAATTCTATAAAAACTGGTTAATCAATGTATATGCAGTATAATTAATCATTATTTACTAATAAGATATGGTTTGTACATGAATAAAAAAACTATCCGTTTATTGCTGGCTCTGGTGTGCAGTTTATTTTTCAGCCTGAATGTCTATGCCCAAAAATCCTTTAAACCACAAAATGGTGATCTTATTTTTCTGGAAAATTGTGACGGCGGTATGAATAGTGCCATTAAGGCTGCTACCAGTGGTCTGACCGGATACAATTTTACTCATGTCGGAATTGTCTGGCAGAAAAACCCAAATCAGTATTTTGTTATTGAAGCCACCACTCCTGAAGTCCGTATCACATCACTGAAAACATATCTGCATCCCAAAAAAAAATGTCAGCCGCGAGCAGTAGTGGGCAGATTGAAAGCACCGTATCAGGCACTGATTCCTTCTGCTCTGATTTATGCACAGCAAAAAGTAGGTAAAAAATACGATGATGCCTTTGATATCACCAACGATCAGTTTTACTGTTCTGAGCTGATTTATCAGATATTCAAGGAAGCCAACAACGGGCAGGAAGTATTCCCATTACGCGCAATGACCTTTAAGTCTAAAGATACTGGTGAATTTCCTGATTACTGGGTAAAACATTTCCAGAAAATGGGTATTCCGATACCTGAGGGTCAGCCTGGAAATAATCCGGGCGATATGTCCCGCTCTGATTTAATTGATATTGTTCATTACTATTAGTTATTAACCAACAGACCGGCATTAATTATGCTGGTCTGTTTCATTATAGAAACTAAACTTTATCCGGCACATACCAAATTAACCAATCACTAATCATGAGTCAGATAAACGGATTAATACAGATATCCGTACTATTCCTGAATAATGAAAACTAATAGCATCAAAAAATTTTATACCGAGTTAGCTGTCTTATATTTATGATTAGCAAAATGACAAATGTATTTTTAAAGAAAGAAATTTATATATCAATTCAGCATCATTTTATTAATAGAATAGAAAAGCGAATAGATAAAATAATCGAATTGTAATTAACTTGCATAAAAAATTCAGAAATAGAATATTATTATTGCATAAAATTATTTATTTGTACCGAGTTCACCCGCTTAAGCTGTATTTCATTATCTATATTGGTATTTTATGTTTACGTTGTGTAAATATCCTCTTTATAATACACAACATTCAATTTACACCTGAAAGCACTAAACAGTGTCATCGTCTGCTGTATTACAATCAGGACAGGAATTTAAAAGAGGGTTGATTACCGCTTTGCCGGTTATGCTGAGTTTTATTCCGTTTTCACTGGTGTTAGGTGCGCAGGCAATTCAAAAAGGAATGCGTACCGGTGAAATTTCACTGCTTACTGCGGTAAACTTTGCCGGTGGTTCCGAATTTGTAGCGGTTAATTTGTGGACTTCACCCCCGCATTTAATCTTAATTGCTTTAATGACACTACTGGTAAACAGTCGCCATATTCTGATGAGTGCGGCACTGACACCTTATCTAAAAGATCTGCCCAGACGAAAAGTATTATCTGCGCTGTTTTTAATGTGTGACGAAAGCTGGGCACTGGCATTTACTGATGCGAAAAACGCACCAAAGCAGAAATTCAGCTATTATTTTTATCTTGGTGCCGGCATAGGTCTGTATGTCGTCTGGGTCGGATTCACAACTGTGGGTGCACTTATCGGACCGGTTATTGGCGATGTTACTCATTACGGTTTTGATATGGCCTTTGTGGCAGTGTTTCTGGTTTTACTCAAAGGAATGTGGAAAGGTTTTACTGCAGCTCTTCCATGGCTGGTGAGCCTGCTGGCGGCGATTGCCGGTTATCTTTTTCTGCCTGATGCATGGTATGTATTACTGGGTACAATATCCGGCTTAACTGTAGCTTTTATCATGGCAGCGTATGATTGATTTATCAGCTTTACTCACTATTCTGGCCATGGCGGTAGTTACTTACATCACCCGAATCAGTGGTTATCTGTTATTACGCAATCGTGAGCTTAGTCCGCGCCTGACTAAAGTTCTTGAATCCATCCCCGGCTGTGTTCTGATTGCTGTAATCGCTCCTGCCTTTGCCACAACCAATCCGGCTAATCTTTTAGCCGTTATCATCACAATATTACTGGCGTGGCGATTTTCATTGTTACCAACAGTGGTGTTCAGTATCGCTATTACGGCTTTTCTGCGTCACTATCTGCTCAGCTAAATACCGCATATTCCTGACCCAATAACAGTAATAATTTCTAAAAATATATTAAAAACAGTCTGTTTGATAGCGCAAATCTGGCATTTCATGGAAATAAAAAATCAATTCCTGTAAGGAAATGCTGTGTAACAACGACTTCAAACCGGCGCAATTATCATCAATTCCGATTTATTTTGTTTGTTATGTTCTGTTTTTTAAGAAAATAAAATTTATTAATATCTTAAATGAATAATTTTTGTACTGATAAACAGGGCTGGGTAGACTTAAATTTTTCCGCTAGTATATCAATGTATGTTGGAGTTAATTTATTAATTTAATTGCATAATGATAAAGGAAAGAGCATGAATAATACATTAATAGAAGCCATTGAAAAACGTCGTACCCAGTATGCACTCGGCAGAAATATTACTCAGGCACAGGAAGAAATAACTGCTTTAATAGAAGAAGCCATTAAACTGTCTCCGTCAGCTTTTAATTCGCAAAGTTCACGTGCTGTAATCCTGTTTGGTCAGCAAAGTGAAAAATTTTGGCATATTGTCATGAATGAATTGCGTATCATAGTACCTGCAGACAAATTTGCCCCCACAGAAGCCAAAATTAATAGTTTTGCGGCTGGTGTCGGTACCATATTATTTTATGAAGATCAGCAAATCATCACCAGCCTGCAACAGCAATATCCCAACTATGCTGAGCAGTTTCCTGTCTGGTCGGAACAGGGAAGCGGTATTGCCCAGTTTGCAGTCTGGTCTGCTCTGGCAAATGCCGGCATCGGCGCCAGCCTGCAACACTATAACCCTTTGCCGGATGCGGCAGCTGCTAAAGAATGGCAGATACCAGAAAGCTGGAAGCTGCGTGCAATGATGCCTTTTGGTTCCAATGAAGCACCTTTCCCTGAAAAAAGCTTTATTGATGATACGGAGCGATTTAAAGTATTTTACTGAATTAGATAAGATATTTGCATAAAATAAATTCCGAAATGCTGCCGGCCGGATCAGAATATCTCTGATCCGGTTAGATTTTTATCGATTTTTCGCTTCGGAATGATAATTTTAGCCCTTTTTGAACAATTAGAACTAATATTGCTTTTTTATTATAATAAAAAAATAAAATTTTAAGATTTTAAATAAATCAATTTATTATTGATTATAAAATAAAAATTTAGACATAAAAAAGCTAATACTGTATTTTGATAAAAAGTTTATATCTGAGAACTTTTAGATAACACATAAATTTTAATTAAATTCAAAAAAATAATATAAAAACAAATATTTATATAATATTTAATATCGATTTAATGCATACCTCTATAAAAAATATTATTACTGCTAAAATAATATTGCATATTTATGTAAATGATTTTGGAATATTTAAATTTGTAATTAACTTTTACTAACGTTAATATTAACCATTATTAACATTCATTAAGCATAAATGCGTATAAAAAACCTAGTTTTATTGTTAAATCTATTAGGAATAAGCCTGTTACAAGCCAATGCAGCATCAATGAACGAAGTGGCTGAACAGATAGATAAGAGACTACAGCAGCAGATTATTCGCGAGCAGCAGCGTCAACAGCAATTCCAGCAGCAAATGCAGCCTGATGTAAACGTACATTTGCAGCCTGCGGAAGAAAATCTGTCTGGAACAGGTAAACTGATAACAGATGAAACTCCCTGTTTTGCTATCCAGGACATCAGTTTGGTCGGAGAAGATGCAGGTCATTTTCAGTTTGCCCTGAAAAAAGCTCTTCGTCAGAGTCAGTTTACGCCCGGTATGTGTTTGGGCGGAGAAGCGATAAATCAGATTATGACTCTGGCACAAAATGCCGTTATAGAACGTGGCTATACCACTACCCGTATTCTGGCCAGTCCGCAAGATATTAATAGAGGGCAGCTACAGCTGAGTGTTATTGCCGGACGGGTTCATGCTATTCGTTATAATATGGATGATTCTGCTTCCAAACATGTTGGTCGTATTCGCCATATTCAGAATGAATTTCCGGTCAGAGTCGGTGATATTCTGAATTTACGTGCACTGGAGCAAGGGCTTGAAAATCTTCGCCGGGTTCCGACTGCCGAAGCCGATATTCAGATTGTACCGGCAGAAGAGCCCAATCAGAGTGATATAGTAATAAGCTGGTCTCAGCGTACCATTCCATTGCGTTTAAGTTTCAATATAGATGATTCCGGCAGTCATTCAACCGGACGTTATCAAGGGGGTGTCACCCTATCGGTAGATAATCCTCTTGGATTAAGTGATTTATTCTACATCAACTACAATCATGATCTAGGCAGCAAAGACAGCTATTTCGACAGTGATGGCAATCGTACCGGCAGTGGTACACACGGCTATGCTCTGCATTACTCAGTTCCTTTCGGTAACTGGCAGATTGCCTTCAACCGCAATCATTACCGCTATCATCAGGCAATAGCAGGTTATAACGAAAACTACGATTACAGTGGTAACAGTGACAATACCGATCTGGGTTTAAGCCGTATGCTTTACCGCAACAGCCATCGCAAAATCGATGTTACTGCTAAGGTATGGAAACGCGAATCGCATAATTTTATTAACGATGCCGAAATTGAAGTTCAGCAGCGTCATACTGCAGGCTGGGCTGTCAATCTGAATCATCAGGAATATATCGGTAATGCCGTCGTCAATCTGGGGCTGGGCTATAAGCGTGGTACTGGCGCGGATAACAGTTTGCGTGCACCTGAAGAAGAATTTGGTGAAGGTACTTCACGCATGAAAATCATTACCGTAGATGCCGGTTTATTGTGGCCGTTCACGCTGGGTAATCAGCAGTTAAGCTATGACAGCTCCTTTCACGGACAGTGGAACAAAACACCATTAATTACCCAGGATCAGCTTTCCATTGGCGGCCGTTACACCGTGCGTGGTTTTGATGGCGAAGTTACCTTGATGGGTGAGCGCGGCTGGTATTGGAATAATAACCTGAACTGGCAATACAAAGGCCGCCATCAGGTATATCTCGGACTTGATGTCGGCCACGTTTCCGAGCCGTCAACTGAAATGCAGCTGGGAAAAACACTGGCTGGAGCAGTTATCGGCTTTAAAGGACAAATCAAAGCCGGCGGACAATGGTATTACGACATCTTTGCCGGTAAACCAATATACAAACCGCAATACTTCCGTACGGACAGAACCAATGTCGGCTTCAGTCTTAATTATTCAATGTAAATTGTTAAAGAAACAAAAAATGGCTATGAATTAAAGATATAAAGCCAGATTTAAGAGGATTAATTATGAACAAAAACCGTTATAAAATCATATTCAATAAAAAAAGAGGCATGCTGGTAGCTGTAGCAGAAAACACCACTCGCGAAGGTAAAAGCACAGCCGACCGCAGCAGCAGTAACAGCATTACCGGCAGCCTGCTGGCCAAACTGCCATTAATCACCGGGTCTATCCTGTTAGGACTGGGCTTATGCGTACTGACCGGTAACGGAGCCATTGCGGCCGACATTCACGCAGATACATCTGCACCTAAGAATCAGCAGCCCACCATATTACAAACTGCCAATGGTGTACCACAGATAAATATTCAGACTCCAAGTAAAGGCGGCGTGTCCGTCAATCAGTACCGGCAGCTGGATGTAAATCAAAAAGGTGTCATCCTCAACAATAGCCGTAAAAGCGTTCAGACACAGCAGGCCGGCTGGGTACAGGGCAATCCCTGGCTGGCCAGAGGCGAAGCCAGAGTTATCGTGAACCAGATTAATAGCAGCAACCCCAGCCGGATTAACGGCTACATCGAAGTAGCCGGTAAACGTGCCGAAGTTATCATGGCAAACCCTGCCGGAATCAATGTTAACGGAGGCGGCTTTATTAATGCTGCCGGTGTAACACTGACTACCGGCAAACCCATACTCAATAATGGTAGTCTGGATGGTTTTCAGGTACGTGAAGGCAATATCAGCATCAACGGACAGGGGCTGGATAGTCGGGGTAGTGATTACACCAATATCTTGACCAAAGCTGCTCAAATCAATGCCGGCATCTGGGCAAATAATCTCAATATTATTGCCGGCAGCAACGATATTACTTCGCAGGGAGCAATTACGCCCAGCTATCCGGCTGAGAACTCAGCTCTAAACCAGGTAGCCATAGACAGTGGCAAACTGGCTGGTATGTACGCAGGTAAAATCACACTCGTCAGCAACGACAAAGGTGTCGGCATTAATAATGCCGGTCAGATATTTGCCGGAGCAGGTGGCGTACAGATTAGTGCCGATGGCAAACTGAGTAATAGCGGCAGTATCATTGCTGCTGATAAGAGCAGTGTTGGCGCAGATAGTGCTACAGCCGCCATCAAAGCTGACAGTATCAGCAACAGCGGTACTGTCTCCAGCCTGGGTAAACTGCAATTACAGAGCCGGCAGCTAGACAACAGTGGTTTAATTACCAGTGCTGACGAACTGAATATCCGTAACCGGCAACAACTGGATAATCAGGGAGAAATCAACGGTGGCCGTCTGGATATCATCAGTGACAGCCTTCATAACCGTAACGGCAAAATTATCCAGAGCGGTTTGCAGGCGTTGAGTCTGGAAACAGATAAACTAAGCAACGAAAACAACGGTCTGATTGGCTATGCACCAGCAGAAAGCAGCACAGAACCAGCCCCTGACAAACTGGCTAACACCGGAGAACCGTCAGACAGCAATACCAGCAAAACCAATCCACCAAGCAGTGCAACAGCAACAGGTCAGACCAAATCTGCGCTCAGCCAGCCTAAACAGTTTGCAGCCGGACAAATCATCAGCCGGCAGGAAATTATCAATGATAACGGGCAGATTATAGGTAACGGCGGCATCGATCTTAATGCTCATAACGGATTGAGTAACCACGCTAATCTACATCTGAATCACCTTCAGGTAAGCGGAGATTTGCTGGATAATACTCAGGGCAAACTGATTGTCAGACAGGCACAAATCAAAACTGACCGGCTGGATAACCGGCAGGGTGAAATCAGCGGCAGCGAGCAGTTACAGTACGCAGGAAAAGCACTGGATAACCGCCATGGTCGTATCCAGTCAGCCGGACAGATAGAAATTAACAGCGCAGAAACAAATAATAGCAATAGCGGCGTAATAGCAGCCCAGAACAAATTGCAGCTTAATAGCAGCAGCTACATTGATAACAGCAATGCCGGGCAGTTGTGGAGCGGCGGTCAGACAGAGCTGGAAACAGACAGTCTGAACAACAGCAGCGGAGCGATAGACAGTAACAGCCTGAGGATAAATGCAGCAAATCTGAATAACCGGCAGGGTGCTGTCCGCAGCATAGCTGATCAGCAACTGAAGATACAAAATCAGACAGATAATCGTGACGGACAAATTGGCAGCAATGGTCAGCTGACTATTTATGCTAAAAGCATAGAAAACAGCAATGGTAAAATCAGTGCCGGTAAACAGGCAGATATATACAGTAGCGAATTAAACAATCAGCAGGGTTCAATAGATGCAGAAGCCATCCGGATTAGCAGTAATAATCTGAATAACAAACAAGGCGCTATACGTGCCAATGAAAAAATCGATGCCGTAATTAACCAGTCTCTCGTTAATCAGCAGGGGCAGATAAGCGCTCTTAAAGACATATCAATTAGCGGTAACGGCACTGATAACAGTGGCAATAATCTCCATGTAGATAATAGCGATAATGGCCGGATTATTGCCGGACAGAATCTTAGTTTGCATGCAAAAAATCTCAACAACCAAAGTATTATTGCTGCCGGGAATGATGCAGATATTGCGCTGATTGATGATTTCAGCATTGATACAGATCTGAGTGCCGGTCATAACCTGAGTATCAGCAGTCAGGGAAATATCAGTAATAGCCATACCGTAACCGGTGGCAATAGCGTAATTATCAAAGCGGCGAACATCAGTAACCAGACCAATGGGATTATTCAGAGTAACAGCCATACCGAACTGAACGCAGCTGACAGTATTACTAATCGCGGTCTGCTCAATAGTAACGGTACTACACTGATACAGTCGGGCAGCAACATCAACAACATCGGTACCGGCCGTATTTATGGTAATCATGTGGCTATTGGTACTCATAACTTGTTTAATCAGGAAGAAAACACCGGTACCGAAACCAAAGCGGCAGTGGTAGCAGCCAGAAATCGTCTGGATATTGGTGCTTCCAATATCATAAATCAAGAGCATGCTCTGTTATCCAGCGAAGGTGATATTGCTATCGGAGGCATTCTGAATGAGCAGCATCAGGCCAGTGGTATGGCAGACAGCCTCATTAACAGCAGTGCACGGATAGAAGCGCAGGGTAATGGCAATATTGCAGTTAAACAATTGAAAAATCAAAATAATCACTTTAGCGTAGAAGAATATCTGGAGAGCAGTAAGAAAATTCATCAGTATCAGGAGAAAGGTAACCCTGAAATCTGGGTAGATGGTGTAGACGGTAAATATAAAGAAGAAAGAAAAAAAATCAGTTTTACCTTTAATGATAAAAGCAAGAAAGTATGGAAAAAATATTCAGTATCAAAACTGCACTGGTGGGATTTCAAGCGTGATATTTATAAACAGAAAGTAACTGAAACTCAGCCCGGAGAAATTATTATAGGCGGAGATTTAACCGTCAGTGGTGAACACTGGCTTAATGACAACAGCCATATTATCGTTGGTGGCACCTTGCAGAGTACAGATAATCTGAATCTGGAGAACAAAGAAACCAAAGGCCGGCAGCGAGTAGAAGAGCATGGAATAGAGGGTGGCTATAAGTATGTGAACTCAATCACGTCAAAGGGAAAAATTAAAACGAATGGAGAAACCTCGTATAACAAAACTATCATCAGCAGCCATGAGTTTGATACTCCGGTCAGTGTAGTGCAGCAACACACCAGCACAGGAACCAATCAGGCACATGCAGAGCAGGTTCAAAGCAATAACCAGCTACAGCAGCAAGATAAGGCACAGACACAGTTAAACAGTCACAACCAGAACATACAGACCCTCAGTGATTACACTACCAAACTGCCTAACAACAGCCTTTATCATATCAGTCCGGACAATAGCGGCTATCTGGTAGAAACTGATCCGGCCTTTACCAACATGAGAAAATGGCTGGGCAGTGATTATATGCTCAGCGCTCTGGGGCAGAATCCCGAGAACATGCAAAAACGGCTTGGTGACGGCTACTATGAACAGCGGCTGATTAACGAGCAGATAGCTAAACTGACCGGTTACCGTTATCTCGAAGGCTACAGCGATAATGAAGAGCAATATAAAGCACTGATGAATGCCGGTATCGCATATGCACAAAAATTTAACCTGACACCGGGAATAGACCTGAGCCCTGAGCAAATGGCGCAACTGACAAGTAACATCGTGTGGATGGTCAGCCAGACCGTCACTCTGGCAGATGGCAGCCAGCAGACAGTACTCGTACCTAAAGTTTACCTGATGGTTCACAGCGGAGATGTCAATGACAACGGCAGTCTCATCAGCGCCCGCAATATTAACCTGCAAAATAGCGGTAATATAAATAATCAGGGCACCATAGCTGGTCAGAATATTACCAGTATCGGTGCACAGAATATCAGCAACAGCGGTACTATCAGTGGCAGTAAAGTTGGTCTCACTGCCAAAGAGAACATTGACTTTAATGGCGGAGTGGCCACAGGTAAAGATCTGCTTAGTCTGAAAGCCGATAAAATCAACCTCAGCAGCACTACCGTCAGCTATGGAGATGAACATAATGGCGGCACCATTATTGACCGCACCGCAGGATTATATGTCACTGGTGAAAAAGACAGTGTTCTTAGTGTGGCCGGTATACACGGTATTACCAGTCACGGTGCCGGCATTACCAATACAGCTGAGAATGGTATTACTCAGCTTAGCTCCGGAGAGGGCACTATCGATCTTAATACAGTGACCACTGCAACCAATATGGCTTCAGGCAGCCGCAGCGATAAAAATCACTGGATAAACCGTTATCAGAATGAAACCGGTACCAGCATCAATGCCATCGGCGACATTAACATACTTTCCGGAGAGCAACTCAATATCAGGCAGGGTGACATCAACAGCCTGCAGGGTAATATCAACCTTTATGGTAAAAACGGCGTTAATATCAGCGAAGGACGCCAGCAAACCGAGATGGATCATTCTACATATATTAAATCCAGCGGTCTGTTGTCGAAAAAAACCAGTCTTGATCAGTATCAGGCCGACCATGATGAAGCTGTATCCAGTAATATTACCGGAGCTTTAATCAACATCAGCAGCGATAAAGACATTAATATCCGTGGTAGCAACGTCATCTCTGATTTCGGTACCATTATGCAGGCGGGTAACGATATCAGCATCAGCGCCGCAGAAAATCATTATGCTGATCGTCAGTATCACAAAGATACTAAATCCGGTCTGATGGGCAGCGGCGGTATCGGCTTCACTATCGGTAAACAGAAAGAAACTGACGATACCACCAGTAAATCTCTTGTTCACAGCGGCAGCAGCATCGGCAGCCTGTACGGAGATACCGTTATCATTGCGGATAATCACTACAACCAGACCGGCAGCAGCGTGAGCACACCTGCAGGCAATGTAACCATAGCGGCTAAAGATATAAATATTGCAGCTGCGCAAGATAAACATAACCGAGACAATATTCATACTTTTGAAAAGAGCGGACTCACCGTTGCTGTCAACGTACCTGTAGTGAATGCCATTCAGACTGCGAATACTGCTATTAACCGCGTAGGTAAAAGTAAAAATGACCGCGTCAATGCCATGGCTGCCTTCAATGCCGGTATGGATACTTACAAAGCAGGCGAAGCCTTGAACAAACTTGGCAGCAATCCGCAATCAGCTGCACAAAATGTCAGTGTCAGCATAACCGTCGGTCAGCAGAAGAGTCGTAGTGAAAATCACATAAAAGATACCGTGGCCTCTGCCAGTCAGATTAATGCCGGCGGAACAGTCAATTTACTGGCAACAGGCGCAGGCAAAGACTCTAATATCAATATCATCGGATCAGATGTGGCAGGCAGCAGAGGCACCCATTTACAGGCAGATAACGAAATTAACCTGCTTGCAGCCGAACAAAGCCACAGCGAGCGCAGCAGTAATAAATCCAGCGGCTGGAATGCCGGAGTGGCTATCAGCTATGGCTCTGGTGGCACATCTCTGGGTGTTACAGCCGGGGGCAATCTGGGTAAAGGCCATGGTAACGGAGACGAAACCAGCTACCGGAACAGCCATGTCGGCAGTAGCAGCGGCAGTACCAGCCTCAGCAGTGGCGGTGCTACCAACATCATAGGTGCACAGGTAATCGGTAAAGGCGTGAGTATAGATGCAGCCGAGCTGAACATAGCCAGCCTGCAGGACAAAGCAAAATATGACAGTAAACAGGAGAATATCAGCGGACAGGTCACTGTAGGCTACGGTGCATCGGGATCGGCCAGCTACAGCAAGAGCAAAATCAAAGCCGATTATGCCGGAGTAACCGAACAAAGCGGCATCATAGCCGGAGATGATGGCTATCAGATTAAAGTCAAAGGCAATACAGATCTGAAAGGAGCCATCATTACCTCTGCCAGTGCCGCAGAAGCAGCAGGTAAAAACAGCCTGATTACCGGCAGTCTTACCAGCAGTGACATCAAAAATCACAGCGATTACAGTGGCAGCAGCATTGGAATAGGTGCCAGTGGTAACTATCACGGAGGTTGGGATAATTCCAGCATAAACAACCAAACAGGGGAGAGTGTCAGCAACGTCAAAGGAACGGTTGGCTATGGTAGTGACAGTGGTCATACCAGCAGTATTACCCACAGCGGTATTAATACCGGCAATATCATCATCACTGATGAAGCAGCGCAGCAGCAGAAAACCGGCAAAACCGTAGCAGAAACCATAGCAGCCATCCATACTGATATCAGCAGCGAAGATTATGCTGATAAGGCCGGATATCTGCATAATAACTTTGATAAAGATAAGGTACAGAAAGAGCTGGATTTACAGCGTGAAATCAGTCAGGAATTCAGCGATAACATGCAGACAGCCTCTGCTATGATAAATAGTAAAAAAGATGCCCTTAAAGAAAAACTGAAAAATGAAGCACTGAGTCCGGAAGAACGTGAAAAATATGAAAAAGAACTGTCGCAGTGGAATGCCGGCGGATTACTGTTAAATGCGATAGGAGCAGGCCTGTCCGCCCCGACTAACAGTATAGGAGGGATAGTGGCAGCCACAGCCAGCCCGATAGTTTCATATCAGATAGGACAGTACTTTAAAGGAAAAGATGCAGAAGGCAGCACTGCGCATCTGGTGGCGCACGCAGTAGTAGGAGCAGCAGTAGCGGCAGCAGGAGGAAATAATGCACTGGCTGGCGGACTGGCTGCGGCAGGATCAGAAGCTCTGGCACCGGTAGTATCGAAATGGCTGTATGGCAAAGAATCAAAAGATTTAACTGCAGATGAAAAAGCCACGGTTTCATCAATCATAGGGCTGGCCGGAGCAGCAACAGGAGCGGCAGTAGGCGGCAGTATGGCTGATGTAGCACAGGGAAATCAGGCCGGGCATACGGCAGTAGATAATAATTATCTAACAGCTCAAGACTGGAAAAACTATAAAAATAAAATTTCTGCTTGTGGTGGAGATAATGCACATAAATTAAGGTGCTATAAGAAAGCACAAGAAGAGTTGTATGCAGAAAGTAAGAAAAAAAATGTAGAATTAATGTCAGCTTGTTCTGAAGATTTACAGTTAGAAAGATGTAAAAAATTAATATTAGAAGCAGATAAATCAAGAATTATCACCTCGAAAGTATTGGCTTCTTTTAGTAAACCTAATTTTGCAATGCCATCAGCAAGTTTTATTAATTATTATGATATACCATGGGCTAGTAATCCCAGTATTCATTTTTGGGTTGCTTCAATAGATTTATCTGCATTTGGATTAAGTTCTAATACACAATTAGTAGTAAATAATGTAACAGGAGATATATTTTTCGGGTATAGCTCCGGCCCTACTACGGAAGTATCAAAACCATCAGTTGGTGCTTCCCTATCTTTTGGAAGAATTGTAAGTAAATTAGAAAGTATTGACCAAGCTAAATTGGGTAAAGTGATTACTGATACTTTAACAGGTACATCTGTTGGTGGTAATATTTGTGGGTATTATATTTGTTCTGGTGTGAGTAAAACCCCCAATACAATAGAAAATGGAAAGGAAAAATCAGGTAAAGTAACAATTCAATTGGGTGTAGGTACCGGATTTTCCTCTCGTTCTGGTAGTGCCCAAGCAGCAAATATGATAAAAATTGGAAGAATTAAATAAGCTCTTTAAATGTAAATAACAGAGTATTAGAACAAGTATAAATAAAAGCTATTTATACTTGTTCTGTTATGTTTGTTTTTATAATAAAAAGTATTTTGAAGTGTAACAGATCAATCAATTATGTATTATTGTAATAATGTTAAAATAGTTTTTATTATATATTTTAAATTACTACGTCTGCTGAAAGTTTATAAATGAGTAATATCAATATACTATGGAAAGGATATAAGAAAAGGATTATATATATTATCTTTATATTATGTAGCTTTTCAATTTTTGGGTATATAAAATGGATGGGGAATGGAAAATCTAGATATGAAATAGATAATAACGAAAAAGAATCAATAATAATTAAACAATTACCAGATATTCTTAAGCCATATTCATTTAATAAAGAACAAGTAATGATAACTAAAAATGGTTCAACAACGACAATTTATGTGATATTTAAACTAAAGTATGATGATTTTGAAAATAGAGAAAAAATTTCTAATACTGTTGATAAGAATAGTGCAAAACTAGGTTTTGAACATAACTGTCGCGGAGAAGAGATGATTATTACTTCTAATTTGGATGATTATTATGATTATGAAAGAGATCCAACAGTAACTGAAATACCGCTTCAAAGATATGCTGTTGTATGGCAATATCCTAGTTATGCATGTATTTATCAAAATCAAAAGCATCAGTAATACTCAATAAAAAATAAATATTTATTGAATAATGTAATTAATCGTATTGATTAAGGTATAAGATTTTAAAACCTAGCAGCCATCCATACTGATATCAGCAGCGAAGATTATGCTGATAAGGCCGGATATCTGCATAATAACTTTGATAAAGATAAGGTACAGAAAGAGCTGGATTTACAGCGTGAAATCAGTCAGGAATTCAGCGATAACATGCAGACAGCCTCTGCTATGATAAACAGTAAAAAAGATGCCCTCAAAGAAAAACTGAAAAATACAGCACTGAGTCCGGAAGAACGTGAAAAATATGAAAAAGAACTGTCGCAGTGGAATGCCGGCGGATTACTGTTAAATGCGATAGGAGCAGGCCTGTCCGCCCCGACTAACAGTATAGGAGGGATAGTGGCAGCCACAGCCAGCCCGATAGTTTCATATCAGATAGGACAGTACTTTAAAGGAAAAGATGCAGAAGGCAGCACTGCGCATCTGGTGGCGCACGCAGTAGTAGGAGCAGCAGTAGCGGCAGCAGGAGGAAATAACGCACTGGCTGGCGGACTGGCTGCGGCAGGAACAGAAGCTCTGGCACCGGTAGTATCGAAATGGCTGTATGGCAAGGAATCAAAAGATTTAACTGCAGATGAAAAAGCCACGGTTTCATCAATCATAGGGTTGGCTGGAGCAGCAACAGGAGCGGCAGTAGGCGGCAGTATGGCTGATGTGGCACAGGGGAATCAGGCCGGGCATACGGCGGTTGATAATAATGCACTTCGTAACAGTAAGGGGGAAAGTAAACTTAACACTCAGGAAAAAATATTAAATGAAAAACTGAAAAAAGCAGGTGTACAAAGTGCGGATGATTATCAAAGAAAATATGATGCATGCAAAACAGATCAGTGCAGGATTCAGGTTGAAAAAGAATATTTAAAGGCCTCTGATGAAGCAAATAAAATCATATTGAATTTGTATATGACAGGACAAATAACAGAAGAAGAATCCAAAATATTATTGACAAGCTATGCTAATAAAATGATGAGGGGGGCTGGAGAAAGTCAGCGTAGGTTTGGTTCACGCATATTTGATTTAAATGCAAATGAATGGATACCAGCGAGCGTAATTGGCAATGCAGATTTCAACCAAATTACAATGTTAAATCTAGTCAAAAAAATGAAACGCTCTGGAGCTTCTGACGAACAGATAGCTATAAGAGTATTCCAATATCAAATTGCTGGGAGCTACATAGGGTCAGTTAGTATAATGCAACAGCAAGTTGATACATTACTCAACTCAGGAGTTAGTGTTGAAACAGTTATACGTGCACTGAGCATGAAAAAAGGAAGGAGACTAACCAATGACGAAATAGGTTTGATAAAAAATAGATATTCTGTAATGATGCAAAAGCAGGGTTCTAAAGCAAAAGCCGGAAAGGGGACGAGTGCTGTAGATGATGTTGCTACAATAACCTCTAAAGATAAACTTTCAGGACCAACAGCGAATTGGAACAATTACACCCATGCAGAGGCTGTAATTAAAACAGGAAACTCTGGGAAGCTAGCAAATGCAGATAAAGCAGTAATTGATCCGAATAAAGTTACTTCTTATGCATTAAATACCGAGCATCCCGTAGGGGGAAACAAAGCAAAAGTTTTTGAGTCAGCTTTAGGATATAACCAATCAAACGCAAATGATCTAATATCAAAAATACAATCGGGAGCAAAAACAAATACAGCCATTCTAGGTAAAGCAGATAATCATGGTCAAAGAATTACTATTGATATGCCAATTACTGGACCGAATGGGAAAACAGCAACTGTTCGAACTGGTTGGATATATGATCCTGGATCATCAATACCTAGATTAACAACACTCTATGTAAAGTGAAGATATTATGAAATATTCCCTTTTTGATACAGTAAGTTTAACTGAAGATATTCCTGAGTATAATCTGAAATCAGGAATGATAGGTGCAATTATAGATGTTTATACTAAACCCGATGAATCATATGAAGTCGAGTTCTGTGATGAGAACGGTAGAACAATAGAGATACTAGCCTTATCACCAGATAAATTATCCAAGGTAAGCTAAAGCAATCCCCACCTAACCCGTGGGGATTTTGTTTTACCTCTTAGCTCAGCCCCTCAATCCTGATAATCAACAGCCTCGGCTGTACATCAATGATGACTGGCTGACTGGTGGTAAAGCAGGAAAGGGAATGAATGGTAATTCTCTGGAATGGAATTCTTGGCAAAACTACATAAGAATGATTCCTACCTAACTATTAGAGATTCTAATTATTATCTTTTAGACTTATATAACAAGTTGAATAAATAATTTACCCTACTTTATTGTTATGGTTATGAGCATACCAGCATAAAATCTGAGCTCCTCCAATCAATGACCATTCATGGTCAGTTGAATTGGAGGGCTAGGTCTGACCAGACTAGGTGTATATAACAAATGGTATAAAGTTATTTGGTTATAGGAAAAGTTGCTACTACACGACCTATAAACAATTAATTGCCAAAAATAAAAGGTAAAATAGGTTCTGGATTTACCTTTTGTTTTGGAAGTGTTAAGCAGCAGCAATTATGATAGAAAAATTAGAAGAATTAAATAAGCTCTTTAAATGTAAATAACAGAGTATTAGAACAAGTATAATAAAAAGCTATTTGTACTTGTTCTGTTATGTTTGTTTTTATTATATATTTTAAATTAACTACGTCAGCTGAAAGTTTATAAATGAGTAATATCAATATACTATGGAAAGGATATAAGAAAAAGGAACAGGACGACCAATTTATGAAATTACGATTAATGGACAAAAACAAAGAATAGCTGTTACAACTGGAAGTAATGGTTTTATTGTTGGAGCAAATCCTGCGGGGAGTAAGTAAATGAAGAAAATAAAATTAATGGCTGATTATGAATGTTATCCATTGTGGATTGATTCGGATAATGAAGTTGGAAATATTGATCCTGATTCCTTACTAATCAGTGATTCTCTCAAAAATGAGTTAAATAAGTGGTCAGATGACTATGATAAAACGTTGAATTCAGATAACCCGTTAGAATCTGGATTTAAAACTATTAATGAAGAAATAGCCTTTAAAGAAAAAGGGAAATGTTTACAAGAAAAATTACAAATAGAATTAGGTAATAATTACGACGTAATATATCAATCCTAGCAACTAGATCCCTTTACATTACTGGGATCTAATATTTTCCTAGAATGTACAAGAAATAAACATGAGTTTCAGTTTCAAAACTGGGTGTGTAGCTTGTCTGGGTTACTGAGGAAGATATAAGAAAATAATATGTTATTAATGATATCCGTCATCTTTTTGCTAAGTATGATTTTTTTAATTAAAAATCCCATATTGAATCAGTTAGTAATTTGCTCTACATTAAACCTCTTGAACAAACCCATTCAGACGAAGGGCGATATATCTACTTCTGACGATGGTCTTACTCATGTGGGCAGAGAGTTAGCCGTAGCAGGAGACAAAATAATACGTATGGGTGACAGTAGTTATAATTTCCATCATAAGATATGTTTGTCTCAATACATCAACCATCAACAAAGTGGTCAGAGTATCACCGCATAGGTCAGATTAACCAGTTTTCAGGAAATCGAATGCTGGAAAGGGGACTGGTGTTACAAATACTGAAAAACTAACTGGCGGTGCGGCTAGAGCAGAACAATATTCAAGTAATTGGGCTACAGCAAGTCTTGATAAGGCTATTAATGAGTTTGCAGGCTCAAATCCAATAATAACTACAACTGAAAAAGGAAAAAGAATTTATACTAATCCAACAACAGGTATACAGGTGGTTGAGGATTTGTCTGGAAACTACTTCCGAATTTATAACCCTAATATTTCGGGAAAAAGAGCTTATTTGGATTTGAATGGTAATATTCCTAACAACAAATTATTAGAGAATGGAAAAGAAGCTGGCCGAAGTCAAGGTGAATATAATGAGGCAACTCATTTTAATATAAAAAGGAATAAATAGTATGAAAAATATATCCGTTCCAGTAAATAAAAGTGCAATGGAACGCCTAGATTTAGATAATTGTGTGGATGGTGATTTGATTGAATTAATTCTTGATGAAGATAATTATAAAAATCTCTTAGAGAGTAATGTTATTAATCAACTTAATAATGAATTAGATATAAATATTGATGATTATGAAGATGAAAAGATAATCGATCTTGATAAGCTTATTAAGGCTAAAAGTATTATTCAAAATTCAATAGTATCAAATAATAGCGAAGCGTTGATTCAATTATTAACTCAAGTTGATAATGCAATAAAATATAAAACAGGTCTATTTTTTTATTTTTAAATTTAGAGGTAATAGTAAAGTCCTCATCTGAATCCTGTTAGGATCTTACTTTGATGTCTATACTTTTATCTCAAGTTTGATAACTAACAGCATTCAACAAGCGAATAAAAAAAGTAATTTTTGATGAGCATGTAGTAAATGAGAAAGGCTTGGGGAATGCTGGAAAGGGAACGAGTGCAAATTCTCTTGCCGGTGAATTAACGGGAATAACGCAAAAGCAACTAGATAAGAAGTTTAAGCATGCGGCTGATTTTGGAATAACAACAACAAAGAAAAACCCGGAAACTCTTGGTCAATATGAAACTGCAATCAAAAATCATATGGGAGACTCGGCAACCAAACCCCAAGGTACTTATGGCTTTGTAAAAGACTCAAAAGTATTTTTTAACTCAAGTACTAATAATGCAGTTGTTCTTGATAGCTCTGGTAATTTTGTTACAGGATTTAAGCTTACGCCAGGAACCGCACAGTATGATAATTATATGAAAAATGGAGTATTACGATGAGCCTTATAGCATTAGAATTTGCTAAATCGTTTGTTAATGGAAGAATAACAGCTCAAGTTTTTGCTGAGGCTTACATTGAGCTCTATCGAATAGAGCGAGATAACGGTTTACTTCTCAAAGATGAAGACAGTGTTAGCGAATGTTTATCAACTATTTTTTGTCTAGCCGATCTTTATAATCCAGATTCTGATAAAGAAGAATATGAATTAAATGATAAACAACTTATTGAGCAAATTGAGCAAGAGTTGAAAAAACTAAATTAAAAAGCTCCCCCGCCTTAACCAGCGGGGAGCTTTTATTGCTTTTTAGACCTGCATCGCAAGTTCAATAATTAACTTATCCTGCTCTACTTTAATGATGACCGATTGACCGGCTTAATGATGACCGATTGACCGGCATAAAAGCCTATCTGCTCCAGCCAGCGCCCCTTGATGGTCAGTTGCGGTCTGGGGTTGCTGAACCCGCCGTTAGGCGTGTAACCCACGGTATAAAAGCGCTCAGTGGGGTGCGGTGCAGGTTCTTTGCATGTGGTTGATTTTAGCTTAGACTGTGCCTTAGCCATAATTAACTCCTGTGAAGTTGGTTTTGGTTAGCAGTGGTAGCAGGTTGCCGCCTATTATTGCTGCTTACTTATTGTTTTATTATTCTTATTTAGCCAGTAATTTAATCTGAGTCTTGGTTAAAAAGGCTTCTAAAAATATCTTAATCACGGTTTGTTTTCTTCTGGTAGCTTCTCAATCTTTTGAAACAGGTTTAAAAACTCATGGTCTTTTAATCTTGACTTGGTAGCTTGGTCTTGTGCGCCTTCCAGTATCTAATGCTAGAAAGGGGACGAAGCTTGAAATAGATCCAAAAAATTTGATTATCTTTATGGCAAAGTAAATAGCGGAGATCATAATACTGCTCGTTCAACTCAATTATCCCAAATGATGAAACGGCTTGGGCTACAGACTAATGAATCCAGTACAGCTATTTTAATTGAACACTTTAATAAAACAGTAAATACAAGAGGTAATGTTATTAATAATTACAAAAAAGGTTCTCAGTGTTTTGAAATTAGAGAATCTTTCTTAATGGGTCCATCAGGTAAAGGCGCTGTATTACAAACGTCATTTAAAATTATGCCAGATGGTTCGCGTAGATTTGTAACAACAATTCCAAAAGAAGGAAAAAAATAAATGTTTATTCAATCTTTTCCAGATGAAATAGATTTGTTAGCTTTTTTTGAGGGAGAACCTATTTTTCAGAATACAGAGGATTTACACTTTGCATACAAATATACTGATCAAAATGAAATGTCTATACTTTTTTCGTTTAGTGCAACTGGAGGTTGAATACAAACAATTATAGAGTTTAAACAGAAAAAAATAGCGCACAATCTAATGGAGGGTGTGGAATACTTTAAGATAGAAAAAGATGTTGATGGTGAATACCTAACGACCGAAGTTGTATTAGAGGATACAAGAACAAAGGTTGAAATAAGATTGCAACCTTTTGTTTTTACAAAATTTTCAACATTAATAAGATAATTAACTATTCTGTCTTTGATTTAATCTTAGGGTTGATATTATCAAGGACAGATCTATATTACTTTATTTTAGATAGGCTCCTCAATCCCGATAATCAACAATCCCTGTTGCGCATTGATGGTGACTGGTTAACCGGTGGTAAAGCTGGAAAGAGAATGAATGGTAATGCTCTGGAATGGAATTCTTGGTAAAACTACCCCAAAAGACTATTGACGGTAAGCAATATGCGTCGATTGGAAACAGATTATATTCACAACATGCAGTTGGTAGGAAGCAACTACCAGAGTTAGGGTTCCCTGCGGGTAAAGTTGGAGCTGGTCGTAACATTTCTCCTAATATTGTAGAGCACACTATACAAAATGAAACAAAAACCAGTTCAATGGTTAATGGTGTAAAAAGGACTGTATATTGGAGTGGTGATGTAGGTGTTGTTACCGAAAGGAATAGTAAAATTGTAGTGACCATTCTCAGAAGGAGTGAAAATTGATGAATTGGATATATCCAGATGTTATTAATAATCTTAAAAAAATGTAATTCTTATTTAAATAAAAAAATTAGTTTGGATGAAATACAATCTAGTATTTATGAAGCTGAGCATCAGATACTGGCATTAGAAGAAAAATGGTTAAGAGAATTGCTATTTGATGCAGAAAATCAAATTGAATTAAATCGTTATACGATAGATAGTGAAAAGTTAGAACAATCTGTTGAACCTATTATCAAAAATATAATGACTAAAATATCATAATAAGAATAATTCCTACCTAACTATTAGAGATTCTAATTATTATCTTTCAGACTTATATAGCAAGTTGAATAAATAATTTACCTTACTCTATTGTTATGGTTATGAGCATACCAGCAAAAAATCTGAGATCCTCCAATTTAACGACCATTCATGGTCGTTGAATTGGAGGGCTAGGTCTGACCAGACTAGATATATATAACAAATGGTATAAAATTATTCGATTATAGGAAAAGTTGCTACTACTATTGATAAAAATAGTACAAAACTAGGTTTTGAACATAACTGTCGCGGAGAAGAGATGATTATTACTTCTAATTTGGATGATTATGAAAGAGATCCAACAGTAACTGAAATACCGCTTCAAAGATATGCTGTTATATGGCAGTATCCTAGTTATGCATGTATTTATTAAAATCAAAAGCATCAGTAATACTCAATAAAAATAATTATTTATTGAATAATGTAATTAATCGTATTGATTAAAGTATGGGATTTTAAAACCTAGCAGCCATCCATACTGATATCAGCAGCGAAGATTATGCTAGGCCGGATATCTGCATAATAACTTTGATAAAGACATGGTATAGAAAAAACTGGATCTGCAACGCGAGGTTAGTCAGGAATTTGATCAGAGCCGGCAGGAACTGAAAAAAGAACTGCTTGAAAAAGCGCGCAAAAAATATGAAGAAGCTCAAATAGAACGCTTTAAACATGGCGGCTACAGAACCGAAAAAAGCATACAATTAGAAGAAGAAGCTCGCAGGATGGAGCAGAATATAGCCTATCTTGATACTGCACTGGGTATATTATGGGCCGGCGATATAGGTACAGCTGTCCTGGAAACCGTAGGCCTGCATGCTGACTATGCCAAGAATGCCGCAAGGCACATAACCCGCCGGACAAGTTTACAAAGTTACCTGTTCGGATCAGGCTGCAAAGTATCAGTGTAAAGACATAAATAACGTTAATGATGCAATTGCAGATCTTCAAGAAAGTAAATTAAGTAATGAAAAAAATAAAGGCGCTCCGTTTGACGGAAAAGCGATCCAGATCTTTGATTACAACGAAATCATGGATGGCACAATAGTAAAAATCTCAAATCCGGGAATTTACAACAACGAAGAAGCCGCCTTTAGAAATGCAGTAAAACAAAATCCGGAAGCAGCGGCTAATGGTAAATTGTATGTTGTAGTCAATAATCCTGTTGTAGAGGTTATCCCCGGGCTGGGTGAGGTAGGTGGTTATACTTTTTACGATAAACTTAACGAGAGGCTGGGAGGCCGGCTGCCCTTAACCAATGCAGAAAAAACCAATGCTGAATTAAAAATGCTGGCCAAAAAAACCAATACATTGATTGATACCAATGATCATAGCCGAGGCTCAATGACCGAAAAAGTCAGCCTGGCTTATCTGCAGAATGTATTAGGCATAACCGGTATTCCTATAGAAAAAACCAAATTTCTCGGGCCGGCAGCACATGCGCCGGGTTATTTCAAAATGCTGAGCAAAAACGGCTATGTGGATGAGTATGGTATCAGTAGTAGCTTTTTCATGGCTAATCACAATACCGACTTTGTCGGCAGGCTGGTAGGTCTCAATCCTGCTACAGCAGGAGAGTGTAAGGGCAATCCCCTGGGCGCATGCTACAGTCACAGCAGTTATAACGGTGCTTATTATCTTGAACCCTATTTGACAGACCCTTTTGGTCGAGATTATATTGATAAAAACACTAATAAACCTATTCTAAATCCCGAATTTGATAAAATTGAAAAAACTGTAGTCAAACCTAATCAAGATGAAAATGGTCTATACCCTAATCCGACCCTTGCTCAGGCATATGTAATCGGCGAAGATGGAAATATCCGTCTGGTAGACCGGCAGGGAAACATGACAACAATCAATCGGAGAACGCAAAAAGTCATCGGCACCACACAAATACCGATTCATGAAATCAATGGCAGACGTTATTTTGAATTTGAAGGAAAGAAATATTATGCAGATCCGAACCGCTAAAATCCGTTTACTCATCCTGACAGGTATCGGCATATTCCTGAGTGGCTGCAGTATCTCCGACTGGTACAATGGCTACTATGTTGAAAGATATGCGATTAAAGAAGCACAAAAAGATAGAGAAAAATATTACAATTCTGAATCACCAGAAATGCAAGAGCGAAGAAAGCAAAATCAAACATATTGTTTAGATTTAGCAAATAAGCCGGAAAACCGGGTTGCAAGAGCCGGTTATCCAAATGGAGTATGGAATCAAGCTATGTTTAGTAGATGTATGATAGAAAGAGGTACACCAACTTATGAATCCTATGGTGGAGTACTACAAAGAAAACATGATGAAGAGCAAAGAGCAAAAGGTAAAAGAGTCATGTAAGTATTAGTTGCCTGATATATCAGCCCTGTATTTAATTTGATAATAGTAATATATTAGAAAATTGAACACAGGGCTGTATTGATATCTAAAAGATGATTTTTGCATACTAGTGCAACTGAAATAAAAGAAACTAGCCTATTCTGGTAAGACCAACTAAACCTCAGGAAGGAGTGCATTATCATGAGACACCACATTAAAATTATATTCCTGTTAAGTATGTGTTTGTGCTTGGAGGGTTGTATGGAAGCAGCTATAAGATTCTGGAATGGTCCGGGCTGGTCATCACCAGCAAGAAATAAAGCTGATCATGAATGTTTCGAAGAGCTTGAATTAACTTTGCCTGACCCAAATGACCCTCAAGGTTCTGAAGCAAGGAATGAATGGATGGCTAACGTTTATGGACCTGCAAGAATAGAATGTATGAAGAGAAAAGGTTTTTAAAAAATGTTTCTATAAATGGTTCAAGCTGGACATTAACAGCTTATGATTTTGTAATCTGATAAATTAGCCTTGAGCTGAATTTTATAATAGTAATATTAAAAGAGTGAATTCAGGGCTGTATCGATATCTAAAAGATGATTTTTGCATACTAGTGCAACTGAAATAAAAGAAACTAGCCTATTCTGGTAAGGTCAACTAAACCTCAGGAAGGAGTGCATTATCATGAGACACCACATTAAAATTATATTCCTGTTAAGTATATGTTTGTGCTTGGAGGGTTGCATGGAGGCAGCTATAAGATTCTGGAATGGTCCGGGCTGGACATCACCAGCAGAAAACAAAGCTATGAACGAATGTTTTGATGAGCTTCAATTAACTGTGCCTAAATCAAATGCTCCTGTACATTCTGAAGTATGGGAGGAATGGATGACTAACGTTTATATACCTGCAACAACAGAATGTATGAAGAGAAAAGGTTTTTAAAAATTGTTGAGTGCCATATTAGATTTATATTCCTGATAAATATGAATTTGTGCTTGGATAATTGAATGGACTCAGCTATAAGTTTCTAAAACGCGTCAAGCTGGACATTAGCAGCAATGATTAAGCTGAAAATGAGAGGTTGATTAACGTTTATACACCTGCCTCAATAGCATGTATGAGAAGAAAGTTTATTAGTCTCAGACAATTTTTAAATAGACAAAAATGGAGTATAAAGTGGCAAGTAATATTAAGAAATTTAGCTTAGTTGGATTTATTATATTGTGTATATTATGTGGATGTAGTACAGATGCTTCACGATTTGAGAAACTGCTAGCATTAAACGGATATGAGGGTAGTCGGGTAGTAGTATATCCTTCTGGCTGGTATGCTGAGCCACCTGCACAATATTTGGTAGATGAACGTGGACGCTATATTGATGCGAATGGAAATTATACTGATCATCCCGTAGAAAATCCCTATTACAGAGATTATATAAAACGTTTTAAGAAATAATAAATTTGGATAAGCATTAATTATAACAATGACATTATCATTATTGGTTTATTTCATAATAGAAATAAACTTTGGGAAAGAAGTAAAAGTGAGAGTGGCGGGTACTTGTTTGAAATCTATATAAAATAAGGTAATGAATGCATTGATATAATTGATAAAACCAATAACTATTTCATTTGATATTATCATGATAAATATTAGTATAAATTGGTAGGAAAGAAATATTATGCAGATCCGAACCGCTAAAATCCGCTTACTTATTCTGACCGGTATCGGTATATTCCTGACTGGCTGTAGTATATCAGACTGGTACAATGGCTACTATGTTGAAAGATCAGCGGTTAAAGGAGCACAGAAAGATAGAGATAATTACTACAATTCTGAATCGCCGGAAAAGCAAGAGCTGAGAAAACAAAATGACAAATATTGTTCTGATTTAGCACATAAGCCGGAAAACCGGGTTGCAAGAGCCGGTTATCCAAATCGAGTATGGAATCAACCTATGTTTGAAATTTGTATGAAGAATCGAGGGACACCAACATATGGAGCCTGGGCGTCAATGCAGAAAAAAAAACATGATGAAGAGCTAAGAGCAAAAGGTAAAAGAGTCATGTAAGTGTTGCTAGCCTGATATATTAGCCCTGTGTTTAATTTGATAATAGTAATATTAGAAAATTGAACACAGGGCTGTATTGATATCGTTAAGATGTCTTTCGCATACTAGTAAAACTGAAATAAAATAATATATAAGAGTTTTTATTGTACTCAAAAATACAAGAAAATAGCCTTACCGCATAAAGTAATCAGCACCACACAGATACCGATTCATGAAATCCATGGCAAACGCTATTTTGAATTTGAAGGAAAGAAATATTATGCAGAACCGAATCGTTAAAATCCGTTTACTTATTCTGACAAGTATCGGAATATTTCTGAATGGCTGCAGCATATCCGACTGGTACAATGGCTATTATGCTGAAAGATCAGCAATTTCCCAATCACAAAGGGATGAAAATAATTATTACAATTCAGAATCGCCAGAAATGCAAAAGTTGAGAAAGCAGAATCAAACATATTGTTTAGATTTAGCACATAAGCCAGAAAACCGGGTTGCAAGAGCCGGTTATCCAAATGGAGTATGGAATCAAGGTATGTTTGAAAATTGTATGGAAGACAGAGGAACACCAACATATGAAACCTGGGCGGGAATGCAGAAAAAAAAAACGTGATGAAGAGCTAAGAGCAAAAGGTAAAAGAGTCATGTAAGTGTTAGTTGCCTGATATATCAGCCCTGTATTTAATTTGATAATAGTAATATATTAGAAAATTGAACACAGGGCTGTATTGATATCGGTAAGATGTCTTTCGCATACTAGTAAAACTGAAATAAAATAATATATAAGAGTTTTTATTGTACTCAAAAATACAAGAAAATAGCCTTACCTCATAAAGTAATCAGCACCACACAGATACCGATTCATGAAATCCATGGCAAACGCTATTTTGAATTTGAAGGAAAGAAATATTATGCAGATCCGAACCGCTAAAATCCGCTTACTTATTCTGACCGGTATCGGCATATTCCTGACTGGCTGCAGCATATCCGACTGGTACAATGGCTATTATGTTGAAAGATCCGCGATTAAAAAAGGACAGAAAAAAAGAGATAATTACTACAATTCTGAATCGCCAGAAATGCAAGAGCTGAGAAAGCAAAATCAAACATATTGTTTAGATTTAGCAAAAAAGCCGGAAAACCGGGTTGTAAGAGCCGGCTATCCAAATGGAGTATGGAATCAAGGTATGTTTGAAAATTGTATGGAAGACAGAGGGACACCAACATATGAAACCTGGGCGGGAATGCAGCAAAAAAAAACATGATGAAGAGCGAAGAGCAAAAGGTAAAAGAGTCATGTAAGTGTTGTTAGCCTGATATATCAGCCCTGTATTTAATTTGATAATAGTAATATTAGAAAATTGAACACAGGGCTGTATTGATATTTTAAATATGATTTTTGCATACTAGTGCAACTGAAATAAAATAATGTATAAGAGTTTTTATTGTACTCAAAAATACAAGTAAATAGCCTTACCGCATAAAGTAATCAGCACCACACAGGTACCGATTCATGAAATCCATGGCAAACGCTATTTTGAATTTGAAGGAAAGAAATATTATGCAGAACCAAATCGTTAAAATCCGTTTACTCATTCTGACCGGTATCGGCATATTCCTGAGCGGCTGCAGTATATCCGACTGGTATAATGGCTATTATGTTGAAAGATATGCGAATAAAGAAGCACAAAAAGATAGAGAGCAATATTACAATTCAGAATCGCCAGAAATGCAAGAGCTGAGAAAACAAAATGATAAATATTGTGGAGACTTGTCAGAAAAGCCGGAAAACCGGGTTGCAAGAGATGGTTATCCAAATGGAGTATGGAATCAAGGTATGTATGTAAATTGTATGGAAGACAGAGGAACACCAACGTATGGAACCTGGGCTGGAATGCAGAAAAAAAAACATGATGAAGAGCTAAGAGCGAAGGGTAAAAGAGTCATGTAAGTGTTGCTAGCCTGATATATTAGCCCTGTGTTTAATTTGATAATAGTAATATTAGAAAATTGAACACAGGGCTGTATTGATATCTGAAAGATGCCTTTCGCATATTGGTGCAATTCAAATAAATAGGTAAGTGTTTTCGTTGTACTGAAAAATACAAGAAAATAGTCTACTGCAAAAAGTCATCGGCACCACACAGATACCGATTCATGAAATCCATGGCAAACGCTATTTTGAATTTGAAGGAAAGAAATATTATGCAGATCCGAACCGCTAAAATCCGTTTACTCATCCTGACAGGTATCGGCATATTCCTGAGTGGCTGCAGTATATCCGACTGGTACAATGGTTATTATGCTGAAAGATCAGCAATTTCTCGGTCACAAAGGGATGAAAATAATTATTACAATTCAGAATCGCCACAAATGCAAGAGTTGAGAAAGCAGAATCAAACATATTGTTCAGATTTAGCAAATAAGCCAGAAAACCGGGTTGCAAGAGCCGGTTATCCAAATGGAGTATGGAATCAAGGTATGTTTGAAATTTGTATGAAGAATCGAGGAACACCAACATATGGAGCCTGGGCGTCAATGCAGAAAAAAAAACATGATGAAGAGCTAAGAGCGAAAGGTAAAAGAGTCATGTAAGTGTTACTAGTCTGATATATCAGCCCTGTGTTTAATTTGATAATAGTACTATTAGAAAATTGAACACAGGGCTGTATTGATATCTGTAAGATGTCTTTCGCATACAGGTGCAACTGAAATAAAATAATATATAAGAGTTTTTATTGTACTCAAAAATACAAGAAAATAGCTTACTGCATAAAGTCATTGGCACCACCCAGATACCGATTCATGAAATCCATGGCAAATGCTATTTTGAATTTGAAGGAAAGAAATATTATGCAGATCCGAACTGCTAAAATCCGTTTACTCATTCTGACCGGTATTGGCATATTCCTGAGCGGCTGCAGTATATCCGACTGGTATAATGGCTATTATGTTGAAAGATATGCGAATAAAGAAGCACAAAAAGATAGAGAGCAATATTACAATTCTGAATCGCCGCAAATGCAAGAGCTGAGAAAGCATAATGACAAATATTGTTCAGATTTAGCATCTAAGCCAGAAAACCGGGTTGCAAGGGACGGTTATCCAAATGGTGTTGTCAATCAAGCTATGTTTATTAGGTGTATGGAAGATCGTGGCACACCCACATATGAATCTTATGCCTCAATGCAGAAAAAAAAACATGATGAAGAACGAAGAGCAAAAGGTAAAAGAGTCATGTAAGTGTTGCTAGCCTGATATATCAGCCCTGTATTTAATTTTATAATATTAGCATTAAAAGATTAATTACAAGGCTGTATTTACGACAAAAATTCAAGAAAGCATTTTGATACGCTATATAGAAAAACAAATAATCAAGTTGTTGGTGTTGTTGAAGAAAAAAAGGAAATCAGTATATTTCAGGAGAGACAATAATGTTACCTGATGCTAATGGTTATTATGATATAAAGGCTACTATTAAAGATCAGACTGGTCCAATGCGATTCAGATTGAAAAATGGAAAAATATTACCTTAAAAAGTAAAAATAATGTTAATACAGTCAAAAAAATTGTTTTTAATTATATTGTTAATGGTTTTTAACAGGTCAATATTTGCAAAACAAATTAGTATAAAAGAACAACAGGAATTTTTTTGTAAACTTGAGCAGTATGATCAATGCTTTTATACAGGAAAGTGTGATTATAAAGACTATGTAAATTATACGGATTATTTTATAAAAATTACCGGTGATATCAATCAAAATGCTAAATCTTTATATGATAAACTTCCTAAAATATATGAATGGGCAGGTAATGATGAACTGAGTGAAAACTTTCCACACTACATAATTTATGATGGTACTTTTGTAAGTAGTTTAGCCTACGCATATATTGATTTAAAATATAAATGGTTATCATGGTATAAAAATAATACTGGAATAAGTTATAAAAAACCTAAAGATATATTTTTAAAGAATAAGGGTGCTTGCGGAGTAAAAATGTTTGGAAAATATTTATCTTTACCGTTGCCAGAAGATGCTGATGTAGAAACCTGCTTTTTTAATTATCGAATTAATGACCCATGGTGCCAACCAGATGACAAAATCTTAATGAAAAATTTGTTCTGTCAATCAGGAAAAGAATGTGAGATTAAATGGTAATAATAGGAAATGATATTCATCATAAGCCATAGCGAAGCTGTACTGTTTTCTGTCATAAAATTTTTTTGCTAAAACTGTATAATTTACAAACAGTTTTGATAAAAATACACTCAATACAGATAATTAAGTAGTGGAATGTCATAGAATAGACGTATTTTAATCGGTGTATTCCTCAAGAGACAACATTAAAACCTGATGCTAATGGTTATTATGATATCTGGGTTAATAGTTTTGATCCTCAGGGAAATCCTATAACGTATAAAGCACATTTCAGAATGATAAATGGACAACCTGTGAAATAAAACAAAAGAATCTAATGTTTAATTATTTTAAAAGTATATTTTTGATATTTGTACTGGTTTTTATAGCGGAAAGGCCAGTACAGGCCGAAGATTTTGATATAAGAGAACAAAAGAAATTTTTTTGTCAATTGGAGAAATATGACCAGTGTTTTTATACAGGAAAGTGCACGTCTGATGAGTATAAAAACTATACTGATTATTTTGATAAAGTAACTGATTATAGTTATGATCAAGTTGTTGATATATATATAATCTAATTCCTAAGATTTATAGAAAAGAAAAGAAAATAAGTGAATCTGGATTAAAAAGAAATATACTTGAGTACGATAGTGCTTATCTTTTTGATATTTCAAATATTTATATGAAAGGAAAGTATAATTGGCTGAC
Organism: Snodgrassella sp. W6238H11; assembly: GCF_016100525.1. Lineage (NCBI taxonomy): Bacteria > Pseudomonadati > Pseudomonadota > Betaproteobacteria > Neisseriales > Neisseriaceae > Snodgrassella > Snodgrassella sp. W6238H11. The sequence continues at coordinate 5,125 of NZ_JACFSH010000007.1, read as the reverse complement.
ATGGTTTAAACATAAAACAGGAATAAGCCATCAATCTCCGAAAAGTATATTCACAGAAAAAGAATCTGATGAATGTGGTGCTAAAATGTTTAATAAATACTTATCGTTACCGTTGCCGGAGGATGCAGATCTTTTAACATGTATTATTCATTATCAGTTTATATGGTCTTGCTTAGGATATAATAAAGAATTATCTAAAAATTTATTTTGTCAACTAGGCAATTCAAATTGTATTGTCATATATTAATAATGGTTAAATTTAATCATTTATTAAAACTATTAAATTTAATAGGAGCATATCAGTCCTCCTGAACTAACAGCATAGGAGGAATAGCAGGAATATAAGCTCTTGCACCGGTAGTATCGAAATGGCTGCATGGGAAGGAATCAAAAGATTTAACTGCAGATAATAAAACCAAATAAAGTGAATGGAAAGTTTATAATATATGATATACAAAACTCTAATGATTATTTTGGATATCCTTGAGAAATTCTATGAACAAAAATTTTTTAATTATTATTTTATGTATTTTATTTAATGGATGTACACATATACAACACAAAATCAATGTAAAGCCTGAGGAAGCTGATGTGAAATCTGAGAAAGGAAAATTTTTAACGGAGCAAGATACAGAAACGGATTACATATTTTTGGAATTAACATGGAGTAATTTTCGAAAAGATGGATGGTTTTATTCCTATCATCCTGAACATATCAGCTACCCGGAAAAATGTATTTTATTGACTAAAAAAGCTCCTGAGCCTGATAATGATAGATTAATCTATAAAGTTGATTGTTTTGATAAATAAAGATATATAGAAATGGATAAATGTAAAAACTCGGTAATACTAAATAATATATTTATCATATATCGATAGGGTAATTGGTTCAAATTATTTTAATTTAGCTTATTATCATAAGAGTAATAATTTAAATATAAGTAGGACAGAAACCGAAATTAAATTAGTAAATGCGTTGATTCCAATAGTGGCAATTTTATCAGGGTAGTGTTGGCGTAAACAATTAATAGGTTTTGGTCACGATTGTGACTATACCAGCCAGTACTACCCATAGCGGTATTAATACCGGAAATATCATCATCACTGATGAAACAGCGCAGCAGCAAAAAACCGGTAAAACGGCTGCCCAAACAATTGCAGCTATCCATACCGGTATCACCAGTGACGACTATGCCGATAAAGCCGGCTACCTAAATAACAACTTTGATAAAGACAAAGTACAGAAAGAACTCGACTTACAGCGTGAAATCAGTCAGGGTCTCAGCAATAACATGCAGACAACCTCTGCTATGATAAACAGTAAAAAAGATGCCCTCCAAAGAAAAACTGAAAAATGAAGCATTAAATCCGGAAGAACGTGAAAAATATGAATAAGAACTGTCGCAGTGGAATGCAGGCGGATTACTGTTAACTGCGATAGGAGCAGGTCGGTCTGCCCCGACCAACAGCATAGGAGGGATAATGGCAGTCACAACCAGCCCGATAGTTTCATATCAGATAGGCAGTACTTTAAAGAAAAAGATGCTGAAGGCAGAACAGCGCATCTGGTAGCGCATGTAGTAGGGCAGCAGGAAGAAATAATGCGCTTCGTAACAGCATGGGGGAAAGTAAATTTAACACTCAGGAAAAAATATTAAATGAAAACTAAAAAACAAGTGTACAAAGTGCGGATGATTATCAAAGAAAATATGATGTATGTAAAACAGATCAGTTCAGGATTCAGGTTGAAAAAAATATTTAAAGACCTCTGATGAAGTAAATAAAATCATATTGAATTTGTATATGACAGAATAAAACACAAGATACGGTAAAGGTTGTCGATTCAAATACATACAAGCTAAGTGCAGGAGAGAAAGCGACAATTATTAATAAACCAAAGGAATAGAAAATGAATAAGATTAAATGGATAACTCAGGCGATAGCGCAGCCTTGTGAAGTACAGATAAGTTTATTTCCTGATTTTGTGAATGTTGCAGACGAGCTGGCTGTTGAGTGGGAAATGGCTTTAGATGAATTAAACAATCCTTTGGTCGCATCTTCTTTCACGTCTGAGCAAAAATTGGCAATTAAACAGTTAGATGATTATATGTTATCTATAAGTGGAGCACCTAACATCCAATACTGGAACAACGATGCGCTTTGTCAATGTGCTGAGTGGCAGAATATGAGAGAAATGGCTATGGCAATATTACTCATCATGGGGTGGGAAATTACCGTGCCGGCAAAACCTGTTGCTATATATATCAATCACAGTTAAATATAAGATCCTAGCCTGTTGTATAGCAATCCCCGCCTTAACTCGCGAGGATATTATTTTACCTTTTAGCTCAGCCCCTCAATCCTGATAATAAACAGCCCATGTTGCGCATCGATGATGAATGACTGACCAGTGGTAAAGCCAAAGGCTTCTAGCCAGCAGCCTTTAATAGGTAGTTGCGGTCTGGGGTTGGGTCCTATGGCTTGGGGTGTTAACCAATGATGTAAAATCGTTCGGTGGGTTGCAGTGCCTTAGCCATAGTTAACTCCTGTAAGGTTAGTTTTGGTTAGCAGTGGTAGCAGGTTGCCGCCTGTTACTGCTGCGTTACTTGCTTAATACGTCAAATAAGAGAGGATACTAATGAATAAATTGGATAAAGTTATTAATCAGTTAAAAGAGTTATCAAATGGAGAGGTAATAAATGTCCCTCTTCCTGATGATAACTTGCTTGATGATTATGAAAAAAATATTAATTTCAGCTTTTCAACTGAATATAGAAAGCTTCTCAAAGAAGCCGGCAATATTTTCTACGGTACAATAGAATTATTACTAGTAACAAGAGATAAAAAATATCCATCTGAATTATCGACAGTGCTTAATGAAGCTAGGGAGCAAGGTCTACCAGAAGACTGGTTACCAATATGTGAAGATAATGGAAGTTATTATTGTTTAACACCAAATGATACAGTACGATATTGGACGTTAGATGGCTATAGTAATGATACTTGGGAAGATCTTTCAGATTGGGTTGAACAAGTATGGATTAATGAAAATTAAATATCGCAAACAAGCCCAAAATAAAGAAGTAGTTTATACATTACCAAAAGAAATAAAAATCGGCTCAGCAAGCATAACTGAATTAGGGTAGTAATAACTTAAAAGCTCCCTGATAAATCAGGGAGCTTTTTTAATATCTTAGATCTGTATCGCAAGTTCAATAATCAACTTATTCTGCTCAACTTTAATGATGACTGGCTGACCGGTGGTAAAGCCAAGCTGCTCCAGCCATCTACCTTTAATGGTGAGCTGGGGTCTGGGATTGCGAAACCCGCCGTTAGGCGTGTAACCTACGGTGTAAAACCGCTCAGTGGGCTGCTCGTGTTCGTATAATCCACATTATGTCTTGCGCCCCCACAATCGGCACCTTAGCGCGGAGTGGCGCACAGCTCGCAAGCTCGCTCTGCCGTTGGCAGCAGTCATCCACATCAACGCCGCCATCGCCGCATCCCTGCAGCTCCAAGGTCAACACCAATAAGGCAGGTTGGCCGCAGGCCTTCGCTAAAAAGCTTTACACCCCGGCCCAACCCTCAGTCATCCAACGCTGTGCGCGGGTTGCAGTCACGTTGTTCCTTGCTCCTTACCGTGCTCGCTATCTGCCTGCTCATCCGCCCCTTAAAAGGGGCTCCCCGCTAAATCATCACTTGCGAACCTTGACCCGGTTCGCGCTCTCGGTCAACCCGTCCGTGACTCACAGACAAGCTGCGAGTCACGGACGCGTTATCGAAAAGTCCCTCAAAGCGAGTTGCAAAACGGCGAAAAAAGCATGTCGGGGCAAAAAAATACGATAGAATAGTGAGCTAAGGGAAAGGTGTTGCAACCACCTGATACATATAGGGAAAAACTGAAACAGTCGGGCGATGGATGTAGAGCAACACTAATACTGGAAAGGGGACGACAAGTGCACAAGGATTTATCGGTAAGGATTTTGAAAATTATTTGCATCAAACTTTAGGTGGTAAAGGTAGCTTTAAAAATCAGGGACGAGAGTTTGATGGCGCTTATGGCCCAAATAATTCAATCTGGTATGAAGCTAAATCAGGGCGTTATTGGCAAGATCATGCTCAGGCAGGTAGTAAAGGATTTGAAAAATTCAAATCTGATGTGGGATCTCATGCGAGTATTGCCAAGCAAAATGGTGCGTCTTTTGAAGTGCATTCTAATACACCTATCCCTCAGCATGTTAAAGACTGGTTAACATCAAAGAACATACCTTTTAAGGAATATTAATATGGGAATGCAAGTCAGCATAGATATAAATTTTGCACAAGAATATTCTCCTAAAGAGATATTAAAGTGCCTGATAAATAGTGGCTGGAATATTTATTATCAAAATATGGTTACTTATCTATCGTCAAATGATATCGAAGATTATGACTGGTTGAATACAGACATGAATCTGTTCAATTTAGACGAGTTTATAAACTCTCATAATATTATGGATAAAGTTGGTATAGTGATGGTTTATGATAATGAATCAGGGGGTAATTTATTAATTTACCCTAACTATTTATCTATGTCACTGTCAATAAATCGTCAGTATTTATCTGGGGAAGATATTCCAGATTTTAATTGGTATCTAAAAAAAATGAGTGCTTTTTTGAGAAATATAAAACTGTCTAGCATACAGTGTGAAACCATCTATTAATGAATAATCCCCACCTTACCCGTGGGGATTTTGTTTTACCTCTTATCTCAGTCTCTCAATCCTGATAATCAACAGCCCCGGCTGTAAATCAATGATGACTAACTGACCGGTGGTAAAGCAGGAAAGGGAATGAATGGTAATTCTCTGGAATGGAATTCTTAGCAAAACTACCCAAAAAGACTATTGACGGTAAGCAATATGCGTCGATTGGAAACAGATTATATTCACAACATGCAGTTGATAGGATGGAACCATCATGGTTAGGGTTCCCTGCCGGTACAGTTGGAGCTGGTTGTAACATTTCTCCTAATATTGTAGAGCACACTATACAAAATGGAACAAAAACCAGTTCAATGGTTAATGGTGTAAAAAGGACTGTATATTGGAGTGGTGATGTAGGTGTTGTTACCGAAAGGAATAGT
>NZ_JACFSH010000006.1:0-83469 GCF_016100525.1 Snodgrassella sp. W6238H11 | reverse complement strand
TGTCGTTATCGGCAATTTCGACGATGCGGCTATGGGAATCGCGGTAGATAAGTAACTGGTTGTCGTTACGGTCCTGCAGCATGCTCAGCAGCAGACGTTTTGGGTTGTTGGGATCAGGTTCGAACAGACGGTAGAAGCCGTTGTCATCTTCAATTACCCAGCGGTCCTGTTCGCCGCGGCGGACGGATAAATTCTCGTTAAGACCGCGTATGCCTTTACTTGGCTGGATGGGTTCGATTTCGATACGCCGCCCTTCTTCGTTGATATAGACGGCGGCACAGGAACCGTCGGGCTGTGGGTCGATTTCCATTTCGATTTCATAGTCAACACTCCAGCCGGCACCGAACATGTTGTGGGTGCGGGTGTCGACGCTGCTATAGAAACGCTGCCATTCGAAGGGCAGGTGAGCCGGCAGGGAGAAGTCGAGCTCTTCGGGGCCGAACAGGAGTTTGGCACCAGTTGGCAGATGAACCGGTTTACCTTCGATAGCTCCCAACGCTTTTGAGACGCCAAAGCCAATAATAGCTGCTTGAAAAGCACACTTTGAAAATCGACCTAGTTTTGCCAAAAATTTTCCTGGGGCTAACACTAGTGTCGCAATAGTGGCTATCTGCGCAATCGGGTATTTGCCGCTTTTGATTTCGCGGACAACAACAGATTTACCACCGATACGTACATTGTTAGAGACTTTCTTACTACCTTCGCAGTTATCAGTAACTTTGGCTTCGCAGGTACTGCGGTCATTGCTGCGTACCGCCGGCTGGCTGTTGATATAGACTTTTTGGGAGCCTTCAGCCATATATTCAGCAGCGCCGGTGATGGTTCCTATTGTGGCACTGACAACGCTGAATCCGAGCCCCATAGCAGCCAGTCCCGGCGAACCCATAGCAACCAGTCCTACCGAATCTGGAATACCCATATCGGAGAAAGAAGACGGGTGTTTTTTACAAGTAATTCTGTCTTCCTCTCGAGGAACTGCTTGCGGATCAGGCGAAGCAACGGTCGGCCTGAAAAAGTCACTTACAGCCTGCCCTAAACCCGATAGTATGTTGCCGGCTATATCGATAAAACCTTCAGGCTGTTGCGGTGCCTGTACTGTTTTTGTTTTATCTATTATGCCGGCAGCACGGGCTGAGAGTTTGCTATTGGTATGAGTATTGTGAGAACCGGTTACAATCTCACCATCTTCAGATGGCGGAAATAAACTGCCGACCCAGTCTGCAAGTTCCGAAATAGGATTTCCTAACTTATATGCAGCGGCAGCAGAAAGGGCCGTCCCTATAAGGCATACGGTTGTACCGGCACCTGCTGTTACCGCAGCTGCACCTGCTGCCGCTGCAGCTGCGATAGTGGCACCTCCTGCTAAAGCTATTGCACCTGCCGTGACGGCAATACATGCAGCCCCTATAGCTGCATAACAGAGTATTTCAACAGCGGCACTTGCAATATCAGCCAGTAATGAAGTATGTAAAAGAATATCTCCCTCACGGGCTGCCCAGTATGCTTCCCCCATTTAATAATTTCCTTATCAGTCAGGCTCGGATTTCAGAATTTATTATTTGCTAATGTAAAACTTTGCTTTATTAAATTCAGTTTTTTCAGATAATTTATTTAAATCATCAGGTGTTAAATTCAAAGTTTTGTTTTATTATTTGCCATTGTGCGGCCTCTTCTTCACCGAGGCTGGTATTTTTTACATAACTCATGGCAAACATGGTACGAGTGCCCGGAATAAGGCATACCAGCTGATACTGATAAACTCTTTCATTCCCTTTGATAAACTGGTTGCGTAATTCAAAGGCTTCAATATCCTGATTTTTTCCGAAAACAGTTTTGGTTTTCTGCTGGAATTTTAATCCTTTTACTGAGCTTTCCAGACGCTTTAACTGATCATCAAGACTGGACTCAAGGGTTTCATCCTCACCCAGTTCGCTTCTGCTCATAACCAGTGATGTACCAAGATCTTTAAATTTAAGAATATTTAAAGTTATATCTTTTAAATCATTACTAGGAATTTCTATTTTGGTGTCGTTTGTTTTATATAGCATATAACTGTCCTTTTAATTATTTAGACGGAAAGGATTTGGCAACTGCATTATCAATTGCTTCTTTACTACCAGGCCCCTCTGCCGCAGCTGCACCATCTTCCATATTTAAATCCAGCACTCCTCCCTTAGTATTGATTTGTCCGTTGTCGCTGGCAGTAATATTGAAAGTAACACAGGTAACATTAAATTGTCCGTTTGCATGAAGTTCGAGTATAGTTTGCCCACAGCATAATCGTATTAACTCACCGGCTTCTATTACATAATTATTACCGACACTTGTAGATTTATTTCCGCCGACAAGTACAGCATCATTAGCTTTCACGGCTCTTGTACAGTTATTACCAATTTTAGTATCACGATCATTGGCTACTTTAATCGTTTCATTATGATCGATTGTTTTAGAACGATCATTTCCTATCCAATGACTTTCATCATTATTCACTTCTATGCGCTGATCTTTTTCAGCGTGCAGCCAGAGTTCTTCCTGACCGGGTTTATCCTCAAAGCGCAATGCATTTGCATTTGCCGGTCCGCCACCGATAGAGTGACTGAACATACCGCTTTGTGTTTTACTACCCGGTAATCCCCATGGCGGCATGGTGTCGGCGTTATATACCCGGCCAGTGATAATGGGTAAATCGGGATCTCCGTTTTTAAAATCTACAATTACTTCCTGTCCGATACGCGGAATCTGAATACCACCAAAACCTTTCCCTGCCCATGGCTGGCTGACGCGGATCCAGCAGGAACTGTTTTCATCCCACTTACCATAACGATCCCAGAGAAATTGTACTTTTACCCGGCCATATTTATCTGTCCAGATTTCTTCGCCTGCAGGACCGGTAATAATGGCACTTTGCGGACCATGGGTATGCGGCTTTTCAATGGTGCGCTGCGGACGAAAAACTTCGCTGGTAGGCAGCAGTTCAAAACTGGTGCTGTATTGAAAATGCTGACCCTGACTACTATGCTCTCCGATATCCTGAATCATAAAGGAGGAATCTACAATCAGATATTCACGGTTGGCTTCAACTGTCGGACAGTTTTCAAGATTAAAAGTACAGCCGGTAATCAGAGTTCGTATAGTACCGCCGCCATAGACACGGCTGCCCAGAGATTTCTGAGCCTCCATCCGTACTCTGGTAAGGAATTCACCTTCACTTTTGTCAAAGTAATCACCCGGCCATTCATAATGTTCATAATTCGGATGTCCGGTTTCGCGCGGTCTGGCAACCACACTGGTCAGTTTGGCTTTGGGTTTCTGAAAATCAAAGTCATCCAATACCCACTTACCGGTACGCAGTGATTCTCGGGCCGAAATAGTATCAATGAATTCTTTATCAAGCTTTAATCCCTGCTGATGGAAGCTTACTGTTGGAGAATCCGGACAAGGTTTGTGCGAACCTATGGCATCAACCAGTACAAGTTTATGACTTCCGGCACTATGTTCAAAGAAATAATAGATACCGAATTCCTGCATTAACCGTTGCAGGAAATCGTAATCCGTTTCTCCATACTGAACCTGAAAATTGCGTTTAGGATATGTTTCCGTGAGACGTTTTTCCATTTCAAACGGATATTCTCCTAATACTTCATCAAGAATATCGACAACACTTTTATCCTGAAATATTTTGTAATCACTGGTGCGGGTGGCCAATTCCAGCCAGGGTTCCAGACGCAGTTCATACACTACTCCCCTGCCCTGATGCCCCACAACCCTTGCTGCAGTTACCAAACCACTGATATAACGCTTGCCTCCGCCGTCGAGTTCAATTTCAACAGACAGATCTTTTCCGACCATTGGTTTTAGCGGAAGGTTCGAACTGGGTGCAAAATAACCAATATTCATTTTATCAGGCGTTTTAAGCTGAATGGTATAGCTAAACAGTTCACTGAGTGTTTCCTGCCCGGACATACTGGCAAAAGTGAGCATGCCCTTCGGTACAGCGGCGCCACTGACGGTAACAGTCCGTGTTCCCGCACCACTGATTGCACCGGAAATCGCATCTTTAATATCCTGAGCATCAGTTGGCATATTATCGAACATGTTCTTCAATGGAGCGGCTGCATCGCCGGCCGCAGCCTGAGCAGCTTTCATAAGTGCAGACGGATCTGCCACATTTCCTATTGCATCAATAGTATCTTTTGCCGTACTGACGATATCTTGTACCTGACTGAGTGCTGCATTGGCTTTATCCGCCAATTGCCCGGCAAGCTGCTCCGCACCAGCCTGAACAAGCTCTCCTGCATCTGGTATTGCACTCTGTCCGCCAACAAAACCCGGTGTCTGTAAAGATGAATTTCCCGGAAGATTTAGTTTATCCGGATCTGCTTTAAAGCTCATAATCTTTCCCCATCGTTATTGTGCCGTATGCAGTTATACTGACCGCACTGACGTATGTTTCAGTATTGGTTACTCTGCTAGCAGACAGATAATCCTGTCCGATATAATAATGCTGCACAACCACTGCACAGTTTCTGGCCTGACTAATAAAAAGTTACTTCTTATTTACTACGGTATCATTCCGTAATCAAAAACAATATTAGTTAATTTTCTGAAATAATCTTTTTGTAATCATTACAGAAAATTATGAATATTTTTAAAAATTCAGGCTTAAAATATTCTGGATAAAAAACTACTCTCTAAAATATTTCTACATTAAAAATACCAAACTTGTTGCGCTGGTTAAATAAGCACGCATAGCTACGCCCCCGAAGTTGATTAACATTTTCAGATCAAATCTGGTGCCAATTTGACCATACAAGAATAAAAGCAATCTTTATCACAAATAATAAAAAGTCAGATTCATTATTACTCTTAACCGAATAAAACATTATTATATATAATTTTTACAAAAATAAATGCATACTTTTTTAAAATATTAAGTCAATTGTCTTAATGAACTTTATTTACAACAAAAATTAATCATAAGCTATTTATATGCTACCCAGATAATGATTATCATTTATACAAATATAAAGCTCTTTTCAAGATGATTTTTAGAATGCTTGAAATGACCTATTTGCATAATCAGTAATATTACCACCAATATACCCATACTAAAATAATTCATTAGTTTTCACGGAAAAAATGAATTAGTATTCCGCTTGTAAATTTTTATTTTTGGTAGATAATTGAACTTATTTAATCCAAAAATAGTAATATTATAAGTGAGGAAAACAATGGGATTTGGTGATTTTTTATTAAAAGCAGCCAGTTTTGTAGGAAAAGCATCATTATCAATTGCTTCCGAGATAATTAACACAGGTCATTTACACATAAATAAAATATATTTAAATAAAGCTTTAGAAATAAATGATTTAGATTCCGAACAAAAAAAAATGATTCTTGAAGCTAAAAAACTGAATGATCAGGCTTTATCTTTAAAAAATGAAGAAAGATGTCTATTGAGAAGAATAAAAGAAATACAGGAAGATCCTGCTTCTAATTCTTTAGATAAATGTGAACTTAACAGATTAGAAGAGAATGCCGACAGATCCAGACAAAAATATGATGAAACATATTCACACCTTAAACCGCTTCTTGATGAAATAAGAGGCTTTGTAAAATCTTTTATGAATGAAAAAAGAGAAAGAAGATGATAGTATTTTCTTTCTCTTTTTTATAAAGAAACCTAACAGTCAATAGGGCTAACTGTGATTCTTCTTTTTTTGCATTTTGGACAATAATCAGGAGTTCCAAACCCTTCTCTACTAGTCCATTCATATTTGCAATCTAAACACTTAGCTCTATAAATCATATATCCTCCTATTTTTGGTATTTTTAGTAATGTATAGTATACATTGTATATTATACATTAACAAATTAAATATAAATCAGCAATATATAATTCTATTTTATTTACGGAGTTTTGTATTTGCAGCTATTTGTTTTAAAAGAATTTATTACTATTCTTTTGTATAATCTGTTTTTTTGGTTTTAATGTGTGTTGCTTATAAGTAGATCTATTAATAGCTCTTTATTTACTTTATTTTTAAAATAACAGATATCTAATTGAGTTAAATTTGATCTCCCGTATTCTATGTGTGTTATTTTTCGGCAATTGAATGATTGTATTATATTTTCTACATCCATGTATATTTATTCTCCAAAATAAATATATAAAATAAAAATTCGAATTAAATAATATCTATAGTATATAGTGGTAACGATTTTTTCATATTCATGAACTATTGATTTTAGAATAAGGATTCTGTCATATTGCAGAGAAAACATCTGTCTGAGTCTGGCCGATAAGCTCAAACAGCTGATACCGCCTTTTTCAATCAGCTTAAGCTGAGATTAGGCACTAATCATTTTGTATCAGATTACCTCTGTTACTGATTACACCAGACAATAATGCAAAATCTGATAACAGCTGCAGTATATAAGGTATCAGCAATTCTTTGGAAAATAATCACCAGTTATTGTGCTGGTTTGTATTTAATTTATAAATATTTGTTATTTAAATACTTTCTCTAGATTTTGATATAAAGCTAACTAGATAAGTAATACTCTCATGGAAGGGATATTAAAATGCAGACATTCTCCTGTCTGAACTATTTCTTCTATTAAAATACCAAACTCTCAACCACCGACTAAAGATTTATTTGATTTAAACAATGCTTTTTTATCTGCAGGTTCTTTTAAAAATAATTTCAAATAATCGGCATAGACATCCGAACAGTAAGATTTCTAATCCGTACTATTTTAAATTTTTCTCTCGTCATTTTAGACCAGCTGTTAAATTCACTATATATCTAAATATAATAATCAGAAAGAATACAGCATGTCATTCCATATTATATACAGACAGAAATACTCCACAATTCTAATGTATACGCATACTTTGTCTTCCAAATAAAAAATTTTTAATTTAACAGACATTTCCATTTAGTATTGCCAATATATAAATCATTTCATGCATAAACCTAAGAATATTATTGCTACTTTCAGCAATATAGAAATATTATTAAACATTACTTTTCTGGAAAATCCTCACTATTTGTTGTAACCGCGGTATCTTCATACTAATACGGCTGATAATTACTCATATGAGTCTTTACTGAAGTTATAGTGATTGCTGTGTTTTAAATAACTTTATCGTCATTACAGTTTCTCCCTGTGTCAGTAAACGGAATTTTGCTGATTTAGCTGCCAACTTCATTCTTTCCAAAGCGCTGAACCCAGACATCTGGCATCTAAAAACTCACCCTTTTCATTCTGCTGCCAGAACCACCCTTCTGTAGGTGACTGCTGCCATACAAGCTCCGGCCAGTTAGCCCATGGTAAAAAACGTACTCCCTGTAATTTGTCATTACTTATATGCTGATGACCGGTTAACTCACGACAAACGGCATGATTACCGATTTGTGCCCGTGCAAACCAGCCACCCCATTTCGGGCTATGCAATTCCCATAGTCTATCCAGCTGTCCGGCAAGATCTTTTTTGTTATTTCCGCCCGGTGTTACGTAGCCGGCAACCAGTTGTGCCAACCAGTAGAGCCAGCCCAATGGTGCATCCAGATAGCGTTGCAGCCAATGTTGGTTAACTGTCTGATAAATCACCAGCGGATAGGACCGGCCTATACTGTCTGCGGACGGACTTACTACGCCAATTAGCCAGTTCCGTCCCGAAAACGGTAAAACACCTGGCGCCAGCACAAAACTCCATGGTAAGGCATGGAATGTGATGCCGGTCTGCCCGAAATCAGGAGTCAGACGCAACCATGCCCGTTTATCCTCTTCAGAAGACGTTTGTTTAGTATGCAACCATTCCTGTTTGTTCAGCCATACACTCCAATCCTCAACTTCATGACTACGCACCTGATAACGCACATAATCACCGCGGTCTGGTAATTTACCCCATATTGCAGGTGATGAAACGCGCGGAATACCTATCATGGTGTGACTCCTCCCTGAGGACAGGTAAATCCATGCAATGGGTTGTTGACATTTTGCAAATTGAAATCAACACTGGAAGTTACTTCGAGCACAACACGACGTCCGTCAAATCTAAATTCTACTAAATGACGACTGTCACTCATGCTGCTGATGACACGGCCTTGATTAAGAAGACGAAATAATGCCCAGGGACCGTTGGTAATGATGGTTGAGCTATCCTGACGAATACGCGGATTGGCAGTGATTTCAGCCATTGATCCATTACGCGGACCAGGCCAGTTAATATGAAGCGGCCGTACCGGTCCATGCATATAGCGCTGAGACTGTCCGTCAATATCAATGATCAGATCGGTGATAGTAGGATCGAGTTCAACCACTTTAATATCCATAGACCATGACATTTTACGTGCACCCGGCTCCTGAAAAAAAGCTTCGCGGATACGTTTAGCCTGCTGGAATGGCTCCAGATTTGGTCCGGGTAGTGGTGTGGAATTACCTTCAGTTTGTTTATAACGCCATGGATTTGTGGTTATGTCTACCTGTGAAGCCAGTTGCTTGTTGAAAAAATCATCCAGCAAACCACCACTGGCAAATACACGGTTAAAGTCGTCGGCACTCACTTCCTGATTACTGGCCACAAAGGGATAACGACCATCAATTACATTACGACAGTTACCACCTATCATGGCTTCCATTTGCCGGCTAAGAACTTCTCCGGAAGCAAGATTGAGTTTACGCGCGCCTTGTGTAGTCAGATCAAGCAGAATATTTTTCAGAGGCGCCGGCATTTTAGCCGCTTCCAGTCGTATTTTTTCGGCGGCATCAATTTTCGGAGGTAATGTATTGGCTGCCAGTGCATTGTCCGCTATCATCAATTGATTGTAATACTCATTGAGCAGGCTGAGCACGGTATCCAGTTTTTGCGGACGGCTGCCGGCACTATTATTCTGAATGTCAGCCACTCCGGTGACTACCTCACGTAAAGCTGCAAAACGGCTATCAACCAGTGTCTTTTCCAGTTGTTCATTGGGCTGTACATTTTTCAATAATTTAGCTGTCTGCACTGCCTCGCGTGCATTACCTGACAATCGTTGTTCTGCCCGCTCAGCCAGAATTTTCTGATTGGATTTGATGTCTATAGGTGGTACTAAGGTTGTCTGCTCAACAACTGCTTTGGACAAACGCATCAATGGCGAATCTGGCGCTGCAAATGTACGCAGGGTTTGCAAATCAAAAGCCAGACTGGTGCTGTTGTCCGCACCAGTACTGTTCACGCTATGAATATCTTCAAGAAAAGTCTGCCAGCGTGAGGTGTATTCCGTCAAGTAAAGGCGTCGTACTTCTTTAATTAAAGGATCTTCATCTCCGTTAACCCTCCGTGCCAGCTGTTGCGCACGCTCAGCAGTTTTTTTTTGAGAAGCAGTTGTCTCTCTTCCCATAACCCATTCATCATCTGCATAGGCGGCTGCGACAAATTCAGAGATACGTTTATCAAATAATTCACGATATCCCTGAACAGTAAAAAGCCCCGGAATGCCCTGATCCAGAGGAGTGCCGCTGGCACGAATAAAAACAGTACCCGCATCAGCACCAACAGCCCGGACAATAGTAAAATCCTCCGGAGCCTCATCAGTCATGGTAACTTTGGCCCGATCATAGATACGTTCAGTGCTGGAACTACCCTCCAGCAGTTCCCGCGCGCTGCGAATCAACGCGTCGTTTTTGGCAAATGGAGAATGTACTACACGGCTGCCATCAAATAATGCACCCAGATGTTCGTAAATACTGGCACTACCGCCAAACACAGTAGCAGTGTCGTTTTGTTCCCATTTCTTCAGTACCCATGCCTGAATTTCATTAGCATTAAATTTATCCTGATGTTCAGTATCCAAATTCAGTAACAGATAGACACGCAAGGCATCATAGGTTTCTTTAGCATCTTTCTGTACAATTGCATTAGATAATGTACTTTCCACACCACGGACAATAGGTGGCAGTAATAATTGATCAAGCAGTTGATCATAAGTGGCTGCAGCACTCTTAATAACCGGAGGCACGCTATACAAACCATAACGGTAACTGGTTGGCGGTTTATCCGGATCAAGCCCAGGATAAGCAGCCAGTTCCCGGGCTGAATTCAATATATCCGGTACGGCTTCAGCAGTTGGTTTTCGCGCATAGGCACGAACTTTTTCCGCCAGTATTGTCGTTTTAGAACTGATTGCAGACAGGTAGCTAGTATTTTTACCATAACTGGTATACATACCCTGAACCAGCCAAAGAAAAATAATCAGTACTAGTGTATGCCCGGCAAAACGCATTACTCGGTAACGCATTTCCCATTGCAGATTCGGCTGCACCAGATTAGGTTCCTGAAATACCAGTTTAGTCAGTAAATCATGCAGAAAATAGCTCCGACTGCCGGTAGGTGTTACTGTATTAGCGTAAAGGCTATTTTTTTCTGTGAGTGCCGGATCACGTTTTATAGCACGCCATAAACGTTGTAATGGTGATTGACGATCGGCATTAGCATTGGCTGGTGCCTGTGCGGCACTTGTAAAGTAAACACCACGGAGCGTATTGTGTAGCTGGGTAGAATCAAATTTAGAATCAAGAAATACGCGCTCAATAATATCCAGTAATGGTTCAGACAGTGCTGCAAATTCCTGAGGCAGCGCATAAAGATTACAGCGCCGCTGCACATCATATTCTTCCTGCAAACGGTTATCTATGCCCTGATCCAGACGTTTTGCCAGTAGTTTCAGCTCATTTTCACAGCTCGGACGTAACTGATCACGACTGTTTTTCTGCTGTTTCTGATCGTACGGAAGCGTAAAGCCCCATATCTGAGCACGGCCTTCTGTCGTCAGTGAATTGAAGTAATCGGTGAACCCTGGCAGCAAATCCATTTTGGTAACCATAAGATATACCGGAAAACGAATGCCAAGCTCTGTGCGCAGCTCCGCCAACCGTGCTCTTAATGCCGCTGCCGCTGTAATACGTTCGGCCTCGGTTTTACCCGCCAGATCAGCTGCATTGATGGTTAGTAACACACCATTAATAGGTGCACGCGGCCGATATTTACGTAATAAACCAAGAAAGCCGCGCCACTCTCCGGCATTACGGGACGCATTTTCTGCTGAATCTCCGTCATCCTGGCGAACGTACCGGCCAGCAGTATCAATTAATACTGCTTCATTGGTAAACCACCAGTCGCAATGCAGGGTTCCTCCTTTGCCGGGAATAGCGATTGCTTCCGCCGACTGCCCCATTTGTTCTGCTAAAGGAAATTGCAGACCTGCGTTAAGCAATGCAGTGGTCTTACCGTCACCCGGTGCGCCAATAATCATATACCATGGCAATTCATACAGATAACGTTTACCTTCGAAAAGACGGCGAAAACCGATTCCCGGTTTACCAATTCTCATCTGTTTTAACTGCTCAATGGCACGGGTAACAATACTGGTAACAGCCCGCTGATCCTCGCGCGATTCTGCAACAGCAGATTTTTCTTTACGCGGACGAAGAATTTTTTGCAGTAATTGTTCGTCTACCCGCAATGCCTGCCAGAGACGGTATAAACCATAAAGGGCATAACAGAACAAGACAAGACCGATCAGCACAGCACGAACCCAGGCCGGAGCAAAAGGATGAGTCTTACCATATGCCAGCTGTGGTGCGGCTTGCCAGATTAATACACATATTGCTGCAACCCAGATAATTGAAAGTGACCAGTTCTTAAACCAGAGAAACAATAATCCAAACAGAAGCAGAATTGTGATCACGCGCATAGGTATGGATGCAAACGGATGAAATTCTCCAAATGCTAACAATGGCCCGACAAACCATATGACCAGTGCCAAAATGATAATACCGAGAATCGCCAGCATGCGACGTGAAAAAAGAAAATCTAGAATTTTTTGCATGTTATTTGCTTTTGCTATCTATTTTGCTGGATATTTAATAAAGTTTCCCGAGGATATAACCCCTCTGTAGGGAATTTTTCTATAACTGCTATCGCACTGCTATTTCCTGCATTTTCAGTAAATACGATTAGCAACCGATGACCTATTTGAACTATGGAAAACGGTATTAGTATTTTGCTATGCTGGAAATAACGTTTTTTTCCCAGCTGTCGTAAAGCTTGCACTGCCGTTGCTTCATCCGGATAGATGAGTTCTAGAAGAGCCAGCTGAATTGGCGTGACGGTACTGTCTACAGACCTAGTATGTAGGTTAATACCATCCACTTTGGTTAGCAATTTCTCCATCCGTAGATCTAGATTACGACTGACAATAGTATGTACCTGTTCAGCAGGAATGCGCTGCACAGATACCTGTACAGAAAGTTGCTGCTTAATGAATTCAATAAAAGCACGTTCATCAGCATTCATATCTGATGCCAAACAAATAAAACTACTTAAGCCCAGCGAAATGCATAAAAAATGTTTCAATATATTATTCAACATTTTCATCATCACACCTTTTCATGGGATAAGCCAAAGTCTTCTGCTCTCCAATCGGACTTGCACCAACAAAAATTTTGACACGCCTCATAGTTGATACCTTTGCCATACACAGCGATATCAGAATTCATCACTATTTCATTCCGTTACAACAATATCTACACGGCGATTTTTTGCTCTGCCTTGCGCTGTATTGTTGTCATCTACCGGCGCGGTGTCACCTAAACCAATAATTTTCAACCGCGATGCAGCCACACCTTTCTGTGTTAACAAGGAAGCGACTTCAGCAGCCCTTTTTTCAGATAAAACCTGGTTAGAGGGAAATTCAGCAGTATGAATAGGCTGGTTATCGGTATGTCCTGTTACCATAACTGTACCGGATACTTTGTTTATTTCACTGGCAACCTTATCCAGTACAGGTATTATCTTTGGATTAACCGTTTTTTTACCCGGCACAAACATAAAATCTCCAAGGAAAGTCACCTGGCTTTGCTGGGCATTTTCATTAACACTAACGACCCCGCGCTCAATTTCATCTTTCAATAATGATTTGAGACGCAACACACCGGTAGTGGTAACAGCCGGCGGAGGTACAGCTTTGCCTATAGCCGCAATCCGTTGCTGCAATTTTGTATCAGTACCAACAATCTGAAATTTGAACCAAACAAAAATAACCAGTAAAAAACAGGTAAAAAATGCTGCACTTGCCCAAACTGGTATCCAGTGCAGCCGGCGGAGTCTGCCTGCAGCGTCAACCAGCCAGTGCGGCGACAAATCCCGGGCAACCGGATCTCGTCCGCTGCTGATAATGGATAGCAATTGCTGACGGATCAGGTCAAGTTGTTTCCGGCCATCCGGCCGTACACTGTACCGGCCTTCAAAGCCTAAGCTCAGGATTCGGTAAATTACTTCAAGTACATCACCATATTCCTGAGGATTAGGTGAAAGGCGACCGATAAGTAAAAATATTTTCTCGCCGCCGTAGCTTTCATTATGAAAAACAATCAGCAGACTTTTCCGTGCCCATGCACCGCCACCACCCCAGGAGGTTTTGTTTGCAGCCTCATCCAGTGCTGTACACAAACAATAACGTACTGCCAGTACATGTTCACGGCGCAAATTTGCCTGATCACACAATGTTTGATAAATATGAACTTCGCGTATAAGCAATTCGCGTAAGCTCTCAATACCATTATCGTAAGAATCAAGTTGTGTTGGCATGTTTGCTAGTGTCAGCAATAATGGCTGTGCGGCTTCAAGCAATGGATTATCAGCAGCTTCAATATCTGCCAGTCGTTGTTTGCTGTCCGGACCGGCATCAATATTAGCCATGATTTTTTTTGTATGCTGATCACTAAACCACGGTGCTTCGCTATGCTGATCAAACTCATATCCATTTTGCTTCGATAATGATTCTGAAGCAGAGGATGCAATTGTTTGTTGCCCCGTGGTACCTGAATCACCGAGAATACTATCGAATTCATTCATTGATCACGTACTCCCCAAAGTTCAATCAGCAAGCCTGGAAAGTCACCGGCAATATGCATGGCCAATCCGCCATAATGTGCGATGTGTTCCCATAACGGACCTTCACGCAATAATTCAAAATAGACATATCCTGCATTAAACGGAATCTGACGGGGTGGTACTGGCAATGCCTGTAATACCATGCCCGGTAAGTGAGAACGAATTAATTCCGGTAAACGATCGGAAGGTCCGATTTTAGTTTGAGCAGAAAACTGATGAACAAGTATATCCGGCGGTATCTGTGCTTTAACAGCCAGCACCATTGAACCAAAGCCTCGCAGTTCGGTTGGTTCTACTACAGCATTCTTGACGCCATAAGCTGCATCTTCCAAACGAATATGCTGTGCACTGCGAATCAGAACGGCATTGAGTAAATGCTGTACATCATCTACAACAGGTTTCAGACAATAATAAGGTGCTTCATGCAGATAAGGCGGATGCTCTACCGGACGCCGAGTATGGGGCCGGACAAATGTGGACAATTCACCAGCCATACTAAGTAACTGTCGATAAATAAACTCTGGCGATGTTGCCCCTACTTTCAGTATATGAAAAAGCAATGGTTCATATCGGTTCAGAATTTGTAATAGTAAATAATCTGATACTTCTGCTGCTTCCGCACCTTTACCATGACCGCCAGTGAGCCTTTCTGCCAGAGAATCAGCACGTAAATGTGTTAGATCATGAATCTGTGATAACCAGGTCTGTAATAAAGTATTGGCTGTATACTGAGTCACCGGCGGAATGACTGTACTGTCAATCTCTACACCACCGTCTGAACGCAATGTGCTTATCCGTGCTATCGGCAGACCAATCCATGCATCAGTCAGTGCTTTTTTAGGCATTAACCGTAAGCGCAAATTACTTAATTGTACAGTTTTTGCGCCCAGTCCGATTGAATTGGCATCCCGGACATCGCTTTCAAATACTGCATAACGAGCCAATGATTCAGGATTATCTTCAAAACTGGTTTCTTCTCCGTTTGGCGTACGAATAGGCAAAGCCAGATAAATAATCTGATCAAGATGTTCCGGCTGAATTGTCAGTGGCGGCGGCAATGGTGTATTTCCAGGTGCTTCAAAGGGAGTGCCGTCCGCAAATACACCGGCAACATCTTTAAGTACCAGTTTTCCCAGATTTAATGCTTCGTGATCGATGTCATAACGGGAGAATCCCCAGAAGAACGGCGACAACGGCGCACTACGACGATGTGCAAAATGTTCCAGATAACGTTCCTGTTGCTGGAAAATCTGCGGCAGCAGAAATTGTCCTTCGCTCCAGACCACTCGGTTGTACCAACTCATTTAGAGAAATTCCTCTGCTTTAATCCAGTTCAGTGACCACAATGGCCCTCTGCCCAATGTTAATATCCAGCTTTACTTTTTTCAGCGGCCACCACTCCCTATACCACCTGGCATACGGAGCTTCAGCAAGGCGGTAAGTTTCACGCCATTGTGATTGAGCCAGTCCGCGATAACCGGCCAGTACGCCGATCACTGTAGTTTCCGGATTTGTTCTGCGGCGAATGGTTTTAACTTCCCCCGGACGCAGAATAAATTCATCACTCACCAGCAGATCACCACCAAGTATTGATTTATCATTATCCTGTAATGAGTAAAAATCTGCTGAAGTAAAAGCGTTATCATTCTTTAATTCGTAAATTCGCACCTGTATAGGTGCAGCGCGACCTTTTTCATCAGGATTGACGTTTTCCGCAGCTTCAATGCGCAAATCAATACTGGTTTGCTCCTTAATCGATGGTCTTGTGCTGGTACAGCCGATAAGACCTGTCAGCAAGGTCATCGACAAAAAAATAAGCACAATGCTCCGATGAAGAAAAGTATTTACATATGTAACCATACGTCGTCCTGTGCAGCACACCAAATACCGGCACCAACCAATTCAAACTGGCTGGTACCGGTATACTCAGGTTTAAGCTGCGTCTTTGTTTGCTTTGAAGTCGTAACCTGCAGTAACAGTACCACCGCTGCCACCCTGCTGATTTTGAACAACATATTCCTGCACGATGGAAGTGAATGACAAACTAACGAATTCACGCGGAGCCATTTCACCGTCACGACTACCACTAGGCATTACTCGAGATACAATTAAATCCTTGAAAGTGTATTTCAAATATTCCAGAGGAGTACCGCCCGGTTTACGCATTGTCAAAACAGCATTGGCAATGTGTTTACCTGTAGTACAGTACTTGAACAGGTTCGGACTTGCACGGTCGATGTAGTGTTCAAATTCAAGATCATTTACTGTAACCTTGCCAGAACCCAGACCGCTACCAGTATGCATTGAAGACTCTTGGTGAACTGTCCATGTCCAGTTCAGCACTTCGATTTCATTTTTATGTTTGTCATCTAATGCTTCACCTTCAATACCATCAATTTTTAAAAATATATCATGAGCCATTATTAGCTTCCTTTTTAAAGTTAAAATTACCTACTACATATTCGGGCAATACAATATTGCAATCCGAAATTCATTCTATGATGTTACTGTTTATGCATTTTCTTTTTTCACAGACGGCAGCTTGGTAACCAGACGCAAAGATCCGGTCAGTCCTTCAAGCTGGAAATGCGGACGCAGGAAGAATTTGGCATCGTAGTATCCCGGATTGCCTTCGACTTCTTCCACTACTACTTCTGCAGCAGCCAGCGGACGGCGCGCTTTAGTTTCCTGTGATGAATTCACCGGATCTGCGTCGACATAATTCATAATCCATTCATTCAACCAGCGCTGCATATCTTCACGCTCTTTAAATGAACCAATTTTGTCGCGTACGATACATTTCAGAAAATGCGCAAAACGTGAGCAGGCAAATAGATAAGGTAAACGTGCAGACAAATTAGCATTGGCTGTAGCGTCCGGATCATAATATTCCTGAGGTTTTTGCAGAGATTGCGCACCTATAAATGCTGCGTAGTCTGTATTCTTGCGATGAATCAGCGGAATAAAACCATTCTTTGATAACTCTGCTTCACGACGGTCAGAAATGGCGATTTCGGTCGGGCACTTCATATCCACACCACCGTCATCAGTCGGGAAAGTATGACATGGCAGATTTTCAACGGTACCACCTGACTCAACGCCGCGAATCATGGTACACCAGCCAAAGTGTTTAAATGAACGGTTAATGTTAACACCCATGGCGTAAGCGGCATTACTCCATACATATTTGCGATGATCTGATCCGTCTGTATCTTCTTCAAAATCAAATTCATCAACCGGATTGGTTTTAATGCCATATGGTAAACGCGCAAGGAAACGCGGCATAGCCAGACCAAGATAACGTGAATCTTCGCTGGCACGCAGAGAGTTCCATGGAGCGTATTCCAGATTCTGGGTAACAATTTTGGTTAAATCGCGCGGATTAGCCAATTCCTGCCAGGAATCCATTTGCAGTACAGCCGGTGACGCACCGGCAATAAACGGCATATGTGAGGCAGCTGCTACTTTGGCAACTGAACCAAGCAGATCCACATCCGGTGGTGTGTGATCAAAATAATAATCAGCAATCATACAGCCATAAGGCTCACCTCCAAGCTGACCATATTCTTCTTCATAAATCTGTTTGAATAAAGGACTCTGATCCCATGCAATGCCTTTAAACCGTTTCATGCTGCGGCGCAAATCATCTTTAGACAGATTCATGAAACGAATTTTCAAATGTTCATCCACCTCAGTATTGGATACCAGATGAAACAGACCGCGCCATGATGACTCCAGTTTCTGGAAAGATTCATGATGCAGAATCAGATTGATCTGCTCGGAAAGCTTATGATCAATTTCAGCAATAATAGCTTCAATACTTTTATAAGCATCATCACTGATGGTTACTGAATGAGACAGTGCCTGTTCTGCTAAAGTTTTAACTGCCTGTTCAACAGCCTTGGCAGCCTGATCAGTTTTAGGTTTAAATTCTTTGGTTAGTAAATTGCTGAATTCGGATTGCGCAACCGGGCGTTCTGCCACTGCGACATCGGATTGCTGTTTTGACTGTGTAGCCATAAATACTCCTCAATACTTACAAATAGACTCTGAGCGCGGGTTATTACTTGCTATCCCCAGGTGCAGATGCCCCGGTTTTTTCTTCAGTTGCTGACTGTGGTTTTGGTGCTTTGGCCAGTGCCTGCAACAAACCAGGATCCTGTAACAGCCGGTTAACTAAATTCTCAGCACCGGATTTGCCATCCATATAGGTTTGCAGGTTAGCCAGCTGGGTACGTGCATCCAGCAATTGTTTCAGAGCATCAACTTTTTGTGCCACGCGTGCCGGTGAGAAATCTTCCATACTCTCAAAAGTGATATCAACCATAAGGTGTCCGTCACCTGATAAGGTATTTGGTACGGCAAATGCCACACGTGGCTGAATGGCTTTCATCCGTTCATCGAAATTATCGATATCAATGGTCAGAAATTTGCGCTCTGCAACCGGTGGCAATTCTTCTGCCGGTTTACCGGACAAGTCTGCCAGCACAGCCATGACAAATGGCAGCTCGATTTTTTTCTCGGAACCGTAAATTTCAACGTCATACTCAATTTGCACCCTTGGCGCA
The DNA here is from genome assembly GCF_016100525.1 of Snodgrassella sp. W6238H11. Taxonomy (NCBI): domain Bacteria; kingdom Pseudomonadati; phylum Pseudomonadota; class Betaproteobacteria; order Neisseriales; family Neisseriaceae; genus Snodgrassella; species Snodgrassella sp. W6238H11. The sequence continues at coordinate 64,956 of NZ_JACFSH010000006.1, read as the reverse complement.
CGATTGCGCTGAATAAATTTCTGGGCGCTGCTGTTAACTACCGCCATATTTGCTTCCTTTACTATTGTCAAATAATCCCGGCCTTAACCGGCCATTTAGTTTGCTACTTTGTAGATATTTCACCAGCTAACCGTGCCTGAAAAACAATAGGATCTTCGCTACGGTTCGGATCAATGCTGATATCAATGCATTCCAGAACATTCTTTTCGGACAATGCCTGCAACCAATAACGTGATAATGCCGGCAGAATATGCTGTTCAATATAGCCAATTAGTAACCTTGCGCCCGTTTCATGCATCGGACAGTGTTGAATGATATGGCTGACCAGTGCTTCGTCATAATGTAATGCAATACTGTGCTGTTCCTGCATTCGTTGTACAATACGATCCAGATGCATTCTGGCAATACTGCCCAGTGCTTCATCAGCCAGAGGCAGATAAGGTATAACTGTCAGACGACCTATAAATGCTGCAGGGAAATGCTTGCGCAATTCAGGCATCAGTGCTTCTTTCAAAGTACGCCAGTCAGGAGCAAGAGCAGGGTCATCGTAAAGCTGAGAAACCAGATCTGAACCAACGTTACTGGTTAGCAAAATAACGGTATTTTTAAAGTCAATATTTAACCCTTCGCCATCTTCCATCATGCCTTTATCAAATACCTGATAAAAAATTTCATGAACATCGTGATGTGCTTTTTCTATTTCATCCAGCAATACCACGCTATAAGGCCGACGACGTACCGCTTCTGTCAGAACACCACCTTCGCCATAACCAACATAACCCGGAGGCGCACCCTTCAGTGTTGATACGGTATGCGCTTCCTGAAATTCACTCATATTGATTGTGATGAGATTCTGTTCACCACCATACATGGCCTCTGCCAGTGCAAGAGCAGTTTCTGTCTTACCTACACCAGAAGGACCGACCAGCAAAAATACACCAACCGGTTTATTGGGATCAGTTAAACCGCAACGTGATGTCTGTATGCGCTCTCCGATCTGCAACAGTGCCTGGTTTTGCCCGATTACCCGTTGTCCCAGATGTTCGGACAGATTCAGTACTGCCCCTACCTCATCTTTGACCATGCGTCCGACCGGAATGCCGGTCCAGTCGGAAACAATAGCTGCAACCACTGTTTCACTTACTTCCGGAAAAACCAAAGGCATATCGCCCTGATGCTGGCGCAAAACTGATTCAAGCTCTGATAATTCAGACAATGCATCCGCTTCGTCACTATTCTGACAGCGTTCACGTGCTGCAAGAATTTTTTCAACTGCTTCCAACTCTTCTTTCCAGTGTGCTTCTTCTGTTTTTAAATCTTCAGATAAGGCTGAAATTCTGGCTTCGATCTCGTTCAGATCACCTGCATAAACACCTATACGCTGCTGTTTGGATAATAATTTATGTTCTGTCTGAGCTGCTTTTAACTGCTGTCTCAGATACTGCACCCTGCTGGGAGGTGTATGCAAAGACAGTGCAACCCGGGCACAGGCTGTATCCAGAAGACTTATTGCCTTATCCGGTAGCTGCCGTGAAGGAATATAGCGGTGAGACAGCTTAACAGCAGCACGAACAGCATCCTCAAGCACAATAACACCATGGTGTGCTTCAAATGTTGAAACCAGACCTCGCACCATATCAATGGCTGCAACTTCTTCCGGTTCTGCAACCTGTAAAACCTGAAAACGCCGGGTTAATGCCGGATCTTTTTCAATATGTCGTTTATATTCACTCCAGGTAGTGGCTCCAATCGTGCGTAACGTACCTCTGGCCAGCGCAGGTTTAAGCAGATTGGCAGCATCTCCGGTTCCTGAAGCACCTCCGGCTCCGACTAAAGTATGCACTTCATCGACAAACAAAATCACCGGCTGAGCAGAATTGGTCGCTTCTTCCAGCACGGATTTCAACCGCGACTCAAACTCCCCTTTCATACTGGCACCAGCCAGCAGGGCACCGACATCCAGAGCCAGCAGGCGTACTTCAGCCAGACTTGGCGGAACCTCTTTTTGCGCGATAGCCAGAGCAAATCCTTCTACCACTGCAGTTTTACCAACACCGGCTTCTCCGGTCAGTAGCGGATTATTCTGCCGGCGACGCAACAGAATATCGATCATCGTGCGTATTTCGTGTTCACGACCAATCACCGGATCTATTTTTCCCTGTTTTGCCTGCTCCGTCAGATCCGCACAGTAACGAGTTAAAGCAGATTGGCCATCCTGACCTGTACTGGTTAATGACTGACTGGCCTCTCCGGGAGAGGCCGGAGTAAAACCAGAATTGTCATAGGCTTGATCCGCAGACTCCGGAGATCCGGCAACAACATCGGGTAAAATATCTGCCAGTCCTTCCTGAGGAATTTTGGCAAATGCAGTAGAAATGCCAACCAGTACACGCCTGAGCTCAGGAGTCATCACTAGAGCAGCAAGTAACCAGGCGCTGCGGATTTTGTTATCATTAAATGTTAATGTGGCATAAACCCAGGCACGTTCAATTGACTGATCAATATAGTGGGAAAAGTCACTTATAGAGCTTGCTCCCGATGGCAACAGCAGCAAACTGCGGGAAATATCTTGTTCAATTTGTGCCAGATCAATATCAAAATGACGCAACACTCGCATCATATCGCCATCATTTAATTGCATAAGCTGGTGTATCCAATGCACCAGTTCAACATAGGGATTTCCGCGCAGCTTACAAAAAGTCGTAGCTGATTCAATGGAGCGAAAAAGTGTTGTGTTCAGTTTACCAAACAATGCCTGGCGCGAAATATCCATACTGGTTTACCTACTCCCCGATTCAAATTGTTTATGCATGTAAAATCTCTAATAAAAGTTAATCTTCACTGCATTATAAATATAATTTAACAAATATTAAATTAATTTAATTTTAATATGTTTATATATAGGATACAAGAATAAATCTTGCTTAACAATTTAAAATATAAGATAATAAACAGATATATGCATAAAGTGTGTACATTTTTTTCAAAAAAAATATTTATTTTTCTTTTCTAAATATAATATTTTATTACTTCTTATAAAGTTATGAAATAAATGTTAATAAATCCATAATTCAGACAAAGAGGACTTGGCGTGTTATTGTCGGGAAAGCGTTATGAACAGTACGCTGTTATTACGTCTTGACTACCTTCGCGGGATCAAGATTGGTGAAATCTATGAATTGAAAGATTTCGCTTTTTTTATGAAAAATGCGATATATGAGCTCCATGTTGAGGAAGCTCCTGAAAACGAAGATTTGGCGTTATGCTTTCAATATTCAAAGAACGGATGGCAGCTGTTAAACAAGTCTTCAGAAGTACATTGCGCTGTAAACGAAATCACCCTGACATCAAATCACTGGTTTCAACTGCATGATGGCGATACTCTTGAATGGGGATTATCTATCTGGCAAATCAATCCTGAAGAACAGACAGATACAAAACCAGAGTTTGAAACAACCAGTATTATTCCGTCAACTAAAGAAATAATGCCTTTAGAGCTGACTTGGTTTGATCCTCAAAAGCAAAAAGAAAATGCGGAAGAAAATCCTTTTGATCTGATCATACCCAATCTGCCGTATGAATTATTGGAAAGCACGGCATTCAAAGTCAAGGATTCATCTCAGGAAGAATCACCGGCCGAAACTATTTTTCATGAGTTATTACAGGAGTATTGTCATGCTCTGGACACACCGCAATTATCCGATAATGACTATGTCTGGCAAAAAAGACTGTTGCAAAACAATATTTCAAGTTCAGTGTCCACCATTAATCTAGCTGATCTGTCTGGCAATACTGATCCGTTAATGACGTTACAGGATATAGTTTCCGGGCCGTTAAATATAGATGATATTTTTAACGGACTGGATAGTCTGAGAGAGGCAGAACTCTTTCACATTGAAGAAATACCAGAAGTCTTACGCCTGTTTGCACCAGGCTGGCAACAGCATACCGGTCATACTCATATACCGCCAGCACTGACCAGAAAAGACCATCATACTGTAAGTGTGGACAGTCATTACCGTATGACTCAATTTTCTAATAATTATCAAAAGGATTCTACCGATGACAATCACCAGCAGTAATCATGATAATCCATCGACGCTACAACAATGGATGGCAGACCGGTCAATCACTACGCTGATTCAGGAAACTGAACAACAGATCAAAGTCAGCCCGACAGACCCTGCTCAGCGCTGGTTGCTATTTCAGTTATTATGCCTTCTGGGTGACTGGCAGCGAGCATTGAAACAACTGCAGGTTTGCGCGCAAATGCAATCCGGATTTGAACAGGAAGCACATGCTTACAGAGGACTGATTACCTGTGAAATCTATCGGAAAGAATGTTTTACCGGTCGCAAACGTCCGGGATTTATTCAGCCACCGCCAGCATGGGTGGATCAGTTACTTGACGCAATTGCCCTGAATCAGTCAGGGGATGAAGAAAAAGCTGATGAAATCAGAGAAGGAGCATTGGGATCCGGTAAAGATGTTTCCGGTGTTATTGAACCGGGCGGTGAATTTGCATGGATTGCAGACAGTGACACATGGTTGGGTCCTGCTATTGAACTGGTAACCGGAGGTATCTATACATGGCTGCCTTTCGAACAACTAAGTGCTATTTCTTCTGAACAACCTAAAACTATTCTCGATTTACTCTGGAAACCGGCACTGATAACACTGAAAGACGGATCAGAACACCATGCTTTTCTGCTTGCACGCTGCTGCGGATCTGAATCAGCAGGTGAATCATTAATGTTATGCAGGGAAACAATCTGGCAAGAGCATGGACAAACATCAGTACGTCCCTTAGGACAAAAAACCTGGCAAACAGATCAAAATGATATTGGTATCCTAGAAATGACTTCATGTACATTTGCAGATAATAAAGAAGCAATAAATGGCTGAACAATTTCCTCCACTACGTCCCAGAGAACACCTGCTACCGACATTATTTGATCGTTTACGCGATGATGCTCCGGGACGCAAAACTGAACTTTCAGATAACTATACAGTCTCTGCCAGCCGGTTACGTGAAATTGTTCAGCGTGATCTGATGCTCCTGCTCAACACCACAAATCTGGAAGATGAAATAGATGTGGGGAAATACCCGCAGGTTGCCTCATCAGTAGTGAATTATGGTGTTCCGCCTATCGCCGGTCAGTATATGCATGAACGCAAATGGGCAGATATTGAAAAAGCTATTCGCCGGGCAATCCTGCGTTTCGAACCCAGGCTGGAGGCATCTTCATTAGGTGTTGCACCACTTATGAAAGATGAAACAAAACTGAACTATAACGTTCTGTTGTTTGAAATACGCGGCCGGATTCTGACTGAACCATATCCGACATCATTCATTGTGCAAAGCGCTTTTGATCTAGAAACCAACAGGATTAGCATCATCTGATAGACAATCATGGATCCATTATTACTCGATTACTACAATAAAGAACTTACCTACATGCGTGAAATGGCAGCTGAATTTTCACGCCAGCACCCCAAAATTGCCAAACGGCTGGGTATGCAGGGTATAGATATCGCTGATCCTTATGTAGAAAGGATGATCGAAGCCTTCTGTTTTCTGACTGCCCGTACCCAGTTAAAAATTGATGCGGAATTTCCCCGGTTTACACAGCGTCTTCTGGAAGTCATTTATCCGAATTATGTAACACCAACACCGTCCATGGCCGTAGCACAACTACATCCGAGCCATACGGAAGGTGATTTCATAAATGGATTCAAGGTACCCAGACACTCATCTTTCCGTGCCGGCATTCCAGTTGGAGAGAATACCGTCTGTGAATTCCGCAATAGTCAGGAGGTTACTCTATGGCCAATACAGATTACTGAGGCGCGATTAACGGCTGCACCACCTGATATGCCTTTACTAAATCGTTATTTACCGGCACATACCAAAGTTGCCGGAGCCTTACGCCTAACTCTGCATACTTTTGGTGAAATCAATTTTAATCAGATTCAAGGACTGGATCGGCTGCCTATTTATCTGTGTGGAGAAGAAAGAATTGCTTCACATCTTTTTGAATTGCTGCACACCAGTGCTGTTGCAACTATAGCTGGTCAGCCCGGACAATTTACCGGTTCACTGGATATTAATATACGTGATGCGGTCGTACATGAGGGTTTAGAACCGGGTCAGGGTTTACTCCCCCTTACCTGGGATGTTTTCCACGGGCATAATCTGCTGCATGAATATTTCAGCTGTCCGGAAAGATTTTACTTTTTTACACCTACAGGTCTGGCCACAGGTTTACGTAAAATCAACGGTAATAAAGCTGAGATTGTTATTTTACTCAACCGCATTCCTGATAGCTGGCTGATCAATCAAACAACCGCAGATCAGTTTGCTCTGTTCTGCACACCGTTAATTAATCTGTTCCGTAAACGTACCGATCGTATTGAGCTAGATACAACACGTACCGAACTACATCTGGTACCCGATCGCTCGCGACCACTTGATTATGAATTTTATACCATCGAAACCGTACACGGATTAAGAGCCAAAACGACAGAAGAGCTAACGTTCCGCCCGCTTTATCATACTCTTAATAATGATGAAGGTAATTATGGCCGCTATTTTTCATTGCGCAGGGAACAACGCAAACTGTCCAATAATGCACGCAAATACGGTACACGCACTAATTATATCGGCACTGAAATTTTTCTGTCTCTAGTTGACCAAAATGATGCGCCTTATCCGGAATATTTGCGATACCTGTCAGCTACAGCTTTACTTACCAATCGTGATCTGGCCACTCTGGTTCCCCGTAATGGCATTGACGACTTGTCTATTGATGATTCAGTACCAGTAGAAAGTATCGGTCTGATTCGGCCACCACGCCCGCCACGCGCACCTTTTGCAGAACGAGAAATTGCCTGGCGTCTGATCCGGCAATTATCCTTCAATTATCTGCCATTATCAGATATGGCTCACCGCCCGGGAGGGCAGGCATTAAGGGATATGTTACGGCTGTTCGTACCGACACATGACAGTCCACAATTACGCCAGATACAAAGCCTGATCGGTGCAAAAACGGAACCGGTTACCCGACGTTTACCAGGAGCAGGTCCTTTAGTTTACGGACGTGGTATTAAATGTGAACTAACCATTGATGAAGATGGATTTTCCGGTGTTAGTCCTTATTTGTTCGGTCTCATTCTAGAGCATTATTTGTCGCGTCATGTCGCTATTAATACTTTTACACAAACTGCATTACATAGCATTCAGCGCGGACAAATTGCACTTTGGCCAGTACGTATGGGCGGAAGGGGTGCCATCTGATGAATCAGCCAGCTGAACCGGTAAATACATCCGATAGCACTTGGCATGAGACTCTTAACAGGGCAAGTGAAACACCATGGCGTTACGGATATCTGAGTCTCATGCGTCGATTTGGGGCACAGTCTCAGCTAAAAATGCCAATAGGACATGCCGCACTTCCTCAGCAGGAGCCATTTCGGCTTGGGCAATCACCTTCTCTAGTATTCGCGCCTCGCGAAATTGCTGATGCATCCCTAACTTCAGAAGGAAATTTTCGAATACGGCTATACGGACTCGGTTTATGGGGAGCAAACGGTCCGTTACCGATGCACTATACCGAAACTGCCCTGAGTCGGCGGGACAGTAATCGTGACACAACATTAGTTGATTTTACAGATCTGTTTCATCATCGTTATCTGACACAATTTTACAATGCTTGGCAAAGTGCGCAATCAGCCGGTGGTGGGCTGGACAGAGGCGATGCAGAGGATTTCTCATTTTATATTGCCAGCCTGAGCGGACAAAGCCTTGATGAAATTACTGACAGCCCGCTTCCCTCTCATCCCAGACTGGCAGCCGGGGCACATCTGGTACGTGAAGCACGTAATCCGGATGGTATTACCTCAACATTAGCATATTATTTTGGCGTCCCGTTTAATCTTCAGGAATACGTATTACACTGGATCCCGGTTGCTGATGAAGAGCGTACCCGTCTAGGAATTCCCGGACCGGCATCTGTTATGGGTGAAGGTGCTCTGGTAGGACAAATGGTACCGGATCGCCAGCATAAATTTCGCCTAACAATTGGTCCCTTAAATCTGGACAACTACTTACATTTTTTACCTAACGGGCGTGATTTACCGAGGCTAATCGAGTGGGTCAGGGCTTTTGTCGGTTATGAGTATGAATGGGAAATTCAACTCCAGCTTAATCCGCGTTCAGCCCCACCGGCACAAATTGGGGCTGACCAGCGTCTGGGCTGGACAACATGGCTGGGACAATCAATAGACGATCTTCCGGTTACCGGCATGACCTATCAACCTGAACAATATGCCGGCATCAGAAAGTTGTGAGGAAATAATGAGTAACAAAAAATCAAAAACAAATCCAAAATATGCCGATCTTCTTGCGCCTGTGTCTGATGAGCAGCCCTGTGGCAGCAACCTTGAATACGATCCGGAATTTCTGCTATTACTCTCTAATTCTACTGAACAGCCAGAAGCGCAATACGGTGATTTCGTCAACAAACCGGAAGGCGTAAACTGGAATGAAATCGAACGTGATGCATTGAGATTGCTACTGCGTACCAAAGACATCCGGATTTACATTATCTTGCTTCGCAGCAAAATCCAGCTTAATGGTGCTACAGGATTGCGCGATGGGTTAGAGTTACTGGAATCAGCCTGTAGTACTTATCCGCAAGATATCTATCCGCAGATTGAATCTGATGAAACAGGTGATGAAGAAGATGCGGCTCTGGTACGCAGCAATGCTCTGGCGGCACTCATCGATCCGGAAGGAGTAATGGCTGATATCCGCAGTATTACTTTATCGAGCAATTCAGCACTGCGGCTGCAAATCAGGGACGTAGAACGATCTTTATCAATACCGCGCCCTGCTGATGCACTGGCACCTGATTCGGTTCGGCGACAGCTGGTGGATTTACGTTTACGTGCCAGTCAGGCTCTGACAGCACTGGATGAAACTATACCGATCCTTGATAAGCTGCAAACCTGGGCTGATGAAATTCTGAAAAATACAGCACCAGATTTAAATCCGCTAAAAAAATTACTGAAAATATTACAGGATAATGAAACCCGGGCTGCACCAAAACGCGAAACTATTGACGAAAACAATATACAAGCAGATACACTAATAGTTTCCAGTGAAACATCAATCACTGAAACTGCAGAAATGACTCTTTCTTCTCCGGAAGAAACAATAATAAATGAGTCAGAGAAGTTTTTGCCGGCTGCGATTACCGACCGCTTTGATGCACTTCAACGTATTGAAGACATCCGTAACTGGTTTGAAGCTCATGAACCAAGTAGTCCAACCATTCCGCTGCTACGTCAGGCTGAACGCATGGTCGGCAAACGATTTTCCGAAGTAGTTAACACTATACCATTGGAACTGCTGCAGAAATGGGATGACTCAGAATCATAAAAATCAACTTTTTAATTACTATATGCCAAAATAAACAGAAAATTGTATGAAAATAAATATAGAACAGGATCCAGAATTATCAGCAAATTAACATCTGAAGTTTCTGATATTGAACGCTAAAAATAAAAAATGATATTTATTTAGCTGGTAGTTAATGTTAAAAATGAATCTACATTAAATCAGCTTCAAATGTACTTTTAATTAAACTTATCAGAATTTAAATCTCTTTATACTTTTACTAATTATTTTGGTTGCCTGTGCAACCAAAATAATCGTATAAAAACGGCAATGTCCCTTTTTAAAATTAAATATTTTTAAGTGCAAAATACTACTTTAAAAATATTATTCTCACACTATTGCTTAAATTTCTATCGTGCTATTCCACCGTGTCGCGAACAAGCCCCTTTTCCTGCCTTAGTTGAAGTTCCATCATTACATTTAGTAGCACCATTATATTTAACCTCAATAGCTTTTATTTTCCCTGTATGTAAATCTCAAATAAGAATATCAATCCTTTGCCCTCTACCTAGACCCGGAGTTTTTACATGAACTTGAGTACCTATAACTATAATATTATCTTTTTTACTTAGTTTATCTAAAACCTATGCTTCATCTTTTTCCCATTAGCCCTATTATTGGCTAATTGTTCTGCGCTACAACCTACGCTCAATCCCCACGGGCAATCCAAGAGAGTGTATTAGGCGCATACCGGTATACAACAGGCTAGGATCTTATATTTAACTGTGATTAATATATAGAGCAACAGGTTTTGCCGGTACGGTAATTTCCCATCCCATGATGAGTAATATTGCCATAGCCATTTCTCTCATATTCTGCCACTCAGCACATTGACAAAGCGCATCGTTTTTCCAGTATTGGATGTTAGGTGCTCCACTTATAGATAACATATTATCATCTAACTGTTTAATTGCCAATTTTTGCTCAGACGTGAAAGAAGATGCGACCAAAGGATCGTTTAATTCATCTAAAGCCATTTCCCACTCAACAGCCAGCTCGTCCGCAACATTCACAAAATCAGGAAATAAACTTTTTTGTACTTCACAAGGCTGCGCTATCGCCTGAGTTATCCATTTAATCTTATTCATTTTCTATTCCTTTGGTTTATTAATAATTGTCGCTTTCTCTCCTGCACTTGGCTTGTAAGAATTAGATTATAGGTATTTCAACTGAAGAGTTATAAAAATTATCAAGAAAAAATCTTCTAAATTTGAGCAGTTCTAAGATAACATTATTAAATTGATGCAGGCTAAAATATCTAACATAGACATAGTCTGGTTTCTGGAATTAAGCGGTCTACAAACAAGTTTAGCGAATTTTGATTATTACCTAAAAAATACAAAATGAGTTTGCACAGCTCGGATCTAGAAATGTAAATACTATTACTGGTCGCACTGAAATCAGTAATACCTCACCTGCAGAGGTTTTAAGTAAGAATTCAATCGGTATGATTCAGGACATACATGGGCTACCAGACTAGTTAAAGATAGCGTTTTATATATGACTTTCGAATGGAAATCTTTAGAAATGGAGGCAAAGATATGCTCATTTGGTATTAGAGCATTTAATTCAACATGCATAAAAGATTGACAATATCATGACATAGAAGTATCACAGTTTTGTCACAACTGATAATTTAGAGAGAAAAAAATAGTAACCCTAGATAAATGCCGGTAAGCCTAGTATTTCAAAACTGGCCAAAACTTTATTATTAGAGCAGCTAAATCTTGAGCCAAAGGATAGTGTAAATAACTACAGCAATGCAGACAGCCAACGAAATAAAAAAAGACTGGAAATACAAATAAACAATGACCAGCTTGAATATTTAAACGCAGTATCTGGACAACATTTAATGACATCTAATGCCTTTGTTGTGGATATTATCAATCACTACATTACCGGACACCCTACCCTGTCAAATAATGAAATGCAGGCACTGTATCAGTCCAATTACCAGCTGTTACGCATCGGGCGCAATCTTAATCAGATAGCTCGTCAGCTGAACATTGGTGAATCAGGCGGAATCACCACAGATGAAATTCAGAAACTTCGTACACTCATTGAGAAACACACAGAAAGTGTAAGTGAAGTAGTCCAGGCAAGTAGGAGAAAATTTGAATGAGCAGATCCATAGACGATTGGTTATACAAAACCCGCGCCGTCAGAACGAAAGATTCTGTCGGTTTTTCTTTATTCAAAAAGAAACCTACGCCATCGCTAAAAGCTGGCTATGGTCTGGCCAATTTGCGTGCTGCGGCTCTTAAGCAACCTGAAGTAATGGTTAAAATTTCCAAGCGCAAAAGTAATACAAGTACCGGATTGAAAGGAATTCGCGGCCATCTCAATTACATAAGCCGGAATGGTGAAATAGATATAGAAAATCAGGATGGTGAGAAACTCCAAGGCAAAAAAGAAGTATATGGCCAGATCAATGACTGGCAGAAACTAGGAATACCGGAACATAGTAAAAAGCGGGAAGCAATTAATATTGTGCTTTCTATGTCCGCAGGAACGCCACCAGAGGCCGTAAAGAATGCAGCAAGGGAATTTGCCGCTGAACAGTTTAAGGCCACCAATACGCATTTGCGTTGCATACAGACAGTGAACGCCCTGATGCACCGGCTCACCCACATGTACACCTGTGTGTACTGATACGTGATGAGTTTGGCCAAAGACTTAATCCCCGTAAAAATGATCTGTTCGAATGGCGGCTTCGATTTGCTGAAAAGATGCGCAAACAAGGCGTACCTTGCGCAGCTACTCGTCGCCAGCACAGAGGAGTAACCAGGAAAGGAGAAAATTTTGTACTGCGTTCCATGCAAAAACGTGGTTATGCAGGCAATGTTCACAAAGAACAGGCTAAAAAATTAATTGAAGCTATTAAAACCGGTAACAGACCGGCACATATCTTCCTGAAAGAAGCAGTTGCAACACGTTCGGAAATCGTCAGCGAATATGCCAAGCTAGCCAGAGAGCTATACAAATGTGGACACAAAACCGAAGCCAGGCTGCTAAGTAAATTTGCTACAGATGTAACTAAGACTGGTTTTACTACTCAGACTCAAGAAAGATATGATAAAACTATAAAAGATTTGAATCAAAAGCAGATTCATAATATTGAGCGAAATGATCTTGAACGTTAACAAATCAATATGTAAATATTAATCAAAATGCTTACATATTATTCTGATCATTTATTGCTAAATATCTAACTTACTCAATTTATTATTTTAGTAAAACATATAAAAGATATATAATAATTGTTTATATTTTTTTATATTAATTTTTATTAATTTGTAACCTTTTACACTTTTTTAAGCTCAAACAATTAAAAGGCTTGAATGCTTGAGTTTTAAACAGCTAGATTTGAGGAGCTGGGCATGACAATAATAAATCAAAAGTGGTATGAAAAACATGAATATAAATCAGTAGATGATTTGCAACTTTGGGATACCAATCCACGATTTAACCCATCTAGGAAATTAGAAACTCTCAGAGATTGTGTAGAAGAACTGATTAAAGATAATAATGGCAAAGAAAAATTTATCAATTTAATAACTTCCATTGCTAAAAATGGATTTATAGGTTTAGATCCTATAATTATTTGGCAAAATAATGAAGCAGGATTTACTGTGGCAGAAGGTAATAGACGAGTTATGGCGCTAAAACTATTACTTAATCCAGCAAACTCGCCCATTAACATCCGGGAAACTGTGACCAATTTGTCAGAATCAATTAACAAGGACGAAATTGAAAAAATAAATGTTTTCTTAGCACCTTCTTTTGAAGATGCAATCTGGTATGTAACGAAACGGCATACATCAACAAATAATGGCTTAGTTTCTTGGGATAGAGCTCAACAGCATCGTTTTATAGTTAATATATATAATCAATACCATCATGATCCAAATGAGCTAGAAAAACTAACAGGTTTTGACCAAAGTACAATTAAAGGTGCTATATATGCTAATCATATTATTGAACTAAAAAAGGATGAAAAAGTTACTTGTCATTTAACATCAGATGAAAAAAATGAAGTGTTATATGGAACAAAAATTAAAATATCAACATTAGAACGGTGGTTTAATCATTCTGAAGTTAAGAAAGCTTGGTACATAAATTTTGATGATTACAAATTTAAAATTAATGGCGACATTAATAGCTTTTATATTGCATATGCACATCTTTTAAAATTAATGATTAATAAAAATGAAAGTTTAGGGTTTATCGTTAATACACGTACAGTAGACGATTACTTGCAAAAAATTTTAGAATTTTTACCTAAAGTGAAACCTCTTCAGGAAAGTGGTACCGGAAAACCAACTGGTGGGGATACCGTAAAACTAACTGGTAGAGATACCGAAAAACCAACTGGTGGCGACACCGAAAAACCAACTGGTGGGAATACCGAAAAACCAACTGGTGGGAATACCGAAAAACCAACTGGTGGCGACACCGAAAAACCAACTGGTGGCGACACCGAAAAACCAACTGATGGGGATAATCAGGTACGAACTGGAAATGTTCAACGTAGAAATCTTGCTTATAAAAAACATATAATTACAACAGATAACCATAGACTATATGCTTTATTTGAGGAACTGAAGAAATTGCCAACCAAATCTTATCTGCATTTATCAGCAGCAGGGATTCGAATCTTTTTAGATATTTCTGTTGATAATTACATATCTGTCAGACAATTACAATTAGATTTGAAAAGAGAAAAAAAGAAAAACTTCGAAGATATCACGTTAACAGAAAAACTCAAATATTTAAGTGGGTTAAATTTTGAATCCAAGAAAGCTACGTCAATTTTACAAAAAATACTCAACTATAATAATGATTATAGTATTGATACCTTAAATAAATATATTCATGGTAACACAACTGATAAAATCAATCGTGAATTTTTAAATAGTTTTTGGGATATACTCATACCTTTATTTGAAGTTTTAGTGGAAATGAAAGAAAAAAAGAAAGAAAGTTAATGTTTTTATCTCCTTTAAGATACCCGGGTGGAAAATCAAAATTAACAGCTTATGTCCTTGAAACAATCAAACTAAACGGTCTTGAAGGGGCATACTATGCTGAACCTTTTGCCGGAGGTTGTGCTATTGCATGGTATCTATTATTAAATGGTCACGCCCAAAAAGTTTATATTAATGATTTGGATCAAGCCATTTATGCTTTTTGGTACAGTGTCCTTAATCGAACGGATGAGCTTTGTGAGCTTATTCTGACAACACCAATTAATATTGATGAGTGGTTGCATCAAAGAGAAATATATCGACAAAAACATCACGATTATTTAAAACTTGGATTCGCCACTTTATTTTTGAATCGCACTAATCGGTCAGGGATCTTAAATGCTGGTGTAATAGGCGGTTTAAAACAATCTGGAAAATATAAGCTTGATTGCCGATTTAATAGAACTGTCTTGATTAAACAAATCAGTGCGATAGCTTCTAGAAAAAAAGATATTCATTTAACAAATCTAGACGCAATTTTGTTTATTCAGCAATATATTCAAAACATCAATGAACCGATTTTTGTAAACATTGATCCACCATATTATGTAAAAGGTAAAGGACTGTATCAGAATTTTTTTGAGCATGACGATCATTATCATCTGTACGAAAGCATAAAACACTTAACAAAACCGTGGATTATTACTTACGATAATACTCCTGCAATTTGCGATATATATACTGAATATTTTCCAGAACCATTTAATTTAACTTATTCAGCACAAATCAAACGTAAAGGATCTGAGATAATTATTCATTCACCTGAGTTATTAAAAACATCATTTAAGCCCGACGTCACCTTTAATGAAGTCAGACAATATTATAAACAGAAAGAGTACGAACAATTTAATCAATTATAAAGTAAGACTCATATAACATTCACTTTGACTAATGAATTCAGTTATTAGTATATCCTAAAGTTCATTAATAATAACGAATCGACTATTTTCTTAACTACCATTATGTTAGTCGATTTGTTTTCTTAATATTCTCTCCATAAATTTTCTCATATCACTAACTGCATTTGAGCAACTTTCAAACCAACTGTAAATCACCCTATTTGTTACAGTATCTTTTACTTTTTACATTTGATGTTTAAAAATACACACAGCAAGGAAAGGAGATATGCATAGCTCAAAACTTATTGAAATGCTTAAAGAAAACGGGTGGTATGAAGTCGCAGTTAAAGGCAGCTACCACCAATTTAAGCATTTAACAAAAAAAGTCCGAGTTACCGTTCCCACCCCATGAAAGATTTATCGCTTGGAACAGTAAAGAATATTCTTAAACAAGCTGGTCTTTAATAAGGCTAGTCTCAAAAATCAACTGAAAATATCAATTATTTCTATAGTTGTTTTAGCTCTTAAATATCAGTATTCCTTAAGACATTTACTATCAGCAACAAAACTGGCAAAAAGTGTTTTTATTATTATGTTAATAAGTTGAAAACCCCGTCTGCTTATGAAAATGAGTTAAAACGTATTGAATCGATTTACCATGAACATAAAGGGCGTTATGGTTATCGCCAAATTCATTTAGCGTTGATAAATGGAGGAATGAAGCTCAATCATAAAACGGTACAACGATTAATTGGTCAGCTTAATCTCAAATCGACAGTAAGACCTAAAAAATATCATTCTTATCGTGGAGAGACAGGTAAAACAGCAGCTAATTATCTTAAAAGAGATTTTTAATCATCGAGACCGAATGAAAAATGGGTAACGGATGTCACAGAATTTAAGGTAAATGAACAGAAAATTTACCTATTCCCCATTATCGATTTATATAATCTAGAAGTAATAGCTTATAAAGTGGCTAAAAATGCACGTTTGACCTTGGTGACAGATATGCTTCAAAAAGGGATATTACGATTAAAACAGTGTGAAAAACCCTTACTACATAGTGATCAAGGCTGGCAATATAGAAATAGCCATTATCAGAAGCTACTAGCTAATAATGGCATCAAACAAAGTATGTCCAGAAAAGGAATTTGTTTAGATAATGCGGTAGCTGAAAACTTTTTTGGTCTAGTAAAATCAGAAATGTATCATGGACAACGCTTTCAAGATGCAGATGAATTGATTGAAAAAAAATAGAAGAATATAGAATACTACAACACCAAACGGATTAAAGCCAAATTAAAAGGTCTGACTCCGGTTGAATATCGAAATCAGGCCTTACAAGCCGCTTAATAAAAGTGTCCAACTTTATGAGGTCACTTCAATTAGTCGGTTTTTTGTGTGATCTTTCTTTAATTTAATCAGTAATAAAATATTTAATATAAAGTTAGTGAGTAATTATTTTGTTATAATTTGGTGACTATTTTAAAGGTACATTGAAATTAAACCATAAATATTTTGATCATGATAAATTCCATTTAAATATTCAGCCTGTTTAAGTGTTCCTTCATAACTAAAACCGCATCGCTTAGCAACCGCATTACTTTTAGGATTATCCACTGAGCATTTAATAACAAATCGTTTAATTATTTTTTGCGATGCATAGTAGTAAATGAGTGCTTGGATTGCTTGCGTCATAACACCTTTGCCTTCTGCTTGGCTATCAAGCCAATAACCAATATAGGCAGTCTTATTGTTTTTATCTATTCGATTAAAAGATAATAAGCCGACAGGGTTATTATCCAGTAAAATTACATAAGTTTTGGTAATATCTTTTTGATGTTCAACTGAACAATTATCTAAAAAATTTGATGTGTCTGCTTCATTACTGACAAACTTAGGCCAAGCCATAAATTGACTAAAATTATCACGATTAATATTAATAATATTGTATAACTTAGATGAATATTGTCGATCTGATGGCACTAAATGAATATGTTCATTGACAATGATGCTTTGTTGATTGGTATTTGTCATTAATTATTCCTTTAAGAGCATAAGCAATTTTCAGTCAGTATAAATATAAATTAAAGAATAATATCAACGTTACTAAATTAAATGATTATATTTTTAGCGTTAGCGTTAGCGTTAGCGTTAGCGTTAGCGTTAGCGTTAGCGTTAGCGTTAGCGTTAGCGTTAGCGTTAGCGTTAGCGTTAATTATAAAAAACTATCAGATCATTTGATCTGGTAATTTTATTGTTATCTAAAAATTAATTAGAAAAATTTTACGCATCATATTGCAATCTAGAAAGATGGCAACACTGGTTATGGTGTAACTGTATCAGTCTTACCAGGTTGCTTCTTATATGGTGACACCCTGAAGCAAACATTACCAATACCAAAGAAGCCATCCAATTTCATCTTGAAAGTATTCTCGAAGATGGTGAAGAGCCAGTAATTGAGCAGATATCTTTGGATAACCTTATTAATAACTCGGATTATGCCGGAGCACAATGGTTTGGTGTTGAGATGAATATTGATCATCTAACATTTAACCAGAACGCTTTAATGTAAGCTGTCCATAATATATTCTGGAAAAGGTTGACCGACATGTTTTATTAACCCATGACAACCGTTCCAATTTTCTAGCCAAAGCGGCACTGGATAGAATTAACCATCTTTCTTAATCATACTACTGCGATTTTAGTTAGTTTAGTTCCACGTTCAAACAAGTATTTCCTAATAATAAAAAGCCAGTAATCAAGCTGACTTTTTTGTTTAGCCGTAGGCGTTTCAGCGTAAGCTGAATTTGGCAACGACCCCGCTTTACCGGTTGTTGCCTATCCTGCATATAGTTTAAAAGTCGTTATTATTAATGGGCGTTCTTTTTTTGAGGGGAATTTTTCGCGCGGATTCGAATGAATAATAAGATTATTCTAATTTATTGTGGTTTATTTCGGTGTATCTTGGTGTATTTTAGTTTATTTCAGTATTATTTCATTCAATCTTAGTATTATTTGATTCAATTTAAATATATTTTTATTCAATTTTAGTTTATTATAGTATTCGCTATATTTAATATTAGTTTATTTTAGTAAATTTTATGGAGATTTGATCCTGGGCATTACAGCTGAAGAATTTTTGAAAACTGTTAAGAAAAGAGTTTCTAAGCTTGAGCAATTCAAAAAAGATATTATTAAATTGAAACAAGAAAAAGTATCTAATATAGACATAGTTCGATTTCTTGAATTAAACGGTGTACGAACAAGCCCAGCGAATGTATGTAAATACTTAAAAACTATACAAAGCGATCTAGAACAAGCTAAACCTAAAAAGTAAACACGATTAAAGGTCATACCAAGTCCCCGGATATATCGCAAACTGAAGACACACAAGAAACGAATAAAACACGGCTACATTCCTGGGCAAGCAAAGATGATGTAAACGATTTATTTTAAGTAATTAAAAATGATTGATTTATACGAAACAGATCAACAACGCTAATCGATTGATATTCAGTCTTATTTAATTAAAAATCAGCCTGCAACCATAGCGGTCAGATGTGGCAACGATTCAATGAAAAATGCCGGTATTAGTACAGGTGATATTCTCATCATAGATAGATCATTAGAGGCCAGGAATTCAGACATCGTGATGGCGAATATCGGTACTGCATTTACTATTAGACGGTATGAATTAGTAAATGAAATAGCCTATTTCAATTTCGATAGCACTATTGGCAAATTTAATAACTACATTTTTTGTCCACAAGATAATATGGAAATTGTAGGAGTTGTAGGAGTTGTAACCTTTGTCATAAAAGCAATTAGATAGCTTTATTTAAAATAAATAAAAAAGATTCTAGCTCTGCGTTTAAATATTTGAAGTGGTCTATGTAGTTGTTATATGTATATAGCGTGTACTTCATGTGCAATCTAAATTGCACTTTATGTACAATGTTATTTGCTCATAATATACAAAAATATGTTTTTTATATGATTTTTTAAACGAATTTTTTTAAAATTTTATATGCTTTTAAAATATAAATAAAATAAAAACGCTTTTTTTTATGTTTTTAAAATATTGAATGCGTGAATGAAGGTTTGAACTTCATTTTTTATGTAAATATAATATTTATTTTGAATAATAGAAATTTAAGATAAAAAAGGCCTGACTAATTAGTTAGTCATTGCTTTTAATATTTATTTTTTTCTGATGTTTAAAGAGAACCAGCGGGCTTTACTTATAGAAATATTAGAAAAAAACGAGGAAAAGGTTAACCAGCTTGAGAATTGCGTGTATGCGCGACTAAAATGGAATTTCAGTAACATTTCTACAAACAACAAAGAAATTACTATTATTCTCTATCTCTCGATTTTTTTTGCTCTTTGTTGTGCTGTTGGTAGTATTTTTTCTATTTTTCTATTTTTCTATTGTTTAACTAATCAATAGATTCAAAATTTAACGACTTAGCTGTTATAGATAGCTAGGTCGTTTTAATTTTTAATTCATAGAATCAATGGCATGTCTGACGTTAATAAATACAACTTGGATTATTTATTATGCTGATTAATGATATTAAAACTATTGAGACAGAAAAATATCTGTTTTTTATACGCCGGAAGAATTTTCGCATTTTAGATTGTTACCTAGTCCAACCGAAGCAGGCAAAAAATATTGCCTGTTTCTTTATGTTGATAAAAATAATTATCTGATTCTAGAGACAGGTATACAACGACTAAAACGGTTCATGGATACGTCTAATTACCGTGTTTTTGAAATCATCTATTAAGAAAAATATTGTGGAACCTACCAGGCTTAAAAACTTACACAGCTGATGAAGTTGCAAAAATATGTCAATGTTACCCACTGACTATTCGAAAATATATCAAAGACGGTTATTTACGTGCAGTTAAATTTGGCCGTGCCTATGTAATAAAAGAAAGTGACCTTGACGATTTCATGCATTAAATTGAAAATATGCAATTGCAAGCGTCACTCCAACGAGAGAGTGAAAAAAAATGTCATTATATCAACGAGAAAACGGAGTTTGGTATTACAGCATTACATTACAGAGCGGTAAACGAATTCGCGGAAGTACTAGGACTAAAGACAGAAAATTAGCAGAAGAGTTACACGATAAATTGAAGTATGAAACATGGAGACAAATAAATTTAGATGAAAAACCAAAATACCTATGGGATGAGGCAGCCCTAAGATGGATTAAGGAAAAAAAAGGGATTAAAAAAAGTATAAAGGATGATATATGCCGACTTCGACAGCTGCAAGAGTTGAGAGGAATTTATATACATCTGATTGATAAACAAATGATTATGTCAATAATTAATCAAAAGGATATTACCAATGGTACTAAAAATAGATATATAGCCTTGATTCGATCAATTTTAAATGCGTGTGTTCAAGATTGGGATATGCTGGAGCAGGCACCAAAACTCAAACTATTTAAGGAGCCTAAACACCGAATGAAATGGCTAAGGCCAGCGGAAGCCAAACGACTGTTAAATAATTTGGTTACGTATATGGCTGATATGGCTGAATATGATTTAGCTACTGGTTTAAGGCAGAGAAATATTTTTAATTTGAGATGGTCGCAAATCGATTTTTTAAAACGAACATGCGAATACTATCCTGAAGATATGAAATCAGATAAACCGTTAGTGATACCATTAAATGATACTGCCATAAAAATTCTAGTTAAACAATTAGGTAAACACGATGAATACGTTTTTTTAAATTCACGTCATAAACCTGTTAAATCTCTTAATTACAAACTATGGCGAATTGGTGTGGCTAATGCAGGCATTGATGAAGACTTTAACTGGCATGATTTAAGACATACATGGGCTAGTTGGCTAGTCCAAGATGGAGTTTCATTGTATGCACTAAAAGAAAGGGGGGGCTGGAAATCTTTAGAGATGGTGCAAAGATATGCTCATTTGGCACCAGAGCATTTAATTCAGCATGCATCAAAGATTGACAATATCATGGAAAATGAATGTCACAGTTTTGTCACAGGTGCTTGTTTAGATGAAGAAGTAGTAACCCTAGATAAAATGCGTAAAATATTGAAAAATATGGAGGAAAAATGGTGGGTCGTGAGCGATTCGAACGCTCGACCAACGGATTA
This sequence comes from Snodgrassella sp. W6238H11, assembly GCF_016100525.1. Taxonomy (NCBI): domain Bacteria; kingdom Pseudomonadati; phylum Pseudomonadota; class Betaproteobacteria; order Neisseriales; family Neisseriaceae; genus Snodgrassella; species Snodgrassella sp. W6238H11. The sequence goes on along the minus strand of NZ_JACFSH010000006.1, from coordinate 43,481 downwards.
AAAGTCCGCTGCTCTACCGACTGAGCTAACGACCCAAGAGCGCGCATTTTAGGCAGGAGTGCGGCTGCTGTCAAGTACTTTGCTATTATTCATTTGCGGTAATATGGCACTAAAAGTGCTGCCTTTCCCGGTAATACTTTCAATCTGTAATTTACCGCCATGTTCTGCCAGAGCGTGTTTAGCAATGGCCAGCCCAAGACCTGTACCACCGCTCTCGCGTGAGCGGCCTGAATCTACACGATAAAAGCGTTCGGTAAGATGAGGAATATGCTCCGCAGCGATACCATGACCCGTATCGCTCACTTGAAATACAATTTGCTGACTACAATCCGGCACATTCTGTTTCATATAGAGCCGGATAGTAATGGTTCCATATTGCGATGTATAGCGTACGGCATTAAACAGAAGATTACTGAACGCATTATATAAATCCTGCTGAATCCCCTCTATCCAGATATCTGCAGCTATTTCACAGATAAAATGGTGTTTATTTTCTGACAGAATCTCAGCTTCAAATACCACCTGCTCAGCCAGAGTACTCAGATTCACCGGCTGCTTGCGCACAGATGAAACAACCTGATTTTCCAGCCGTGATAAAGTCAGCAGATCAGCCAGCAGATGATTCATGCGCGCCCCTTCCTTACTCATCAGTACAATAAATGACTGACGCTGCTCTTGCGGCAAATCCGGCATATCCGTTAAGGTTTCCAGAAAGCCGTTGATTACAGTTAAAGGAGTACGCAGCTCATGCGAAACATTGGCCACAAATGCAGTCCGGGTAGCGTTTAGCTGTTCGGCAGCAGTAATATCCTGAGTAATAATCAGGGTTGCCTGTTCGTCAAACGGAGTACGGATAATATTTAATACACGTGGTAATCCGCTGTTCATATTTTCAAGTGTAAGTTTTATATTCACCGATTCTGTTGCCGGCTCATCCAAAAATCGCCGGAAATCAATATTTTCAATCAGATCAGTCAGCATACTGTTATTGTCTTGTTCAGCATCCAAATTCAAATGGATTGCAGCCAGATGGTTCAGCCACTGAATATGTCCATCCTGCCCGAGGATTAATACGCCCTCTGGTATAGTTTCAGCAATGCGGTTAAAGCGTAACAAGGCGACACCCAGTTTCTGCTTGCGCTTCTTACGGCTACGTGCCTGTAGCATCAAAGTATTGAAAATATTGTTCCAGATCCCGATCCCCTGTGGCGCATTACGTAATTTCGGTCTTTCCAGCCACCGGACCAGTTTAAATAAATGATACCAGTAACCCGCCAGCCACAAAAAAAACAGGCAGCACAAGCTAATCAGCATGATTTGCAGACCGCCGGCCAGCAATGACGCTACAACAACCACAATCAAGGTTGCCAGTATTAAATATAAATGATGGCGCAGTTCAGACAGAAGCATATCATTTCACAGAAGATAAATTTAAGAAGTATTTCCGGCTATGGTGAAAAGCGATAGCCACTGCCACGCACAGTTTGTATAAGGTGGTCATGCCCCACTGTTTCAAGTCCTCGTCTTAAACGGCGGATATGAACATCTACCGTACGCTCCTCAACAAACACATGATCACCCCATACAAGATCCAGAAGCTGGCTGCGGGTGTATATCCGATCCGGATGTGTCATAAAGAAATGTAATAACTTAAATTCACTGGGTCCGAAGGGAATGGTTTGTCCGTTTACTTGTACACGCTGCTCCTGCGGATCGAGTTCCAGACCATAAATACGCAGTGGTACACTGGTTTTTTGCGGTGCACGCCGGCGCAAAAGTGCATTAATTCGCGCAATCAGTTCTCGTGGTGAGAAAGGTTTAGTAATGTAGTCATCTGCACCTAGATTCAGCCCCTGCTCTTTATCTGTTTCTTCACCTCGTGCTGTTAATAGAATAATGGGTAAATCACGGCTGCGAATATCATTCCGCAGCTGCCGAATAAAATCAAGACCGGAAAGTCCGGGTAACATCCAGTCCACTAGCAGCATGTCAGCCAGCCTGGATTGCAATAACGGCTGTGCTGCTTCTACACTAGATACACATTGAACAACAAAGCCGGCCTGCTCGAGAGTAAATTGAATCAGGGTAGAAATTGCAGCTTCATCTTCTACAACCAATACCATAACTTCTGCCATATATATTTCCTGACCAGATTAATTATCTATTGTGACAGATTAAGAAAATATAAAGCCAGCAACTCAGCCAAAACCTGTGCCACAACATTCTGTTGCCTACATTGAGTGCCGGACTGACTATTGCAAGGCTAGCAATACAATATAAGCTTACAATACATTAAGAAGCAATATATCCACAGCCATCCCATATTAATTGTATTGAGCAAACTCCACCATTTAATTTCTTATTATGAACATCAGTAATTAATAAATTTTGATTTATCGTGATTAATAGTATGATTTTCTCAATCAGTTTACTATAAATCTTCAGCCGTCTGCATTTATTAAATAATATGTAACCGGTTACGTTGTTCTACGGGTATAACGATAACGTTATTAAAAATACTGCAGATACTTTTGAAACCAATTTACAACAAATCAAAGATTTAAATTACCTGATTATTATTTTAATCTAATTCCATATTCATAAAATATAACTATTTACTCCCAAATCTGCTTACTAAAACATACATTTCAACAAATATATTAATATAGATAAATATACCATAAACATAAAATATCAGACTAAGGCTTCAGTTATCTGCCATACCTCATAGAAATCCTAATTTTTTTATTTTATTTAATCATTATTATTATTTATATAACTAACAAATAATAACATTTTTTTATTAACTATCAAATAGTTAAATTTTTGACTTAATTGATTTTTTATTGTCGAATTAATACTGGATATGTCTTATTTCTTAATGTCCGATTAAATGATTGTGTAACTAATTGCTGTAACTAAAGCATTATTATTTTTTAACCTGACTATTTTATCAATATGAATAAAATCTACAAACTTATCTGGAGTGCACAAGTACAGGCATATGTTGTTACCTCAGAACTAGCCCGTAAAGTGGGTAAAGCAGCACAGCTCAGGCTGGTAAGCATTATAGGTATCGGCATAGCAACCTCTGGTCTGACTTACGCACAATGTCCACTTTCGTTTCAAAACAGCAAATTTTGTACAACATTCAGGTCAAATACACCTGGTATCAGTACATATGCGGATACCACTATCAGCAATAACCGTATTGAAAACCGGGATCCTTCCAGTCAGACTATCAATACATCTACCGATGAATTAAATCAGACACTTACCATCGTTAATCAAAATGGCGCAGGAAATTTAACCGTAAACGCAAACAATAAAAACATCACCAATATTGATGCAACAAATAATAGCCAGACAGGTGCGATTATCATTAATGCCACCCAAGATATGTTATCTGACTCTGTCAGTGGTATTTATATTAATAATGCAGGCACCGATGCTAAACTTTCAACAGCCTCTATTCATAGCAAACAGCGCAAAGGTATTAGCATTTATAACGGAGGCAGCGGTTCCACACAAATAACAGCTAATGGCACCATTATATCTGATAATGATGATGCCATTTATGCTATGAATAATACTGCAGCAAAAGATTTATTTATTACTACCGGAGCTGTTATTGGTAAGGCACATGGCATTTACGCATACAACAATGGTACAGGATCAGCGACACTTATCGTTAACCAAGTTATTGAATCAGGCACTACCGATGCTATCTGGGTTAATAATGCGAATGTATCAGCCAAAAACATAGCTATTACAACCAAAGATACCGTAAAAGGCAATACCAACGGTATTTATGCATACAATAGTGGTAAAGGTTCTACAACCATTACCACTAACAGCGATGTATATGCAAATAATGGTAATGGTATTTATACAGAAAATCATGGTGAGAAATTAACTGTTATCAGTAAAAGTGTTCAAGGTACAAATACCGGTATTTTCGCTATCAATTCTGGTACAGATTCTACTGAAATTACATCTGAAGGTAATATTTCCGCTACATCTGGTAACGGAATCTTTGTTAATAATGGCAATAATACAAAAGACCTGACTATTAATACTCATGCTATATCAGGTGCTGATAATGGCATATATGCAACCAATAATGGTACAGGCGCAACTACAATCCACAATAAGACATCCGTAACAGCAACCCGTAATACCGGTATCAGTGTAGTAAATGCAAACCAGGCTACGGGATTAAATATTGAATCAGCGGATATCAATGCCGGAACTAACGGTATTTATGCAATGAATCATGCGTATGGTGCAACAGAAATTATTTCTAACGGATCAATTACAGCTACAAACGGATATGGAATCTGGGCTGAAAACGGAGAACAGGCCACGGATGTCAAAATTACTCAGTTAGATGGAAGAATTAGCGGAGGAATCAGCGCAATTGAGATACACAATTCTGGTTCAGGTAGTACTACACTTACCCTGGCCAATCAAATAAGCGGAGGTACGGAAGCAGGTATTGTTGTTCTGGATAAACCAAACAGTACAACAACTATTACCCTTAATACCGGTACCAGTGTTTCAGCAACTTCTGGTCGGGCTATTCGTGATGGTGATGGTAATGCCAATGTTACGCTGAATAGCGGTTCAAACGTCATCGGGAGTATTGATCTGGGTAACGGTAGTGACACTCTTTCTATCAATCGCGGAGCCATTATCAGTAATATTACTGTAGTCGATGGCGGGGACGATACCAGCAGTAATGACGGAATGACTGATATACTGAATATTAATCAGTCTCTGACTGGTTCTACCACGGGTAATAATAATGGTATTGCTGGAAATATTGCTATTCGTAACTGGGAAAAAATAAATCTGGCTCAAAACAGTACCCTCAGCCTGAGCGGAGATTTGAATACTAATCAGCTTAATATCGGGAATGGTACCACAGTCAATCTTATCGACTCTCTAAGACAGGCACAGATTAATGGCGATGTGTTTAACTCAGGCAATATTAATCTCCATAGTAATTTCACCGGAGACAATTTAACGATTAACGGAAATTATCAGGGTAATGGCGGTAAACTGACTCTGGATCTGAAACTTAATTCTGCTTTAAAAGATAATGACAGCATTGCTGACAATACTGCCGATAAACTGACTGTTCAGGGTAATGTGACAGGTAAAACCACCATCAGGTTTGCAAGCATTGATGGTCTTGGCGGCGATACCGGAAATACTAATGGCATTGAATTAGTCCAAGTTAACGGTAACAGTACTGGGGATGCTTTTGCACTGGAAGGCGATCATTTAGACAGAGGTGCATATGAATACCATTTGTTTAAAGGTGATTTGCAGCAAAACGGGAATAACTGGTATTTACGCTCTCAAAAGCAAACAGACCCTGGTGATGATAATTCCGGTGGCGATAACTCCGGTGGCGATAACTCCGGCGGCAATAACTCTGGTGGTAACAACTCCGGTGGTAACAACTCCGGTAACGGCAACTCTGGTGATAGTGGTACGACAACTAAACCATCAAAACTCAGACCACTATACCGTAAAGAAGTACCATTATTTGCCGCAGTTGCCTCTCAGTTACGACACGCTGACAGCCTTATGCTCGCTAATATGCATCAGCGTATCGGTTCCACTCCTCTGCCTGATGAACGTATGAGCTGGGGCAGAGTGATTGCCAGCCGTACTGATACTCAGCAAAACGGGCCGGCCAATGCCCGTACTACCGGTAATTATGCCGGTTTACAACTGGGCAGTGATATCTGGAGCAACAATGGCTGGCGTGCCGGTGGATATGTCGGCTATCTGCAGGGCAATCTCGATGTCGACGGCTTTACCAGCGGTATTGATACCAGAGCAGGTAAAAACACAACCAAATCTTACTTTATCGGCGCATATGGTAATTACACCCGTGAAAATGGTGCTTATGCAGATTTTGTAATACAGGGTGCCCGCCATCATGTCGATATTAAACCGGATAACAATCCGACCGGCAAACAGAAAGGTCATGGCGTTACGGCTTCAGTAGAAATAGGTCAGCCGTTTACTCTGGGCAGCAGCAACTGGAAGCTTGAACCGCAGGCTCAGATTATTCATCAGTGGCTAGATTTAAATGATTCTGATATCAGCGGACGTACTACAGTCAGTCACGGACACAATAATGCCTGGCTCTTCCGCCTTGGCGGAAGACTCGAAGGCAGCTATCAACTGAATAAAGGAAGTCTGCGACCCTATGCCCGGGTAAATTTCTTTTACTCACCTGATGGTGCCGACCATACCAGTTACGTTACTAATGTAGCCACAACCAGATTAAATGCCGGTGCCTCTCATGCCAGCACTGAGCTGGCAATTGGCGGTACTTACGATATTACAAACAAAATAAAAGTTTATGGTGAAATCGGCCATACATGGTCTAATGGTGGTGATGTACATACCAAAGCACCGGTAAATGGTTCTGTTGGATTAAAGATTAACTGGTAAAGCGCAATAAATAAAGAAACTGGTAATTATTTCCAAACTGAATCTTTTTCTTTGTAAAAAACAATACAATCATATTGGTTATTCTGAAATATGCAGAATAACCAATATGCAGGAATACCATCTTTTTCATTTTATATTACTTAAAACAATTCAATATTATGCATTATTCCGGATTTAATATTAATTCCTAGCTCATAATTTCAGCATCCGCTGATTTTCTTTTAGTGTAGAAAGAAAAAATTAATTGGTTAGTATGAATTTATTCTAAATAATTTATTTATAGCACTAATAAAATCAGCACCGGTTTAGTTGATCAGGCGCAACACTACATTAATTTTGATGGTAGTTATGACTAATAATTTTTTATTAATGATATATTATCTATTTGACAATAATTTACCAATCTAGATGAATAAACAAAAATTTAACAGAAAAAAGTATATTATAAAAAAGTTATTTTATATCCTGCTTATGGCTTTTATTTTATTTCTTCCTTTGACATGTGCCTGGAAATTTGCCAAACATTATTTGTATGATACAACTTATCAGAATATATTAGTGAAGTTTGCCTGGCGACCCGATAGGTGTGAGTCACATTCTGGAGAACCGAAATTAAAATGTTCCTGCAAATACGGTATCATTGGACTTGACGATAAGAATTATAAAATTACTAAAGATGGATATTTACATTGGAAAGATCAGCTCGTGGGTAAAGTGGTGTTAATAGAAAAACCTAGTTTTTTCACAACAGGAGAAATACTTACAGGTGGTTACATGAAAATTATTGATTCAAAAACTGGAGACATTTGTTATTATGATTATGTCATGTCATGATCGCACCATAATGATAAACGCAGCACCCATAGCCTGAGAAGATATTTTCTACCTATATAGTGGCAATCTATTTACATGGCAGATTGTGTTCAGATATGCATAAATTTACATGATATTGAAAACGGCACTTTCTGATAACACAGACAAATTTAATGACGGTATATGTATTTATCAGGCTACTTTAATCTGTTTTATTAAAAACAAATTGCCCTATACTACATCTTAGATTGGTTGCTGTTTAAGCTTACAGCCTGCTAGTAAATATTATCTTCTTTATCGGATTTGGCAGAATTTTTCAATATCTGCTTCAGTCACGGCGTAATACCATATTATCCCGATGAATCAGTTCCTGTTCTGCCACATAGCCCAATAATTCTTCTATAGCCTGAGACGGCTGCCGCAATAAACGCCCAATTTCATGATCATTATAATTAACCAGTCCGCGGGCAATTTCTTTACCGGCCTGATTACATACTGCCACTAATGCGCCACGATCAAAATGACCACTGACAGCAACACAACCGATAGCCAGCAGACTGGAGTGCTGTGTTTTCAGTGCCTGTTCTGCACCCTCATCAACGGTTAGCTTACCAGCCAGTTGTACCTGCCCAAGTAACCATTGCTGGCGTGCGCTCAACCGGCTACCGGCCGGGGTAAATAAAGTACCCGTTTGTGCGCCTTCCAGTAACCGGACTAATACATTTTCAGCATACCCGTTGGCGATACAGGTTGCAGCACCGCTTAAAGCAGCCCGTCTTGCAGCCAGTACTTTGGTATACATACCTCCGGTGCCCACGCTGCTGCCTGCTCCGCCGGCCATACTTTCCAGGTCTGGATGATTGGCAGCAATTTTATGAATCAGTCTGGCTTCAGTATGCTTACGCGGATCTCTGTCATACAGACCATTCTGATCTGTCAGAATAATCAGTACATCAGCTTCAATCAGGTTAGTTACCAGAGCACCAAGGGTATCATTATCGCCAAGTTTGATTTCATCAATGGTAACAGTATCATTTTCATTAATAATCGGTACTACTCCCTGCTCCAGCAGAGTGCGGATAGTACTACGGGCATTTAAATAGCGGGTACGGTGACTCAAGTCATCATGTGTCAGCAGAATCTGTGCTGTCCGGATATGCAGTGATTCAAACGCAATCTCATATGCCTGAGCCAGTCCCATTTGCCCCACTGCGGCGGCAGCCTGTAATTCATTAATTGCTTTGGGACGTACCTGCCAGCCCAGCCGTTTCATACCTTCTGCAATAGCACCACTGGATACCAGTACTACCTGAATACCATTCGCACGTAATTGCGCAATCTGCTGTGCCCAGTTATTCAGGATATTCTGATCTACCCCATGCCCGCCATTGGTCACCAGACTGGAACCTACTTTTACTACCACACATTCAGTCTGGCGGATATCAAATTCTGAGTTATTCATGCTTATTATGCAGTTGTTATGTCAACGGTTGAATAGTTATTTTACCTGTGCGCATTTGTTTTGATAAGTGTGTACGGCTGTTATAAAAACAGCAGCCGTAGTGGCTGCTGTTGAAGGACTAAATTCAGATTAACTATGCAGTAATGCCTGTACACACCAGTTCATTACACCATCAGGCAAAATACCCCATAACAGCAATAATAAACCGTTAACAGATAAAACGATTTTACCGAGAAAAGTCATATTGAATACTGGTTCGGCAACAGAATCCGGATTATCGAAATAGATGGTTTTAACCACACGCAGATAATAGAAAGCACCAATCAGCGACATTATTACTGCATACACAGAAACCCACAGATAGCCGCTGGCCAATAACGCTTTAATAACGGCCAGCTTGGCATAAAAGCCCATCAATGGCGGAATACCGGCCATTGAAAACATCGCCAGCAGCATTAAAAATGCATACCATGCATTTTTCTGGTTCAGACCGGCAAGATCACTGATATTCTGGCATTCAATATCCTTGCCGGAGAGCAGAACCAGAATAGCAAACGCTACAGAGGCCATTAAAGCATAGGTTATTGCATAATACATAGCCGCAGCACAGCCAGACTGGCCAGACAGAAGAGCCAGCATAATGAAACCCATATGGGCTACTGTTGAAAAACCAAGCATACGTTTAATGTTGGTTTGCATGATAGCAGCCAGATTACCCACAAACAGCGAGGCGATACCTAGCAGTAACAGTAATTCACGCCAGCTTTCCCACTGAGTCAGCAGACCGTAAACCAGGATACGGAAAGCGAAGACTGTGGCTGCAATTTTCGGTGCTGTACCCACCAGTGCAGCAACTGCAGTCGGCGCACCCTGATACACATCCGGCACCCACATATGAAATGGTACACCACCCAGTTTAAATACAATACCGGCAACAATAAATACCAGCCCGAGTTTCAATAACCACGGATTGGTTGTTTCCTGGCTGGCAGCAAGCACCTGCTGCAACTGTAATGTACCTGTTGCGCCGTATATCAGTGAAATACCGTATAACAGTAAACCTGAGGCCAGTGCACCAAGCACAAAATATTTCAATGCGGCTTCAGCAGCACGGCCACTATCGCGCTGCAGGGCAATCAAAGCATAAAGCGCCAGCGAAAGCAGCTCCAGCCCGACATATAAAGTCAGGAAGTGGCTGGCTGAAACCATAATATTCATGCCCAGCAGTGCAAACAGGGTTAGCGTATAGAATTCACCCTGATAAATATGTTTAGCACGCAGATAAGTCTGGCTGTAAATAAACAAGACAATAACCAGTACATACATGCATAACTTGGCCAGTTGAGCCATGCCGTCCAGTACAAACATATCATGGAAAGCATATTGCGGCTGTTCTTTCCATACCAGACACTGTACCGCGGCGGTCAGTATCAGACCGATAACTGACAGGGTACAGGTTATCCAGCGTTGTCGGTCATTAAGCCATAAGTCCACCAGCAATACTGTAAACAGTACTACAGTCAGCACCATATCCGGTGCAGCGGGAAATATTGTTAAATCTGTCCAGTTCATTCACATTTCCTTACAGTTTGCTTTGTGCCGCTTGGACTATCAAATCATTTGCTGCTTGATGCACGACAGCGATAAATGGTTCCGGATACAAACCAAATCCCAGTACCGCTACAGCCAGAATCACCAAAATTAGCAGTTCGCGTTTGTTTACATCTTTTAATTGCGCAACTTCCGGATTTTTGATGGCACCAAAAACAACCCGTTTAAACATCCACAAGGTATATGCTGCACCATAAATCAGGGTTAACGCCGCCAGTGCACCAACCCAGAAATTGGTTTTCACTGCACCGACAATGACCATAAATTCGCCTACAAATCCTGATGTACCGGGCAAACCGGCATTAGCCATAGCAAAGAACAGCATGAAAGAAGCAAATACCGGCATACTGTTTACAACACCGCCGTAAGCTGAAATATCGCGGGTGTGCATCCGGTCATACATCACACCGATACTCATAAACATAGCGGCTGAAACAAAACCGTGCGAAATCATCTGCATAATGGCACCTTTAAAGGCCCAGTCATTCAGATAGCCGCCGGTAAACAGGAAAAAGCCTAAAGTGACAAATCCCATATGGCTGATGGAAGAGTACGCCACCAGTTTTTTCATATCAGTTTGTACCAGTGCCACCATACCGATGTAAATTACCGCCACCAGACTAAGCACGATGATTACCGGCGCAATATAACGTGCTGCATCCGGTAAAATAGGCAGAATAAAGCGCAGGAATCCGTAACCACCTATTTTCAGAGTAATCGCCGCCAGTACCATTGAACCACCGGTCGGCGCTTCTACGTGAGCATCCGGCAACCATGTATGCACCGGCCACATCGGCACTTTAACCGCAAAAGACAGGAAGAAAGCGATAAACAGCAGAATTTGCGCCGTCATCGCAAGGTGCTTGATATTGTGCCATGCTTCAATAGAAAAACTGCCGGTCTGATTAGACAGATAGACAAAACCAACCAGCATCAGTAATGAACCCATTAAGGTATACAGAAAGAATTTGATTGATGCATATACCCGTCTCGGACCACCCCAGATACCGATAATCAGATACATCGGAATCAGCATGCCTTCGAAGAATACATAGAATACGATGGCATCCATTGCTGCAAATGCGCCATTAATCAGTCCTGACATAATCAGGAAAGCGGCCATATACTGCGCAGGCCGTTTCTGGATTACCTGCCAGCCGGCCAGAACAACCAGTAAAGTAGTAAAACTGTTCAGAATCACAAACAGAACTGACAATCCATCCACACCTAATGCATAGTTGATGTTGAGACTCTCAATCCAGACATGAAATTCTGTAAACTGAAATCCGCCATTTAAACGGTCGAATTTAAAAAACAGCGGTAAGGTTATGAGAAAGGAAACCAGCGCACCGATTAAGGCCAGCACTCTGGCTATACCTGCGTGCTTGTCTGAGCCGGTAGCCAGCACTGCGACGCCAGCCACTACAGGCAGCCAAATCGCCAAACTGAGTAAGTTATCGTACATATTTATAGCCTAAAGATACCAAGTTGAATGCCCGCAATTAACCGCCAAACATTGTTTTAAGCAACGGCCAGAAAGTCCATGCCACCAGTACAAACACACCCACAACCATTGCTGTAGCATAGTTATAGATGTATCCGGTCTGAATTCGCCGTATCAGCGCTGCTACAGCAGCGACAACGCGTGCAGCACCATTAACAATTAATTTATCAATAATGAAAACGTCGCCAACTTTCCAGAACAATGTTCCCAGCAGACGGCTGCCTTTGGCAAACACGTTATAGTAAATAGTATCCAGATAGTATTTATTATCCAGCAGGGTATAAACCGGACGTATAGATGCAGCAATTCTGGCCGGAATCTGTGGTTTTTTCATATAGAAGAACCACGCCAGTACAACACCGGCAATCACCAGCCATAACACAGGAGTTGTCAGACTGTGCAGAGCCATGGCAAATATGCCGTGGTACTCTTCTTCTACGGATGCCAGTGCAGGATGTGCAGCACTATTAATAAAAATCACATGCTGATAAAAATCACTGAACAGCATCGGCTTCATTGCCCACATACCTACAAATACTGAAGGGATGGCCAGCAGAATCAGCGGAATGGTTACCACCAGCGGGCTCTCATGCGGATTATCCTGTGGTTTCAGTCCATGATGTTCTTCTGCATGATGATGTTCGCTATGTTCGGCTTTGCGCCATTTTTCTTCACCATGAAATACCAAGAAATACAATCGGAATGAGTAGAATGCGGTGACAAACACACTGGCTACCAGAGCTACATAGGCCACACTACTGAATGGCAACGTTGACGCTTTTACTGCCTCAATAATTGAATCCTTGGAATAGAAACCGGAGAAAAATGGTGTGCCAATCAGCGATAATGAACCAATTAGCATACAAATCCATGTTACCGGCATGTATTTACGCAATCCGCCCATATGACGCATATCCTGATCATGGTGCATACCCATAATCACACTACCGGCGGCCAGAAATAACAGTGCTTTGAAGAAAGCATGGGTCATGACATGGAAAACAGCAATATTATAGGCAGAGGCACCCAAGGCTACCGTCATATAACCTAACTGTGACAAGGTTGAATAAGCAATCACCCGTTTGATGTCATTCTGAATCATACCCAGAAAGCCCATAAACAGCGCAGTAATAGTACCTGATACCATAATCACACCCAGAGCAGTATCAGACAACTCATACAGGGGTGACATACGGGATACCATGAAAATACCGGCTGTTACCATGGTTGCCGCATGAATCAGAGCTGAAATCGGTGTCGGACCTTCCATTGAATCCGGTAACCAGACATGCAACGGAAACTGTGCCGATTTACCCATTGCGCCTACAAACAGCAAAATGCAGGTAACAGTAATCAAAGACCACGGATGACCTGGAATCAGTTCGATAGTGGCATTTTTAATCTGATCAATATGCTGGAAAACATCAGCATAGCGAAGGCTGCCACCGAAATAAGCCAGTACCAGACCAATACCGAGTACAAAACCGAAGTCGCCGACACGATTAACCAGAAATGCTTTCAGATTGGCAAAAATAGCACTGTCACGTTTAAAGTAAAAACCAATCAGCAGGTAAGACACCAGCCCTACAGCCTCCCAGCCGAAGAACAACTGAATGAAGTTATTACTCATTACCAGCATCAGCATGGAGAAAGTAAACAGTGAGATATAGCTGAAAAAGCGCTGATAGCCGTCATCATCACTCATGTAGCCGATAGTATAAATATGCACCATCAGCGATACACTGGTCACAATCACCAGCATAGTGGCAGTAAGGGTATCAATCAGAAACCCTACTGAGAAGTCCAGACCGCCCATGGTCAGCCATGTATACACATTTTCATCAAAGGGCTGACGGGTTCCGGTCATAAAACCATAGAGTACCCAGACAGACAGTACTGCCGAAACGGCTACGCCTGCTATGGTAACGCTATGCGCACCCTTACGTCCGATCAGCTTACCGCATAAACCGGCCAGTAATGAACCGATGAGCGGAGCCAAAGCAATAATCAGATAAACACTCATAATTTTTCTCTCGTTCCTCTCACCTATTAGCCTTTGAGACTATCCAGATCCTGTACATTAATGCTCTGACGGTTACGGAAAATCAGAACCATAATTGCCAGACCAATAGCAGATTCTGCCGCAGCAACTGTCAGAATAAAAAAGACGAAAATCTGTCCGGCGGTGTCGCCGAGATAACGGGAAAAAGCCACAAAGTTAAAATTTACCGCTAACAGCATTAGCTCGATTGACATCAGTAATACGAGCACGTTTTTGCGGTTCATAAATATACCCATGGCAGAAATAGCAAACAGTATTGCGCTGAGCACCAGATAATGGGTTAAGGTAATCATGCTTTCTGCTCCCCTTCAGTTGCTTCTTTACTTGCTTCTTCAGTGACCGGTGCAGTGATTTCAGGCTGCATTTTCACCATACGGAAACGATCTTTTGCCTGTACTTTAACCTGTTCGGCCGGATTGGTACGACGAGAATTGTATGTCTGCCGGTGAACCAGAGCTATTGCGGCCACCATCCCCAGCACCAGCAATACAGCCGCCAGTTCAAACGGTAACAGATAGGTAGTGTAAATCTGCATCCCCAGATCATGCACATTGCTGTAGTCTGCAGGCAGCGGAGAATCCTTACCCAGACTCGCCAGATGCAGCTGAGGATTTACCAGAATAACAATCAGTAAGGCAGCAGTCAGGATACCCACCAGTGCTGCAACAGGTGCATGCCGCCAGAAGCCGGCACGCATCTGCTCAACATCAATATTGAGCATCATGATGACAAACAGGAACAGTACCATTACCGCACCCACATACACCACTACCAATACAATGCCGAGAAATTCAGCCTGCATCAGAATCCACATCATGGCACTGGCACAGAATGTCAGAACCAGAAACAAAACCGCATGTACCGGATTTTTGGCAATAACTGTATTTATCGCGCCAAACAAAATCACGGCGGCAAATACATAAAACAGAATTAATGGTAAATTCATGACCACCTCTTAACGATATGGTGCATCTGCGGCTTTGCATTTAGCGATATCTTCTTCATAGCGATCGCCAATAGCCAGCAACATGGGTTTAGTGAAATATAAATCACCGCGTTTTTCACCGTGATATTCGAAAATCCGAGTTTCAACAATAGCATCAACCGGGCAAGCTTCCTCACAGAAACCACAGAAAATACATTTAGTCAGATCAATATCGTAGCGTGTGGTTCTGCGTGTACCGTCCTCACGTTTTTCAGATTCTATATTGATTGCCATGGCCGGACAGACAGCTTCACACAGTTTGCAGGCAATACAGCGTTCTTCACCATTGGGATAACGTCGTTGTGCATGCAAACCACGAAAGCGAACTGATTGCGGGGTTTTTTCTTCAGGAAAATATATGGTTTCCTTGCGCGCAAAGAAGTTTTTCAGAGTTACTTTCATACCCGAAAGTAACTCGGTCATCAGAAAGGTTTTAATTATATTTGCCATATCAGAGCCTTTCCCTGCTTAATGCCATAAATTCAGGGGTGAAATCATCCACAAACCCAATACAATTACTGCCACAATGGTTACCGGAATCAATACTTTCCAGCCAAGACGCATAATCTGGTCATAGCGGTAACGCGGGAATGTTGCACGTATCCATAGATAAAAGTACAACACCAGTGCCATTTTCAGAAACATCCACAATACACTCGGGGTACCAATGAAACCCCAGCTTTGCGGAAAGGGAGATAACCAGCCGCCAAAGAACAGCAGAGCCGTCAGAGCAGCCACCAGAATCATGAAAATGTATTCGGCCAGAAAGAATAACGCGAAAGCAAAACCGGAATACTCTACATGGAAACCGGCAACAATTTCCGACTCACCTTCGGCTACGTCAAATGGCGCACGGTTAGTTTCGGCCACAGCTGAAATCAGATACACCACAAACAGCGGAAATAAAGGCAGCCAGTTCCATGAGAAAATGGAACCACCGGCATAACCTTTTGCCTGAGACATCACAATGTCATGAAAGTCCATACTTCCGGAAACCATAATCACACCAATCAGCGCAAATCCCATGGCAATTTCATAGGAAATAGTTTGCGCAGAAGCTCGCATGGCACCGAGAAAAGCATATTTAGAATTGGAAGCCCAGCCGGCAATGATGACACCATACACAGACAGTGAAGTAATCATCAGAATATAAAGTAAACCGGCATTAATTCGGGTAAGAAACCATGTTTCACTAAACGGGATAACTGCCCAGGCAGCAAAAGCCGGCATCAGTGACATCATCGGTCCGATATAGAACAGTGCCTTATTAGCCTGTGACGGACGGGTAACTTCCTTGAACAGCAGTTTTAATACATCGGCAAACGGCTGGATTAAGCCATACGGTCCGGTAACATTCGGACCAACCCGCAGCTGCATATAACCGATAACTTTACGTTCGAAATAAGTCAGATAGGCTACGGTAATAATCAGCGGCAGCATGATGATGACAATCTTGACGATGACAGACACCAATAAACCGAAGTCGTTGCCCAGTAAGTGTTGAAACCACGCTTGCATGATTATCCTTTACTCAATTCAACAGTGGTCAATAAAGCGCCTAATTGCCAGTTACTTTGATGTAATGGCAAAAACAGTACATTTTCCGGCAAGTTATCATCCGTAGTGATGGTAATCGATACGGTACTATTGCCTTGTTTAGCCTGTGCAGTATCACCATTAATCAAACCAAACCGAGCCAGTGTCATACTATTGGCACGTGCAGCCGGAACTGCGGCATGAACTGTACTCTGTAAGGGTTCGGAACGGCGCACAATCGCATCAGTTGCGTACAGACTAACGCCGCCAACACGTACCAAACTGATATCGGGATCACTGGTAGCGACTGGTTGAATACGATTGTTCAGCAAAGCCGGTATCTGATCTTTGGTAACCGCATCAGCCAAAATCTGCTGGGTATTTTCATATTCAAAGCCCGGTAATTCCAGTACATTACCCAGTACGCGTAATACCTTCCATAAAGGTCTGGCTTCTCTGTAGGCCTGTACAACACCATGAAAAGACTGTAATCGCCCTTCCATGCTGATAAAACTGCCTGAGGTTTCTGTAAATGGCGTAATTGGCAATAATACGTCTGCAACTTCACGCAAGACGTCACTGTCGTAAGCAGTGAATGCCATTACTGTCTGAGCCTGTTTCAGGGCTGCAATGGCCGCAGCTCCGTTGGCTACATCCATATCCGGTTCAACATTGAGCAGCATTACTGCCTGTTTAGGCTGCTTAATTTGTGCAGCAATGGTATTTTCTGCTTTACCGGCAGCCATGCCTACGATTTCAGCACCAATACTATTGGCCGCCTGCGGCAATACGCCCAGTATACTGTCGGTAGCTTCAGCCAGATCCTGTGCGGCTGCATAAACTGCCGCTGCATCAGGATGGTTCAAAACATCTGCACCCAGAATAATGCTGGCTTTTTCAGCTTTTAATAAGGCCTGACCTACTTCGCTGTTAAGCGCATCACTAAGCCAGTCAATCCATTGATAAGGATGCAGACTAAGCTGTGCCAGTAATGGCATGAACAACTCTTCATCAGCAGCAGCCACCACTGCTACTTTAGTTCCGTTTTTAGCCGCCTGACGGATACGGGCTGTTAATAAGGGCTGTTCCTGCCGTAAGCGTGCGCCAACCAGCAAAATCACCTCATTTTCTGCCAGCTGTTCAATACTCTGTCCCAGCCACTGGGCGCCTTTAGTAGCAGCACCAAAACGTTCATCAAGCTGACGCAGACGACTGTCAACGGCATTTATGCCCAGCGCATTAGCCAGTTTACGGGTCAGGTACATTTCTTCAACAGTATTGGCCGGATTGACCCACATACCAATTGCATCGGTACCGAAATCATGGCTGACACCATGCAAACCTTTAGCCACATAATCCAGCGCAGTTTGCCAGTCAACCGTATGCCACTGGTTGTCCTGTTTAATTTGCGGCTGAGTTAAACGCTGCTGATACAAACCTGCATAGGCAAAACGGTCACGGTCACTGAGCCAGCACTCATTGATGGCTTCGTTTTCAAGTGGCAATACCCGGCGCACGGTATGGTCTTTAGTTTGCACAATCAGATTACTGCCCAGTGCATCGTGAGCAGACACAGATTTACGCCGGCTTAATTCCCATGAACGGCTGTCATAACGAAATGGTTTGCTGGTTAGTGCGCCCACCGGACACAAATCAATCACGTTGCCAGACAACTCGGTTTCCAGTGTTTTACCGTTAAACGGTGTAATTTCAGAGCATTCACCACGATTCATCATGGCCAGCTCCTGCTTACCGGCAATTTCTTCAGTAAAGCGGATACAGCGGGTACAGTGAATACAGCGGCTCATTTCAGCAGCAGAAACCAGTGGCCCCATTTCTTTACCGGCTACAGCATGTTTGGCCTCAGTATAACGGCTGGCACCTTTACCATAGCCCATTGACAAATCCTGCAACAGGCATTCACCACCCTGATCACAAATAGGACAGTCCAGCGGATGGTTAATCAGCAGGAATTCCATTACCCCTTTCTGGGCATCTTTAGTCATGGGCGAATTGGTTTTAACAACCATACCATCGGTGACCGGCGTAGCACAGGCAGGTAATGGCTTGCGTGATTTTTCCACCTCAACCAGACACATACGACAGTTGGCGGCGATGGACAATTTTTTGTGATAGCAAAAGTGCGGAATGAATGTACCGGCCTTATGGGCGGCTTCTATCACCGTACTGCCCTGCTCGACAGAAAGTTGTTTACCGTCAATTTGAATTTGTAACATAGGTTCGCAATCCTAACTAAGCAGATAGTGCCTTAGCACCAGCGATGTTCTTTCATGGGTTTGCCGTGTTCGATGTAGTGCTCAAATTCGGGGCGGAAATGTTTCATAAAGCCCTGTATCGGCATAACAGCCGCATCTGCCAGTGCACAGATGGTACGTCCGGAAATATTACTACCCAGTGATTCCAGCAAATCCAGATCCTCCGGCCGGCCTTTGCCGGAGGTAATACGGTGAATAATGCGATACAGCCAGCCGGTTCCTTCACGGCACGGCGTACATTGCCCGCATGATTCTTCAAAATAGAAATAGCTCAGTCGTTCCAGTGCTCTGACCATGCATACATCTTCATCCATGACAATGACCGCACCGGAACCCAGCATAGAACCTGCCTTGGCTATGGCATCATAATCCATGGTTAGTTCCATCATGATGTCTGCCGGTAATACCGGTGCAGAAGAACCTCCGGGAATAACCGCCTTAAGTTTTTTGCCATTTCGCATGCCACCGCACATTTCCAGCAAATCCTTAAACGGTGTACCCAGCGGAATTTCATAGTTACCCGGGCGTTCTACGTGACCGGATACTGAAAAGAGCTTGGTACCACCATTATTGGGGATACCTTTATCAGCAAACAGCTGACCGCCGTCGCGGATAATGAACGGTACAGAAGAAAAAGTTTCAGTATTGTTAACAGTTGTCGGCTTACCATATAAACCATATGAAGCCGGAAACGGCGGTTTGAAACGCGGTTGCCCTTTTTTGCCTTCCAAAGACTCTAATAAAGCAGTTTCTTCACCACAGATATAGGCACCATAACCATGATGAGCATGCAACTCAAAGCTGAAATTACTGCCCAGAATATTTTGTCCGAGTAATCCTGCTTCGCGCGCCTGCTGTAAAGCTGTTTCAAAACGCAGATAACTCTCGAAGATTTCGCCGTGTATATAGTTATAGCCGACAGCAGCGCCCATAGCGTAGCCGCCGATAATCATGCCTTCAATCAGGGCATGCGGATTGTAGTCGATGATATCGCGGTCTTTGAATGTACCCGGTTCACCCTCATCCGTATTACACACGATATATTTGGTACCCGGAAAAGAACGGGGCATAAAGCTCCATTTCAGCCCGGTAGGAAAACCGGCACCGCCACGACCGCGCAGACCGGAAGTTTTAAGCTCGGCAATTACATCATCCTGCGATACATTTTCGCTGATAATTTTTTTCAATGCCTGATATCCGCCGCGGGCAATATAAGCTTCCAGTGTCCAGCAATTAGGGTCTGAAGTATCAACCTGATCAAAAATCACGCCATTCTGGTACATTGCCATTAGTTCAACTCCGCCAGTTTTGCTTCAATGGCTTCTTCGCTCATAAAGCTACACATTTTATGATTATTGACTAATATTACCGGCGCATCACCACAGGCACCCATACATTCGCCTTCAACCAGAGTATATTTACCATCGGCTGTGGTTTCACCATAGCGGATACCCAGACGTTTTTGCAGATACTCACCTGCATTTACTCCGCCACGCAGGGCGCAGGGCAGATTTGTACACACAGTAAGTTTATATTTACCTACTGGTTTCAGGTTATACATATTATAAAAAGTAGCAACTTCTAATGCCTGCGCCGGCGGAATGCCAATATAATCAGCTATTTCTTCAATAGTTTCCGGCTGAAGCCAGCCCAGCTCGGTCTGCGCAATACGCAAGGCAGACATAATGGCACTACGGCGCTGATCGGCCGGATATTTTGCCAGTTCTATATCAATTTGTTTTAAGCTGTTAGGGGACAACATTATCTATCCACCTCCCCGAATACGATATCCTGTGTACCAATAATAGCCACCACATCAGCCAGCATGTGACCACGTGCCATTTCATCCATCCCTTGCAAATGAGCAAACCCCGGAGCACGAATCTTCATCCGGTAAGGTTTATTGGCACCATCAGAAATCAGATATACCCCGAACTCGCCTTTAGGATGCTCGGTAGGCACATAAACTTCACCCTCAGGTACATGCATACCTTCGGTAAACAGCTTAAAGTGATGGATTAACTCTTCCATCCCGTCTTTCATAGCGGTACGGTGCGGCGGAGCCACAGTATGGTCATCAATAATTACCGGACCAGGATTGGCTTTAAGCCAGTCAACACACTGACGGATAATACGGTTGGCTTGACGCATTTCATGAATACGGCACAGATAACGGTCATAGCAGTCACCATTAATCCCTACCGGAATATCAAAATCTACCTGAGCATAAGCATCATAAGGCTGTTTCTTACGTACATCCCACTCAATACCGGAACCGCGCAGCATCACACCGGTAAATCCTTTTTGCAGAGCACGCTCCGGGGATATCACACCAATACCGACTGTACGCTGCTTCCAGATACGGTTATCCGTGAGCAGATTTTCATATTCATCCACACAGGCGGGAAAGCGGTTGGTAAAGTCTTCAATGAAGTCCAGCAAGGTACCTTCACGGCTGGCATTCAGTTTTTGCAGAACTTTGGCATTACGGTATTTACTGGATTCGTATTTAGGCATGAAATCCGGTAAATCCCGGTATACACCACCCGGGCGGAAATAAGCTGCATGCATGCGCGCACCTGATACCGCCTCATAGATATCCATCAAATCTTCCCGCTCGCGGAAAGCATAGAGAAATACCGTCATGGCACCAATATCCAGCGCATGAGAACCGACACCCATCAGATGATTAAGAATACGGGTAATTTCAGCAAACATCACACGGATATACTGAGCGCGAACCGGCACTTCGATATTCAGCAAGCGCTCCACTGACAGACAGTATGCCTGCTCATTACACATCATGGACACGTAATCCAGACGATCCATATATGGCAATGCCTGCAAATAGGTGCGTGATTCAGCCAGTTTTTCTGTGCCGCGGTGCAACAGACCGATATGCGGATCGGCACGAACGATATTTTCACCGTCCATTTCCAGAATCAGGCGCAATACGCCGTGTGCTGCCGGATGCTGCGGCCCGAAGTTAATGGTGTAATTGCGTAACTTAGACACCGTACTGCTCCTCTCTCACCACGCGCGGTGTAATTTCACGCGGTTCAATCGTTACCGGCTGATAAATTACGCGGCCTTCGGCCTCGTCATAACGCATTTCAACATAGCCGGAAACAGGGAAATCTTTGCGAAACGGATGACCGACAAAGCCGTAATCAGTCAGAATACGGCGCAAATCAGGATGGTTGTTAAACAGGATGCCAAACATATCGAATGCTTCACGCTCATACCAGTTGGCTCCGTTATAGATATCAACAACAGAATCTACTGTAGGAAAATCTTCAGCCTCAGCCCAGACACGCACACGCACACGCCAGTTATTGGCTACTGACAGCAGATGACTGACTACAGCAAAACGCTTACCTTCCCATGGCTCATTTTTATAGCTCTGGTAATCGACTCCGCACAGATCAATGAGTGTTTCAAATTTCAATTCATTGTGGTCACGCAGCGTTTGCATAAGCTGATGATAATCAGCTGCTGCACAATCCAGTGTCAGCTCACCACGGTCAAGACAGTAACGTACCTTATCGCCGAAAGTGGCTTCGCACACGGCTTTCAGTATTGCCAAATCTGCCATATTTCCCTCACTTTCATACACGCGCGATAGTGGCGGTACGTTTAATTTTCAGCTGCAACTGCAATAGTCCGTATACCAGCGCTTCAGCAGTTGGCGGACAGCCCGGTACATATACGTCAACCGGTACAATCCGGTCACAGCCCCGAACCACAGAATAAGAGTAATGATAATAACCGCCGCCATTGGCACAGGAACCCATAGACAGTACCCAGCGCGGTTCGGCCATCTGGTCATAAACACGCCGCAAAGCGGGAGCCATTTTATTGCACAGCGTACCGGCAACAATCATCAGATCGGCCTGACGCGGTGACGGGCGGAAAATAATACCAAAGCGGTCAAGGTCATAACGGGCAGCACCAGCTTGCATCATCTCTACGGCACAACAGGCCAGACCAAAAGTAGCCGGCCACAACGAACCGGTACGCACATAATTGAGTACGGTATCGGCAGTGGTTGTGACAAATCCTTTTTTTAAAACGCCTTCTATTCCCATTCCAGAGCGCCTTTTTTCCATTCATAAATAAAGCCGATAACCAGAATCAGCAAAAACACCATCATTGACCAGAATCCGTATGCGCCCAGCTCTTTAAACACAACTGCCCAGGGCACCATAAAGGCAACTTCAAGGTCAAACAGGATGAATAAAATGGCTACCAGATAGTAACGCACGTCGAATTTCATTCGTGCATTTTCAAAAGCTTCGAAACCGCACTCAAACGGTTCCTGTTTCATTTTGTATGGCCGGTTCGGTCCTAGCAGTAAACCGAGAGAGATAAACAGAACACCAGCGGCAAAGCCAACCAGAACAAATATTAATATGGGGAAATAATTCGCCAACATAACTGCGCTGACCTTATGCAAATATTGGTAAAATTGATATATTGTAACTAATTTCGAACGTTATTAAAAGCGCGTATTACATTAAAAGAAAATAAAAAAATAATGTTTTCAATAGGATATTGAGAATTATTCTCATTAGCATTTATTCAGTATTACGTTTGGTTTCTCATATTTTTGTAACCAGAAAACAGCAAAAGTCAATCATGGATTTTTTCATTTATTTCGGTCAGTTATACTCATTAAAGCAATTTATGCTTTTGGGTTAAAATAATTAGCATAATAAAATATTACATTTCATATATTTAAATAATTTAATTTATCATATATTTAATAATAATATTAATTTGTAAAATTATCATTTTTTAACTGTACTACCACTTATATCAGTTTTACAATACAGATATCATGGAAATAAAAATTAATAAATACAATGACATATAATCAAATATATAAACCTGAGGACTGCCACAGCATAAATGACATTCGTACAGAAATAGATCATATTGATTATGCGGTAATCCAGTTACTTTCCGCCCGCTTTGAATATGTCAAAGCGGCCAGTAAATTTAAAATGAATGCTAAAGACGTACAAGCGAATGAGCGTTTTAACAGCATGCTTGAAAAACGCAAACAATGGGCAGATGAGCAGGGACTGAACGGAGATGTAATCAAGTCCCTGTTTTGCGAACTGGTGAAATATTTTATCGCAGAAGAATTAAAAGAATTTGAACACAAATAAATTTGCATGAATTCTTTTCATTTTCGTTATGAGGCTGAAATACCACTATTCTGCTTCAGCCCGCCGGAAATCGCGTACGCGGAAACCCAGAGCAAATAGTGATCCGAAATATAAAATAATACCGGTAACAATCAAAATACTTAATTGCCCTACTTTTGCCAACCCGCTA
Organism: Snodgrassella sp. W6238H11; assembly: GCF_016100525.1. Lineage (NCBI taxonomy): Bacteria > Pseudomonadati > Pseudomonadota > Betaproteobacteria > Neisseriales > Neisseriaceae > Snodgrassella > Snodgrassella sp. W6238H11. The sequence continues at coordinate 19,412 of NZ_JACFSH010000006.1, read as the reverse complement.
CTGTGCCAGTTAAACGGCAGCCAATGCTGTAATAACCATAACCCCAGACCCATAACAACAAGAGCCACCGTCAGACGCAATAGAAAACGCAGCCAGCCGGGGCTGGGGGTATACAATTTCTGTCGCCGTAACAGAGTAAACAGTAATCCGGCATTAATACAGGCGCCAAGGCTGATAGCCAGAGCCAGCCCGACGTGATGCAACTTCCAGATAAACAGCAAATTCATCAGCTGAGTCATACATAAAGTAAAAATAGCAATTTTTACCGGCGTTTTAATGTTCTGGCGCGCATAAAATCCCGGTGCAAGTACTTTAATCAGAATCAGACCAATCAAACCAACAGCATAAGCGATAAGCGCACCCTGAGTCATTATTGCATCATACTCATTAAACTGCCGGTACATAAATAAAGTTGCCACCAGAGGAAATGACAGCACAGCCATACCCACTGCTGCCGGTAAAGTTAACAGCATGCACAGGCGTAATCCCCAGTCCAGCAATGCAGAAAAGCTGGCTATATCATTAGTAGCTGAGTGTTTAGACAAAGTGGGCAAAAGAATGGTTCCCAGTGCCACACCAAGCACACCAGTCGGTAATTCCATCAGACGGTCAGCATAATACATCCAGGATACTGAACCGGATTGCAAATAAGAAGCAAAAATCGTGTTTATCACCAGCGATATTTGCGCTACCGATACCCCCAGAATAGCCGGTGCCATTTGCCTGAGTACCCGGTTAACTGCTTTGTCCTTAAAATTGAGTCTGGGCATAGTCAGAAAACCCAGTTTAAATAAATAAGGCAGCTGATACAGCAACTGTAATAATCCGCCCACAAATACTGCCCAGGCCAGCGCCAGAACCGGAGGATGAAAGTAAGGTGCCAGCCACAGAGCAAATACGATAAAGGAGATATTCAGAAAAGTCGGTGTAAAGGCTGGAACAATAAACTGATGATAAGTATTCAGAATACTGCCAACCAGTGAAGACAGCGATATCAGAAAAATATATGGAAAAGTAATCCGTAATAGTTGTACCGACAGAGCAAATTTATCAGCATCCTGCTGAAAACCGGGAGCAGAAATATAAATCACAACAGGTGCGGCCAGGATTCCAATCGCCGTTACAATAATCAGAACAAATGAAAGCAGTCCGGCCACATGCTGCACAAAAGCCCGGGTAGCTTCTGGTGATCGTGTTTCCCTGTACTCAGCCAGTATCGGTACAAAAGCCTGTGAAAATGCGCCTTCTGCAAAAATACGCCGTAACAGATTAGGCAGTTTAAATGCCACAAAAAAAGCATCAGTAGCCATCCCCGCACCAAAACTGCGGGCAATAATGGTATCGCGGATGAAACCCAGAACACGCGACAGCATAGTCATGCTGCTGACTTTAGCCAGAGTACGCAGTAAATTCATCAGAAATGCCAATAAAAAAACAAAGGCGAAAGTGTACACCGGAATGTCAGCCGATTCTATATAATGGGATAACAGTATTGAATTGACACTATAAATCCGGCAAAAGATAAGCTGTACAGCCTGAAATTTACCAGAATGGTAATTATCTGTTTACAAACAGCCGTGATTATGGTTAAAAGACCGGATAGTATTCTGGTATCTGGCAACAGAAATTTTAATTAAATTGAATTGTTTTAAGGAGCACCCGGTGAAAGTAGGTTTTGTTGGCTGGCGCGGTATGGTAGGTTCAGTATTAATGCAGCGCATGCAGGAAGAAAATGATTTTCAAACTATTGCAGATGCGTATTTTTTCACGACATCAGCAGCCGGTGCAGCCGCACCTGATTTTGGCCAGACAGCAAAAACACTGCTGGATGCCCGTAATCTGGATGCTCTGGCTCAAATGGATATTATCGTTACCTGTCAGGGTGGCGACTATACCAAAGCAATCCACCAGCCGCTGCGGGATCAGGGCTGGCAGGGATATTGGATTGATGCTGCATCCACTCTGCGCATGAGCGATAAAGCAGTTATCGTACTTGATCCGGTGAACCGCGCAGTGATTGATAGCGCCCTGTCAAACGGCATCAAAGATTTTGTCGGCGGTAATTGTACAGTGTCACTGATGCTAATGGCTCTGGGCGGCCTGTTTGAACAGGATTTAGTGGAATGGGCTACCAGCATGACCTATCAGGCAGCATCCGGCGCCGGCGCCCAGAATATGCGTGAACTGATTAGTGCAATGGGTGCCATTGAAAATCAGGTTAGTTCAGAACTGGCCGATCCGGCCAGTGCTATTTTAGCCATAGACCGAAAAGTTGCCGATTTTTTACGCAGCGAAGCATATCCGCAGGCCCAGTTCGGCGTTCCTCTTGCCGGCAGTCTGATTCCATGGATTGATGCTGATCTGGGTAACGGTCAGTCTAAAGAAGAATGGAAAGGTGCTGTAGAAACCAATAAAATTTTAGGTCGCAGTGCACAGCCAATCGTTATCGACGGCTTGTGTGTCCGTGTCGGTGCAATGCGCTGCCACAGTCAGGCACTCACCTTAAAACTGAAACAGGATTTACCCGTAGCTGAAATTGAGAAAATTCTTGCTGCTGCCAATGACTGGGTAAAAGTTGTACCTAATGAAAAAACTGCATCTATGCATGAGCTGACACCCGCAGCAGTAACTGGCACATTAACTGTACCAGTAGGGCGCATCCGCAAAATGGGCATGGGTGGAGAATATATCAGTGCCTTCACCGTAGGTGACCAGCTTTTATGGGGTGCCGCAGAACCTATCCGGCGTATGCTACAAATCGTTTTACAAAACAGATAAATCTTCAGCAAAAACCTGACAGGCAGCCTCTACCGCCTGATTACTTGCGACATCATCATAGTATTATCCGAACAGGACAGTTAAATGATTAACTGTCCTGTTTAATTACCTGTCTGTAAACCTTAAATCCGCTCATGCCCCATATTAAGAATTTAAACGAAAAAAATCAGCCGCTCTGCTGACACAGACCGGCTGCTAATTATGACAAATGGTTTTAAATACCTACTGCATTAATGTACCAGTCTGCCGTGCTCCGTACTATTTAATATTTTTTTATTAGTCTGATGCAGCCACTGGCTGGTTAACGTACCTGCTGTCATCGCACCGCTGACATTCAATGCTGTACGCCCCATATCAATCAATGGTTCTACAGAAATCAATAAGGCCACCAGCGTAATCGGCAAACCCATTGCCGGCAGCACAATCAGCGCCGCAAATGTAGCTCCGCCGCCAACACCGGCCACACCCGCGGAACTGATAGTCACCATCCCGACCAGTGTTGCAATCCACCATGGATCCAGAGTATTGATACCTACAGTTGGCGCAATCATGGTGGCGAGCATAGCCGGATACAAACCGGCACAACCATTCTGTCCGATAGTTGCACCAAAAGAAGCAGCAAAACCGGCAATAGTTTTCGGTACACCAAGACGCTGCGTCTGAGCCTCGATATTAAGCGGAATAGAAGCAGCACTGGAGCGACTGGTGAATGCAAAAGTCAGTACCGGCCATATTTTCTGAAAATATTTACCCGGATTGATCCCAAATATGCCCAGTAACAGACCATGTACCCCGAACATCAGAGCCAGTGCCAGATACGAAACCAGTACAAAGCCTCCCAGCTTAATAATCTCCTGCATATTTGAAGAAGCCACTACTTTAGTCATCAGTGCCAGGACTCCATAGGGAGTTAACAGCATTACTATCCGTACCAATTTCATTACCCAGCTTTGTAAGATATCAATTGCCCTTAACACCCGCTCACCCTTAGCAGCATCATCTTTTAATAATTTCAATGCGGCGATACCGAGAAATACAGCAAAAATAACCACACTGATAATAGAGGTCGGATTGGCTCCGGTTAAATCAGCAAACGGATTTTTTGGAATAAAAGACAGTAATAGCTGCGGTACATTTAAATCTGCTACCTTACCAACATAATTAGTCTGAATTGCATTAAAGCGCGCAGTTTCAGCTTCTCCCTGAATCAGACCGTTGGCAGTCAGACCAAACAGACTGGTCAGCAAAGTACCGATCAGCGCAGCCATCGCCGTAGTAAACAGTAACACGCCAATAGTCATCAGACTGATTTTGCCTAGCTGAGCAGCATTATGTAATCGCGCCACAGCACTCAGAATTGAAGCAAACACCAACGGCATTACAACCATCTGCAATAACTGTACATAGCCGTTGCCGACTACATCAAACCATTGTACAGAGGTACGGATTACCGGGCTGGATGCTCCGTAAATCAATTGCAGCCCTAAACCCAATCCAATACCAAGAATCATACCCAATAATACTTTTTTGGATAAACTCCATTGGGTTGAATGCGTACGGCTCAATACCCATAATAACAATGCGAACACCATAATGTTCGCGAGCAAAGATAAATTCATTTTATACTCCTGCGCCGGCAAGCTTTCTGCCCGCGTTTGATACCTAGTGCCAGCTAAGAATACGCAAAAGTAAATAAGTTGTGAAATAGCCCTTATGCATTCACTTATTCTATTTTATTATATGTAATAAAGATAAAATACTTTCCGATTTAGTTGTACCGTCCGGAATATTGGCTTACAAATTACCCAATTCCTGTTTCAACCCTTTATACGACATACACATCATTCAATTTAAACATCATCAGATAACAAGCTTTCTATAAACTACCGTTCATAAGCAATCATTTGAATAAATACTTGACATCAGCCCTTTATTGCCATCATGCTTGCAATTTGTTTAAACATCCTGTCTCAGGTTTAAACTTTTCGTTTAATTCTGTTTATTGGTTACATTTATGTCGGTTTACACCAGCGTTAGCGACGATGAAATGCGCAGCTTTCTGCGTGATTATCACTTAGGTCGGTTTATTGGTTTACAAGGTATCGCTCAGGGCGTTACTAACAGCAATTATTTTGTAACCACCACACAAGGGCGCTATGTACTGACTGTTTTTGAGGCCATGACACAGGATGAGCTGCCCTTCTTTTTAGATTTAACCCGGCATCTGAGTGCTCACGGCGTAGCCTGTCCTGCTCCTATTGCCCGAACTGACGGTCGTCTGGACAGCACTCTAGTTGGCAAACCAGCCTGTCTGGTAACCTGCCTGACCGGCAGCGATACCAGCAGCCCATCCGGACAGCAATGTTTCAATACCGGAGCGATGCTGGCTAAAATGCATCTGGCCGGTAGCGAATTCACGCAGAAAATGCACAATCCGCGTTACACTGGCTGGTGGCATGAGGCCAGTACCCGTTTATTACCCTTTCTGGATCCGGAAGATCAGCAGTTATTACAAGCAGAAATTGCTTTCTTTGATGCACATGAATGCACAAATCTGCCTGCGGGTATCATCCATGCCGATTTATTCCGCGATAATGTTTTGCTGGATGGTGAACAGGTAGCCGGATTTATTGATTTCTATTATGCATGTAACGGTAATTTCATGTATGACCTTGCCATCGCCGTTAACGACTGGGCACGTCGTGCAGACAATCATATCGACCAAAATCTGCAACAAGCATTTATACACGGCTATGAAAGCATACGCCCGCTGACTTCCGCTGAACAAGATTACTTTCCAATTGCACAGCGAGCTGCATGTATTCGCTTCTGGGTTTCCCGCCTGCTTGATTACCATTTTCCGCAGGCAGGAGAAATTACCTTTATTAAAGATCCGAACGTCTTTAGAGATTTACTACTTAATTTACGCAAATAACATCATTATTTTTATCAAAAAACTAAAATTAGATATTACCTACCCCGCCATCTACCAGTATTTCCGCACCGAGCATAAAAGATGATTCATCCGAGGCCAGAAAAACAGCGGCTTTAGCCAGCTCTATCGGTTTGCCCAAACGTCCTAACGGTACCAATGCCTTAATTTCCTGCTGTAAATGTTTGACAGCATCCGCGTCAGTGGTATTTAAATTCATATGCGCCGGCGTGTCTGTCGGGCCGGGGACTAAACAGTTGAAGCGAATATTTCTGGATAATAGCTCTCCCGACAGTGTTTTGGCTAATGAACAGAGAGCAGCTTTACTGGACGCATAAATACTGCTTTGCGGTAAACCGATTTTGGTACTTACCGTACCGCACAAAATAACCGAACAGGGATCAGCCAGCAAAGGTAACAGCGCCTGTATCAGAAAAAACGGCCCCTTGAAATTAGTATTCATTACCCTGTCAAAAGTATTTTCATTCCAATCAGTTACCGGCAGATGAGTGACATCGGCCGCATTAATATATACAGCATCTAATCTGGGCCACATTTTGGTTAACTGTGCAGCCAGAAGCTTTTGTTCTTCAACATCAGAAGTATCACTTTGCAATATTATTACATCTGCACCTAATTCCTGCTTCGCTGCCAGTAATCTGTCTTTATTTCTGCCGGTTATGGCTACTGTCGCACCTTCGGCAATAAATTCTCTGGCAGTTGCCAGCCCTATTCCACTGCTTCCGCCTGTAATCAGTGTATATTTACCCGTTAATCTGTTCATAAATTCCCTTTCAAAAATAAAATTCAGTATAATTTAACGGGTTTACTTATGAAAGTAGGTACCAAATAGATACTAATGGAAAATAGTTATGCACACTGAAAAAAATACCCCTGATATTTATCATTGTCCTATGGTTAAATTTGTTAATTTAATTTCAGGAAAATGGGCTATTCCTATCCTGTATCGCCTGATTATTAATGATCAACCCATTCGTTTTGGCGAATTAAGGCGAGCCATCGCACCAATTACTCAGAAAGAATTAACAAAACAGCTAAAGCTGTTTGAACAAAAAGGATTAATTACCAGAAAGCTCTACCCCGAAGTACCGCCTAAAGTTGAATACCAGATAACAGCGCTGGGAAAAACTCTAAAACCGGCTTTGGTTTCCATCGCAAACTGGATGGAGCAGCATGAAAAAGATTTACTCTGAATACTATTCACCTATTCAGACAGGCTGTAACTTAAACAGCAACAGGTATCCGGCAACAGCTGATAAGTATCAATCAAAGAAAAAGTAATTATTCATTTTAAATAATTAAATTGTTTATACTCAACCATTGATATCACTACTAAACGCATCCATTTAAAATACATAACTGCGTATTCTCTGACTAATTCATAATTACATTCAATAAATTAATATTAATAGCCATATTTCCTATATACATTGACCAATAATCAACTAAACACCAAAATGGTGGCACCGGAATTATCCAGCACCACCATGATTAAACCTGCTTTTAAACATCAGTCTTTGCTAAATTTTAGCTTTAGTCAGCAATAACATTCTGGTTAAAAGTTGTAACGATATCCCGCATTAATCTGCTTCTGATTAAATTTGTTTCCTGCAGAATAAACCATATCACCATAAATATGATGTTTCCCATTCAGCCGCACATTAATTCCTATACCGTTATCCCACCAGTTACCACCAAAATCATATTTTTCTTTTGCAACACGATTAAAGGTATAAGAAGTTTTTCCATCAAACTCCCTCAGATAACCTGTTTTAAAATAAATATCTACCGGATTTTTATTGTTTTGAATGGTATAACCTAAAATAAGGCTCGCCCGCCCTATTAATGAATTATAACTACCCAGTCTGGTTCTTAACCCATTGGTCGCATTAATGGTGGCTCCATCCTGATGTGAATAAGTAAGCTGGGCCTGTGGTTCTAAATACCAACCCTCATCCGCGTTTCCTGCACCGGATAAATGAATACGTTTGCCTACTTCTGCTCCTATGGAAAAGCCATTGGTATTGCCATCTCCTTTAACATGATAGCCTCCTGCGGTCATACTATTGAACTTGTTGGTCATATGCATATACTTGACTAAACCATCAAGATAAAATCCATTCTGGCTTTGTAACGTTCCATATAATCCCAATGAATAGCTTTTGGTACTGCCGTCACCAACGTTGTGATCAACTTCACCCCGGCTTAGTCCGCCCATTAAACCATAATATAGGTTCACTTTATCGTAATTCAGTTTACGGTCCAGCCCCATCTGTAATCCATAATAATCCATGTCAAAACCAGACAACCGATTATCATTAAACGAGTTCAGTTTCCCTGTATATATACGCCCCCATACTTTACCGCTCGCTGTATCATCGGTACGGATTTGTCCCATACGCTGCAATAAAGTTTGTGTTTCTACATAACTCATTAAATAATTTGAATTAAGAATATTGGCCGCATTCTTCGCTGTATTAGTTAAATTTGGTTTGGAACCTGGCTTTGGTTTCGTACCTGAACCTGAATCTCCTATTGACCCGTTGTCATTATTGCTATCTGAGCCGCCTGATGTCTCCCCACCTTGATTGCTATCAGAATTTGAAGATGCAGACAATATCCAATCTTTACCGTCAGGATTAGAATTGTCAAATTCGTCTAAAGTATTAAACTCATAGCCACCAATATCTACTGCTGAGGACGATAAACTAAATTTAGCATCGCCACCATTGGTTTCAACCAGTTTAATTTTTTCTTTGCCAGTTACTGTAGCGGAGCCAGTTTTAGCATCAATAACAGCAATTTTATGATTACCCTTTGCCTGTTGTAATCCGGTTATTTTCAGCAAATCATTATCTATATTTTTACCAATCGCTGCTCGCATTTTAAATACGCCATTATTACCCGCTAACGAATCAGTTTCTAATACCATTGCGTTGTTTCCGTTAAGGCTGGTAACAGCATCGGGAGTAGCATAGTCATAACCAAAACTGACTTTGGCATCATCACTGAGTTCCAGAGAGTTAATATTTGAGCTGCCGGTCATTTTCCACTGGCTGTGACTACCTGAAAGGCCAAGATTAATCTCACCTGCACCATTATCATTGTCCAAAGAGCTTAATAACATTGATCCGTCAGCCAGAGTTAATTTAACTACTCCTTTATCCCGAAGCTCATCATTTTCACTTGAAACAATATCTCCAATAATTTCCGATTTACCATCAATAATCACTTTGCCAGCTATTGCTTGTATCGCATTAAAGCCTTCAGGATCCTTAACAACAATACGGATATCATTTGAACCATCAGTATCCCTAATCTCTAATTCACCCTTGTGCTGGTTCATTGAAATTGCGGTACCACCATCAACAGTAAGTTTAAGCCCTTTATTGAATTGTATAAAATCGCCTTTGCCGGTGAAGGCGCCTGGTTTTGGTGGTAATTGATCTACATAAATTCCAGCAGTATTAGGATTTGAAGAAGAATCTTTTACATCAATCACCGCTTTATTGTTAAAAATTAGTTCATTTCCTTCTGCTGTTAGACTCTGAGTTCTCTGAGACCAAATACCCCGACTTCCCTCACCATTGGTATTTATTTTTACTTCATTCTTAAATAAACTTTTTGTACGGCGTGGGACTGAACTGGTATAAGAATGTATTCCTATACTTCTGTTTCCAGTTTCTATATTTACTTTCCCTCTAAACTCGCCCATTGCTCCATCAGCTAGATAAATACCCTTACCACTTCCAATATTTATGTCAAGATCAGTTTCTGAAACTAAATCAGTTTGATTTCCTAGGTAAATACCATAAAAATCTGTATAATTCTTAGATATCTGACTTCTAATTTTAAATGAGTCGCCGCCAGTAATTGTTGTGTATTTGTTGGAAGACGATCGAATACCAATCCATGCTCTACTATTCTGATCAATATCAATATGTGGTTCAGAGTCGTTTGTTTTACTTATCTTTATTTCTACATTGTCGAAGATATCAATTCCAGTTTTTTTGTAATTCCCGATATTATTATCATCAATAACTGTAGTTGCATTTACTGATATTGGAAGTAGTGCCAGGGTTCCTAGTGAAAGTTTAAATACTAATGTATGTATAATTGAATTTAATTTTTTCTGCTTAAAGTTATTCATTCTTATTCCCCAAATCAATTTTTTACATTGTTCATAATTAAAATTCTTGAAAAGAATAAATCTATTTCTACATATTAATTTATATTTTTAATAAAAAAATTTACTTTATTAATCAATAATTAATATATATATATTATGCAATATTTAGCCCCAAAAAGAATATAAATTTTATCCTTATATATCAGTAATATAAATATATTATTCTTATTATAAGTAAACTTTTATTAATAAAAATACAGCAAAACAATTTAATAAGCCTTAGAAAATTATATATATATTGCATAATCGCAAAAATAAAATTAAAAATTCAAGTAACCGCAAGATAAAAAATTCAAGCAAAAGTAATTACTCCGTTCATTTACTAATTATCCATACAATAAATTAATCATTATTTGATCTAAAATTTATTATCTGAACAAATAAATCAGATTATTCGGAATTAATTACGCCATATTATTTCTTAGTTACAGCAATTTAAATATTGAAAAGCCATTCTGAATTCACTTAGACATTACAATTTACACAGATTGAAAAAATAAACTAATTTTTATTGCTTCCTAAAAATTACCCGTATTTGCAATAAAATCTGCTAAAAATATTACTGTATTTCTAAAAACTGTTTGCTGATTCAAGATCAGATTCGAAATTTTCCGACTGTAAATTTTTTAATCATTAATATATACATTTTCATCTTATATATTGTTTATTATAATAATTTTAGCAGTATTTTTTTATAAAAACAGGTTAACAGAAGTATTATGAAAATATTTACATCATTTTCCGTCGCCAGAATAATCACTTTGCTGGTACTTTGGCTAACTGTTATCTACCTGCTAATTGGAGGGATATGGCTAATATGCCTGGGTGGTTCGCCCTTTTATGCCATGATTGCCCTGTTACTGAGTCTGTTTACTGTTCTGTATCAGTATCAGCGCAGTAGCTGCCTGTGGTTATATGCAATTATTCTATTTATTACGCTAATCTGGGGTTTATGGGAGTCCGGCACCGATTTCTGGGCATTAGCACCACGTTTTGATCTGCTGTTTCTGTTTGGATTATGGCTTTTAACTCCGTGGCCAACACGACATATATCAGCTTCACGAAGTGGAAAATTAATTATTACAATAGCATTAATTGCGATACTGGGTGTGATGTTCTACAGCATCAGTCATGATCCGCAGCAAATTAATGGCACCATTACTCGCCTCCAGCCGGCACCAGCGGCAAACGATAATGGTGTAGCAGCAGAAGACTGGCCGGCGTATGGTCGTACTCAGGGCGGAACACGTTATTCACCATTAACTCAAATCAATACCGCTAATGTTAAACAGCTTAAAGTAGCCTGGACTTACCGTACCGGTGATTTCAAAACTGCTAATGATTCAGCAGAAACCACTAATGAACTAACACCGATCAAAATCGGCAAGAAACTCTTTATCTGTACACCACACCAGTTTCTGGATGCTCTGGATGCCACTACCGGCAAACGTTTATGGCGTTTTGACCCTGAATTGCGCAGCAACAGAACTTTTCAGCATCTGACTTGTCGTGGTGTCAGCTATTATGATGCTACGACAGCACACAGTTCTGAGACCACCGCATCCGCTATTTGTCCGCAAAAAGTTTTATTACCAGTTAATGATGGCCGTTTAATTGCCGTCAATGCACAGACTGGTCAGAAATGTCCGGATTTCGGTCATAACGGTGAAATTAATCTGCAAGCCAAAATGCCTTATGCTTTTTTGGGAGGATATAATCCGACCTCACCGCCTGTTGTAACACCTAGTACGATTATTATCGGTGGTTCGGTAACGGATAACCTCTCAACTAAAGAACCTTCCGGGGTAATTCGTGGTTATGATGTCAATAACGGCCAATTAAAATGGGTATTTGATACTGGTGCGGAAAACCCGAATGCGATGCCGGGTGAAAAGACCAATTTCGTGCATAATTCACCCAATGCATGGGCACCTCTGGCCTACGACCAGCAGCGTAATATTGTATATATACCCACCGGAGTAAGCACACCGGACATCTGGGGCGGTCACCGTGATAAGTTAAAAGAACGTTATGCCAATTCTCTTGTGGCACTGAATGCCTCAACCGGTAAACTACTATGGCATTTTCAGACTACTCACCATGATCTTTGGGATATGGACGTTCCGGCTCAGCCTTCACTGATGGACATTACAATATCATCCGGTAAACGGATTGCTGCTATTTATGTGCTGACCAAAACCGGTAATATTTTTGTCCTCAACCGTGAAACTGGCCAACCTATTGTGCCAGCTACTGAACAGCCGGTACCACAGACTCTGAAACATGGTAAACCAACACAGGGTGAACATTATGCAGCTACCCAGCCTTTCTCAGCTTTAAGTCTGATGCCGAAAAACAAACTGACTGATAAAGATATGTGGGGAGCAACCATGTTTGACCAGCTTCTGTGCCGCATCCAGTTTAAGCGCTTAAATTACAATGGCATTTATACACCACCTTCTGAAAATGGCACATTGGTATTTCCGGGTAATCTGGGGGTATTTGAATGGGGTGGTATATCTGTCAATCAGGATCGGCAAATTGCTCTGATGAACCCAATCGGATTGCCCTTCGTTTCCCGCCTGATTCCGGCTAACCCCGACAGGGCTCAGCAAAAACAGGGCGCAGGTACTGAGAATGGTATCCAGCCAATGTATGGCGCTCCTTATGGGGTAGAAATTAGCCCTTTTCTGTCACCAATAGGTTTACCTTGTAAACAACCGGCATGGGGATTTGTAGCTGGTGTTGATTTGCAGACTAACCAAGTAGTGTGGAAAAAGCGTATTGGCACGATTCGTGACAGTCTGCCGAAATTATTTGAATTACCACCCTTGAAAATTGGCGTTCCGGGTCTGGGTGGCTCAATATCCACAGCGGGTAATATTATGTTTGTCAGTGCAACTCAGGACAACTATCTGCGTGCATACGATACCAGTAACGGAGATTTATTATGGCAGACACGTTTGCCTGCCAGCGGACAGGCTACACCAATGACGTATGCCGTTAATGGTAAACAATATGTAGTACAAATGGCTGGTGGTCATAGCTCATTCGGTACGAAGATGGGAGACTATCTCATCGCCTATACTCTACCCTGAATTATTTGCGCTACAGGCGCCAAATAATCTGGGCGTATTTCGCCGTAATTAATTTATGTAATAAAAAAAGACATGTTAATAACATGTCTTTTTCATCGGATGATGCGATCAGACAACAATATTGACTAATCGTTTTGGCACAACAATAACTTTTTTCGGTGTTTTGCCATCCACAAATCGCTGTATGGCCGGATCAGCCAATGCTGCTGCCTGTACTTCATCATTACTACTATCGGCAGAAACTGTAATCTGTCCGCGCAGCTTACCATTTACCTGAACCATCAGGGTAATTTCATCCTGTACCAGTGCGGCTTCATCAACACATGGCCATGCAGCATCCCACAGTGTTTTCTGCGGAGACAGCTCATTCCATAATGTTTCACACACATGAGGCACAATCGGCCATAACAGACGCAATACGCACTCCAGCACTTCCTGTGCCACGGCGCGCCCTGCTTCTGTAGTGCAATCAGTCCGGTCATACTGATTCAGCAATTCCATAACCGCAGCAATTGCGGTATTAAATTGCTGCCGGCGACCATAATCATCGGTTACTTTGGCGACTGTGCTATGCAGTTTCAACCGCAGCGCTTTCAGGTCGGCAGACAAATTATCCTGACTGCCGGTAAATGCAGTTACACCTGCACCCTGCTGTAAATAATCATATACAGTACGCCACAAACGGCGCAGGAAGCGATGCGCACCCTCTACCCCGGCATCTGACCACTCCAGTGATTGCTCAGGCGGTGCAGCAAACATCATAAACAATCGCGCAGTATCCGCACCATAGCGGTCAATCAGCTCTTGCGGATCCACACCATTATTTTTGGATTTAGACATTTTCTCAATGCCACCGATACACACCGGTTTACCATCTGCTTTCAGGGTTGCAGCCAGAGGCCGGCCTTTATCATCCCGCTGCAAATCTACATCTTGCGGTGCAATCCATTCTTTGCTGCCATTAGCACCTTCACGATAATACGTTTCACATACCACCATACCCTGAGTAAGTAAGCGGGCAAATGGCTCATCTACATTCAGCAGCCCCTCATCGCGCATTAACTTTGTAAAGAAACGGGCATAGAGCAGATGTAAAATTGCGTGTTCAATACCACCGATATACTGGTCTGCATTCATCCAGTAATTAGCAGCCTCTTTGTCCACCATTGCGGTATTGCAATGTGGTGATGCATACCGTACCGCATACCAGCTCGATTCAACAAAAGTATCCATAGTGTCGGTTTCCCGACGAGCCGGTTTACCGCAGCAAGGACAGGTAGTTTCGTAAAATTCCGGCATTCTGGCTAATGGAGAACCGGCACCATCCGGTACCACATTTTCCGGTAAAACAACTGGCAACTGTTCTTCCGGAACAGTGACATCACCACAATCATCACAATGGATAATCGGAATTGGGCAACCCCAGTAACGCTGCCGGGAAATACCCCAGTCACGCAGGCGATATTGTGTTTTCGGTGCACCGGCATTTTTAGCCTGTAAAATCTCACCAACACGCTCAAATGCCGCATAAAAATCCAGACCATCCAGTTCACCGCTGTTAACACACTGTGTCTGCTCTTTACTGCCATACCATTCCTGCCACACGCTTGTATTAAAAGCATCTGTATTCTGCGTAGAGGCAATTACTTGTTTTACTGGTAGCTGATATTTAGTGGCAAATTCAAAATCACGTTCATCATGCGCCGGAACAGCCATTACCGCACCATCACCATATCCCCACAGCACATAATTGGCCACCCAGACCGGCAGCACATCGCCATTAAGCGGATTGATGGCAAAGCGTCCGGTAGGCATACCTTTCTTCTCCATCGTGGCCATGTCTGCTTCAGCCACAGAACCAGCCTTGCACTCAGCAATAAACTGCTGTAACTGAGGGTTATCAGCAGCGGCAGCTGTCGCTAGCGGATGTTCTGCAGCAACAGCAACATAAGTTGCTCCCATCAGTGTATCAGGACGTGTGGTATATACCTGTACAAAATCTGCATACTCACCGGTTAATCCCGCTTTACTGTCTTCAGCTAGTGCAAACCGTACCTGCATCCCGCGTGACTTGCCAATCCAGTTGCGCTGCATAGTTTTTACCTGCTCCGGCCAATGTTCCAGTGTATCCAGACCATTGAGCAGCTCTTCAGCATAATCTGTAATCCTGAAGTAATACATCGGGATTTCACGTTTTTCTACAATGGCACCGGAACGCCAGCCACGACCGTCTACAACCTGCTCATTGGCCAGTACAGTCTGATCCACCGGATCCCAGTTTACTGTTCCGTTTTTCTTATAAATAATGCCCTTTTGGAATAAACGCACAAACAGCCACTGTTCCCAGCGATAATATTCCGGTGTACAGGTCGCAATTTCCCGCTCCCAGTCAATCGCAAAACCTAAACTCTGCAACTGCTTTTTCATATAAGCTATGTTGTCATAAGTCCATTGTGCCGGGGCTACCTGATGTTTCATTGCAGCATTTTCAGCAGGCAAACCAAATGCATCCCAGCCCATCGGCTGCATCACATTAAACCCATTAAGCAAGCGATAACGGCTCAGTACATCACCAATAGTGTAGTTACGCACATGTCCCATATGTAACTTACCCGAGGGGTAAGGAAACATCGACAAACAATAATATTTAGGTTTCGGACTAAAATCTTTAGCGTTAAATAAACGGTATTCCTGCCAGCGCGCTTGTGCAGCCGGCTCAATCTTTTCGGGACAATAATGTTCTTGCATCATGAATTATCAGTTTATTGTATAAAAATAGACCACTATTATAACAGTTTACTCAAGACACAAACTTGCAATTAATCATTCTGGCAATACAGTTATTGAGCTTAGTCCATCAATACTACAATAGCATATTAATTGCATAAAACATTTTTAATATTTATATAGCATATATAAAAATAAATAAAAAAAACCACCGATACCAAGGGAGGGAATATCGGTGGACAATTTGCGGGAAAACACTACTTACTCAATACTGATTGTCAGGCAAAAACAATACTGACAAAAATATTATAGAAAAATCATCATTAAACGCTGTTAAACTGTGCTAAGTCAGACAAAACAATTTATTTAATCCGCAGTTTCAGATAATTCATGTGAAGAATTTAATTTTTTCAGTAATTTTAATGCTTTATCCGGATCATCATTACGTAATATTTTCTGTACTTCTGTTTCAAGCATTAGCAGATCACTTTGAATAATCTGATTTTTCACCGCCAGAATATTATTTGCATTCATCGAAAACCGGCGCAGCCCCATCGCCATCAATAACCGTGTATATTGAGCATCACCAGCCATTTCTCCGCACACGGATACTGGTTTATTCAAACGTGCAGCGGTACGAATAATATGCAGCAATAACTTCAGTACCGCAGGATGACCCGGCTGATATAAATAACTCACACTTTCATCATTACGGTCTGCCGCCAGCGTATACTGAATTAAATCATTAGTACCGACTGAAACGAAATCAATCATCTTCAAAATAGAATTAACTGTTAATGCAGCTGACGGAATCTCTATCATCGCCCCAACCTGAATATTTTCATCAAAGGTTTCAAAGCGATCATGTAACTGTTGTTTAGCGGTATTTAGATGAGTTAAACACTGCTGTATCTCTGTTACTGATGAAATCATTGGCCACATCATGCGCACGGGCCCCAAAACCGCAGCCCGCATAATTGCCCGCATCTGAGTACGGAACATCACAGGTTCAGCCAGACACAAACGGATACCGGTCAATCCCAAAGCCGGATTCATCGTATGACTGGGACCAAACCAGCGCGGATTTTTATCTACACCTAAATCAATTGTCCGTATGGTTAATGGTTTACCCTTCAGCTTTTTAACCACATCAGCGTATTCGGTATACAGTTCATCTTCTGTAGGCAGAGCATCACGGTTCAGATAAAAAAACTCACTGCGATATAATCCGATACCATCCATACCCAGACTATGCAGTGCTTTTATGTCATTAGCACTTTCAATATTACCCAACAACTCAATATTGATTCCATCTAATGTTGTTGCTGCCGTATTCTTAAGTTTATTTAACTGCCGTCTTAAGCTGCGAAATTCCCGCAAGCGTCGGCGATATTCCTTTAAAATAACATCATCAGGTGCAATAATAACTACACCCATTGTGCCATCTACAATAATCAGCTCATCTTCATTAATTAATTCCCGTGCATAGCCCAGTGCAATCACAGAGGGAATATCTAGACTACGCCCCAGAATCGCGGTATGGCTGGTTGGTCCGCCGGCATCAGTAACAAATGCAGCAATACGGCTGTCTTTAAAAAAAACCGTATCTGCTGGCGATAAATCATGGGCAACAAGAATCGTATCTTCTTCAAAATCCTCCGCTTCAGTCACGACTTCTGTCGATAAACCAATCAGATTTTTAAAAATACGCTCAACTACTTGCAGCATATCCTGCTTACGTGCGCGTAAATAATTATCTTCAATTGCATCAAACTGATCTGAAAGTTTATCCGTTTGCAGTTTTAATGCCCATTCTGCATTAACACATTGTGCTTCAATAATATCTACAGGCTCTCTGGATAGACTTACATCACCTACCAGCATCAGGTGCAGAGAAATAAACGCTCCCAGTTCTGAAGGTGCATTCTGCGGAATATCTGTACGCAACTGCTCTAACTGACGGCGAGTTGTTTTGATTGCCTGCTCATAACGGGCAACTTCTGCGGGCACTTCTTCAATCGACAACTCCTGATGTGGCACATCGTCCATACCGCGCACCACCAGATGAGCACGACCGATAGCGACACCGGCCCCCACTGCAACACCATGCAGGACGATACTCATTATTCGTCTTCACCAAAATAATTATTAATCAGCTCAACCAGCGCTTGCATTGCCTGACTTTCATCAACACCGTCGGTTTCCAGCTCAATTACACTACCTTGAGCAGCAGCCAGCATCATTAGTCCCATAATGCTTTTACCGTTAACGCGGCGATCTTTCCGAGTTACCCATACTTCGCACTGAAACCGGCTGGCTACCTGAGTAAATTTATTCGATGCCCGTGCATGCAAACCAAGCTTGTTAATAATCTCAATTTCCTTTTTTACCATTTCAAAGCTCATCCTGATTAGAAATAGTCATAATGCCGGCAATAGCAGCAGCTTTAACTTCATCTGCAAATTTATGTACATCATCTGCTTTAGTAAAATGTTGAAGTGCCTTAATCAGCATTGGAGCATTAAGACCAGTTAGCAGAATTACATTGTCACTCTGAATTAACCGGCGCACCAGATTACAGGGTGTGGCACCGAAAATATCAGTGAGAATCAATACACCGTGACCATAATCCAAAGAAGCCAGTTTTTCTACAACCTCAGCATGTATACTTTCAACTGAATCACTACTACGTACCCCGATTAAAGTAACATTATCAGGTACAGAA
Source organism: Snodgrassella sp. W6238H11 (assembly GCF_016100525.1). Classification (NCBI taxonomy): domain Bacteria; kingdom Pseudomonadati; phylum Pseudomonadota; class Betaproteobacteria; order Neisseriales; family Neisseriaceae; genus Snodgrassella; species Snodgrassella sp. W6238H11. Next base: position 942 of record NZ_JACFSH010000006.1, on the reverse strand, counting down.
CCAAAAATATGCCGGATTAATTGCATATTTGCCTGCCCTACTGTCTCGTGGGTAACAATCATCAAACCTATCATTGTATTACCTATTACCATTTGGGTATTAAGTGTACTGAATAAACCCATTCAATGAGAAATAATCGTACTGACTTTTACTACCCGACAAACAATTGGCTTAATATTTCTGCCTATAAATCTCCCAATCAAAACTTATCATACTAATCACATAACAGGAAGAGTCTGTCAGAAGAAAATACAGAATAAACAATATGCATATTACTGCTACAGGGCAGCACAATAATTATATAAGTGAAATAATATTTAAATCAGACCAGAATCTATTTCTGAACCGTTAAATAGTTATCGAATCGTTTATGGAGCGATCATCTATATAAACTGTAACCAAAAGTTTTTCATTTTTCCTAAACTATATTTCAACCACTAAAGTTTGTATCCAAAGCTATAGTACATAGTACTTATAGCAATGAAATTTAAAATGTTCATCGGGATAACCGAAACTCAGACTAATGCACAAGTCTATCTGATAGAAACCTACGGCACACGCAATTACACTCAGTTCGACTACAGCGACCCCAATCAGCAAATCTATTTCCTCTTCGGTCGCGAGACCACCGGATTGCCCCAGACATTCGCGCAGGCACGCGCCGAGCAATGTCTGCGAATCCCGCAGTCAGAGCACATCCGCTCACTGAACCTTTCCAACGCCGCCGCCATCGTCCTCTACGAAGCACTGCGTCAGCAGTCCTTCCCTTCTCTGGCCTAGATACAGCAACAGCAGCCATCAGGCTGCTGCGGTATTGTTTTATTCTCAGTACTTAAAGTAAGAAACCCGGCTGACTGATCAACCGGGTTCTTCTATGGGGAGTCTGGCGGTGTCCTACTTTCACATGGGCAATCCATACTATCATCGGCGCTAGGTCGTTTC
>NZ_JACFSH010000005.1:0-133707 GCF_016100525.1 Snodgrassella sp. W6238H11 | reverse complement strand
GTGTGAGGCCGCTTGGCACTCACACTTATCGGTAATCTGTTCTGTTAAAGAGCGTTGCTTTCGACTGCGTTCTACTTTAAACTGTGCGTTTGTTTCGTGTCGCGTCATCAGCGAAGAAGGCGAACTATACGCCTCCAAAAATCCCCTGTCAACTCCTGCCTGCATTTATTTTTGACTTCCTCCTCACTTAACTGTTTTTACTAAGTTTATTTTTGACTCCTTTGACTCAGTCTTTGCGGTTTTATTTGACTCCGCTATCTGCTGATAGGGATATTGACTTGTTTATACCCTCTGTTTCCTTCTACTTGTGATTAGATGACAGTACTATTTATCAAGGTCTTTTTTGAGTTTAGCATTTTCATAATATTCTTTTTTAAATCTCAACAATGCTATTTGCTTTTTTAATGTTTCCATGGTGTCGAGCAGCTTTTGTTCTTGCTGGCTAATTATATTCAGCCGCTGATCCAGTGTTTTGTCTCCTTGCAAACAGAGCTCTACATAGTGTTGAACATCTTTTATGGACATATTGGCATTGCGTAAACACTCGATTAATTTTGCCCATTGTAAATCTGCATCTGAAAAAAATCTTTTGTCATGCTGATCTCTCTGTAAGAACGGGAATAGATTAAGGGAATCGTAATAGCGCAGAGTATGTGCTGATAATCCAAGAATTTGGGCCGCTTCGGTTACGGAATATTTAGGTTTGAGGCTTAACTGCCCATTATTGGCTATTGATAAAATACAATCCTGTAAATCCACCATTTTTTACCTCTTTAGTTTTATAAATCAACAAAATATCACAATTAGTAAAGACGAGATATTAAGCTTGACTTCGAGTTACTCTAATTATTACATTTAATGCCTATTAAATGAATAAAATCTGAAAGAATGGGAATATGAACCTAAATAATATTAGAAATTTTTGTATTATTGCTCATATTGATCATGGTAAATCTACGCTGGCTGACAGGTTAATTGAAATGACAAAAACGGTCAGCGAAAGAGAAATGAAAGAGCAATTATTAGATAATATGGAGCTTGAAAGAGAGCGCGGTATTACTATTAAGCTCCAGACTGTACGCATGTACTATCAGGCCGAAGATCAGGCTGAGTATGAACTTAATTTGATTGATACGCCCGGTCATACTGACTTTGCCTATGAAGTTTCCCGCAGTTTAGCCGCTTGTGAAGGGGCATTATTGGTGATTGATGCCACACAGGGAGTGCAGGCTCAGACTATTGCTAATTTAAAATTAGCGCAGGAACAAAATTTAACGATTATTCCGGTTATCAATAAGATTGATATGCCAAATGCGGATGTAGAACGTGTTACGAAAGAACTCGAAGAGTTGGATGGGATTAATCTGGACAATATTATATTGGCTTCGGCCAGAACAGGGGCCGGAGTCGATAATATTCTGAATGCTATTGTTAAAGAAATACCGGCACCTAGTGGTGAGCAGGATCGTCCTCTTCAGGCTTTAATTTTTGATTCGCATTACGATATGTATCGTGGTGTGGTTCTGCATGTCCGTATCTTCAATGGTTCGGTGACTACTGGTCAGAAAATTAAAATGATCAAAAGTGAACTGGAGTTTGAAGCATTACAGATTGGTGTATTTTTGCCTGAAATGAGGTCTGTTGAAACGCTTGTTGCTGGCGAGGTAGGCTATATTTCTACTAATATAAAGGTGGTGTCCAATGTGAAAGTTGGTGATACATTAATTGATATTAATGCACCAGACACTCCGCCCGTACCCGGATATAAAGATGTTAAACCCATGGTATATGCAGGCTTGTTTCCTATTAAAAATGAGGAACAGGAAAAGCTGCGCGATGCGATAGAAAAACTGGCTCTGAATGATTCGGCTTTTGTTTATCAGCAGGAAAATTCTCTGGCACTTGGCAGTGGCTTTCGTTGTGGCTTTCTAGGTATTTTGCACATGGAAATTATTCAGGAAAGACTGGAACGGGAGCATGGTATTGAAATTATTTCTACGTTTCCCAGTGTTGAGTACCGAGTAACACTTACTAATGGCCAGGTAATTACGGTAAATAATCCGACATTGTTACCGAGTTTTGAAAAAATAGCTTCCATTGAAGAACCTTTTATTGAATCAGCCATTATTATTCCTGTGGAAAATATTGGCGAAATTATGAATCTGTGCCAGGAAAAGCGAGGTATATTCGTTGATATGACCTACCTCAATAATAAAATGGCGGAATTATTTTTTAAGCTGCCGATTTCTGAAATTGCCTATACTTTTTTCAATTCACTAAAATCCATCACGCATGGTTATGCTTCAGTTGATTACCGCGACAGATGTTATATTGCGTCTGATCTTGTGAAAATGGATATCTGGCTGAATGATGAAATAGTAGATGCATTTTCATTTATTTTACCGCGCAGCAGTAGTTATGAACGCGGTAAGCAAATAGCTCTGAAAATGAAGCATGTGATTCCGCGCAAGTTATATCCCATGCCAGTTCAGTCTGTGGTTGAAAACAGAGTTATTGCTCGTGAGGATATTCCGCCCTTACGCAAAAGCGTAACCGGAAAAGGATATTCCGGCTCTCTATCCAAAAAGAGAAAAATTGCTAAAAATATAAAGGATAATAAAGTCAGACAACGTAAATTTGGAGGTGTAGATATTCCTCAAGCTGCATTCCATGCGGTGCTGGATATTAGCTGATAAATGTTTATCTCTGTCAATTTAAAGCTAAGAGGGTATGCTTTTTCTATATCCTCTTAGTTTTTCTACAGCTATTGAAATAATACTTTGAGTATTAACTGTTTCAGCTTACATTTTTTGTACCTGAATTTCTTTTAGATAGGTATCATTTTCAGGTAAAGGTTATATACGACAAAATTATCAATGGTTATATACCAGATAGATATAGATTATGAAATGAGAACATCATTGGCAATCTGTTATCTTTATTTAGGAATTATTGACAACTAAAAACAAAATAAATTGTCATGAATCAATCAAATAGAGTTCATTGAATATAGTAGAACAATTTTTAATATATCCTCTCGTTTCAGTCAGAAATCTATTTTAGAACGAGATAAAAAAATAAATTCTTATAATGCAATAAAAATACTCTGCTCGATAATTTAACTGAGTTAATTATTTAATCAACTGTTCGTCATTAAGATAGTTTTAAGAAGTCGAGCAATCTTTTCCATTGTGGTTATGCATCAGCTCAAAATCATGACTCAGTGCAAAATTTGTTGCACTCAAGGCCTGTGATTTTATTAACACACTCCATAATATTGTTTGTTTTATAAAAAGAATTGTTATTTTATACATTATAAATGATAATGATTATTATTACTTTAATAAGGTACTCATTTAATGAACCCGTGTAATTACAGTCCTGCTTCTCGACTTTGGCAACTCACCTTTAAAAATAAAATTTTAATTATTATATCTTGTTTATTTTCAGTTTTAAGTGTTGCTACTGCTTTTATCCCTTTTATTTCGGTTTATTATATTGTTTACGAAATAATAATGAGTTTAGTCAATAAGGACGTATTAAATAACGGGCTTATTATTCATTATGGTTGGCTGGCTTTTATTGCGGCTGCATTGTCGCTATTTTTTAATTTCCTTGCACTCTGCTTCTCGCATATTGCTGCGTTTAAAACGCTTTACTATTTGAAATATAATTTCGTTCGGTATTTATCATATTTACCATTAGGATTTTATACTGAACATTCGAGTGGAGAGTTACGAAAAATCGTTGATGATGATATTGAAAAGATAGAAATTTTTATTGCTCATCAACTCCCTGATATGGTTGGTTCGTTTGCGACTCCGATTATCATTTTAATTATTTTAGCTGTTTTTGACTGGCGTTTAGGGTTGGCAACGCTGGTACCCATTATTTTGGCTTATATTGTTTTGATAAGCGGCTACCGTCGTAAAGATATTAAAAACCATATGCAGGAGTTTCAAAATCGACTCATTGATATGAGTAATGCTTCAGTTGAATATATTCGTGGTATTGCTGTTGTAAAAGCTTTCAATCAAACTTTTTTCTCATTTAAACGCTTTTATGAGTCAATCAAAGCGTATCAAGTATTTTGCCTTAAGTTTACTGATTGTTTTAAATATCATATGGCATTTTTTCTACTGATATTAAATAACATCTATCTTTTTATTCTCCTAGTAATAATTTTCTTACTCGGTTCTGTAGATAATTATGCAAATTTTATCTTAGCTTCTATTTTTTATTTAATTTTCTCACTGGCATTACCAGCGCCTTTTTTAAAACTGATGTATGTTTCACAAGGCCTTCAAAAAGCAATTAAAAGCGTTGAAAATATGGATAGTGTTTTAAACGTAAAACCTTTAGCTGAACCCGAATCTGGTTTAGAAGTAAATCGTTATGATATTGGTTTTAATGATGTCACTTTTGCCTACAATAAGATTCAGGGTAGTGAGGCTTCAGAGAATAATGCGCTAAGTCACATTTCGTTTACGGCAAAACAAGGAACAACTACTGCTCTGGTTGGGCTTTCCGGCAGTGGTAAAAGTACAGTCTCATTGCTTATTCCTCGCTTCTTTGATCCTGATGAAGGTTCGATAACGATTGGTGGTGTAGATATTAAGCAAATGAAAAGTGAGTATTTATTGTCGTTAGTGAGTTTTGTGTTTCAGGATGTTTTTCTCTTTAAACAAACTATTTTAGATAATATTAAAATCGGCAAACCCGATGCCCGGTTAGATGAAGTTATTGCCGCCTCCAAAGCTGCACAATGTCACGAATTTATTGAAAAGCTGCCAGACGGCTATCAGTCGGTAATAGGTACTAAAGGATTGCATCTTTCAGGCGGTGAAATGCAACGTTTAGCAATCGCCCGCGCATTACTAAAAAACTCACCTATTTTAATTCTTGATGAAGCCACTTCTTTTGCTGATCCTGAAAATGAATACAAAATTCAGCTTGCCTTGAAAGTTTTGATGCAGGGTAAAACCGTTATTATGATTGCTCATCGTTTATCAACAATAAAAGATGCAAATCAAATTGTGGTATTAGATAAAGGTCGAATTGTTGAAAGAGGAACGCATGAGCAGCTAATTGATAAGCATCATACCTATTACAAAATGTGGCAATACTATAAGCAAACATTAAATTGGCAAATGCATCAGTCTGGTCAAGATGATGAGGTGGCATATGTTTAAAAAATTATTGATGTTGTCTGATGCAGAGAATAAAAATCTTAATCAAGCTATTATCGCCTGTATCATCTCTAATTTGACATTAATGTTACCGTTTGTGATTTTATTGCAGATAATTATCCTGCTAATTAAGCCATTAACTGACCAAATTCCTGTAAATATAAATTACTTATGGATTATGGCGGGAGCCGGCGTAGTTTCAGCCTTATTATTCTTATTTTGTTATAAAAGAGAATATGAAAAAACTTATGCTAATGCTGTTAGTCAGGCTGCCAATACCCGAATTGAAGTTGCTGAAAAAATCCGCAAATTACCGCTTAGTTTTTTCAACCGAAAAGATCTTTCTGAACTTACGGCTAATATTATGGGTGATTGTGCCGTTATTGAGAACATGCTTAGCCATGTGATACCTCAATTAATCGGCTATTCAATCAGCAGCCTGATAACTTGTTGTTTATTGGCATTTTATGATTGGCGTATGGCTGGTGCTATTTTTTGTACTCTGCCGATTTCTATTATTATTGTTGTTATTGGTAAAAGACTTGAACAAAAATTTGGTGAAAAACATGTTCAGGCTAAATTAATTGTTTCCGACGAAGTTCAGGAATATCTGGATGGTATTAAAATTATCAAAGGTTACGGAATAAGTGGTAAAAAATTCCAACGTCTGGATAAAGCCCTTAAAAAAATGATGTGGGCATCAATTAAGTTTGAAGGAATAGGAGGAATTATTGTCACTTTGTCTACTATGACATTACAAGTCGGTTTAGGCATAGTGGTTTTACTCGGTGTTTCGCTAATGGTTTCTGGCAGCTTAAATCCAATTACTTTTATTGCCTTTGTTATTATCAGTTCACGAATTTATAGCCCTCTGATTTCTATTTTGACATTATTACCCGAGCTGTTTTATATGCTTGTTTCCATCGATAGAATGAGAAGTTTACAATCTGAGTCTATTATGGAAGGAAAAGAAGATGTGACTTTTGCTAATCATACTATCAATATTGATCATGTTAATTTTTCCTACAATCAAATAAACGTTATTAATAATTTAAGCTGCACTATTCCGGAAGGAAAAATGACAGCATTAGTTGGACCATCAGGTAGTGGTAAAAGTACTTTATTGCAATTGATTGCACGCTTTTGGGATGTAAATTCGGGGAGGATTACCATTGGTAATCTCGATATTAAGCAAATTGACCCTGAAACCTTGATGCATTCAATGGCTTTTGTTTTCCAACAGGTGGTATTGTTTGATGATACGATTATGAACAATATTCGCATCGGAAGGCATAATGCATCTGATGAAGAAGTCAAACTTGCCGCTAAAATAGCCAGATGTGATGAACTAATTGCCCGATTACCTGATGGCTGGAATACCTTAATAGGTGAAAACGGCAGTAAATTATCGGGCGGTGAAAGGCAACGAATCTCAATTGCCAGAGCATTATTAAAAAATGCTCCTATTATTTTGCTTGATGAGGCTACCGCCTCATTGGATCCTGAAAATGAGATTTATATTCAGGAAGCAATCGCCAGTCTGGTCAAAGACAGGACTGTAATCGTTATTGCTCATCGTTTAAAAACGATTATCGGTGCGGATAATATTATTGTTCTGGATAAAGGCTCAATTGCGGAACAAGGTAATTACCAAGACTTGATGGACAATAATGGTTTATTTACTAAGCTCTATAGTTTTCAAAAACAAGCATTATCTGTTAATTATTGATTAATTATTTTTCTCATAATTATCGGTACATGCTATAGCGACATAACTGATAAGAAACAGGCGCAGGTTGCAGTCATTCATTTAACGGGGAAATACCATGTTTTATTTATCTGATGCTGAGCTGGATAAACTATTACTCGATGATATCGCTTATGGTGATTTAACCACCCGTGCTTTAGGTTTTGGCCGGCAGGCTGGAAAAATGACATTCTGTCGCCAGAAAGCTGGCAGGGTTAGTGGTGTGGCCATTGCAGCCAGGCTGTTGCAGAAGCTTGGGCTGGAAGTAGTGATACAAGAACAAGACGGTGCTGATGTTAATGCTGAAACCGTACTGTTAACCGCTTTTGGTCAAGCTGAAAATCTGCATCAGGGCTGGAAGGTGGCACAGAATGTACTGGAATGGTGCAGTGGTGTAGCACAATATATGGCGCAAATGCTGGCTAGTGCACATGAGATTAATCCGCTGGTACAAATTGCCTGCACGCGTAAGAGTATTCCCGGTACGAAATCTCTGGCTATTGCTGCTGTAATAGATGGCGGAGGAATATTACATCGTGCCGGCACAGCTGAGTCTGTTTTGCTGTTTGCCAATCACCGCCATTTTTATGAGCAGCCGGATGATTGGGCTGCTATGGTAATGCGTTTAAAGTATGCTGCGCCGGAAAAGAAAATTATTGTCGAAGCAGATAATATCGAAGAGGCTTTCGCAGCACTGGCAGCCCAGGCAGATATTGTACAGCTGGATAAGTTTACGCCGGAAGAATTTGCACTGGTATTGGCAAAACAGCAAATATTAGCGCCAATGAGTTTATTGTCTGCTGCCGGTGGCGTTACTTTATTAAATATAGCGGAATATGTTCGTGCGGGGGCGCAATTACTGGTTACCTCTGCGCCCTATTATGTCCCGCCGGCAGATATTAAAGTGAAATTGAAACCTGTTTAATGCTGATTTGTGTTTTAAATGATTAGCTGAAGGTTTACTGCATAGTATTGGCGACGATATTTAACTATGGTTGATAGAATAGTTATAAATAATAGTGCATCAACCATAGTTAATTCTAAGTAACTAATTATCTGCTTTACTTATCCAGACCCTGCTGCACCATATGCGCCGCTCTGATTACTGCTCTGGCTTTATTTTGAGTTTCCTGCCATTCCAGCTCTTCATCTGAATCAAAGACGATACCGCCACCACTTTGTACATATAGTGTATTGTTTCTGACAACACCAGTACGAATAGCGATACATAAATCCATATCTCCGGAAAAACTCAAATAACCGGCTGCTCCGCCATAAACACCGCGTTTGTTTGGCTCCAGTTCTTCGATGATTTCCAGAGCACGAACTTTTGGTGCGCCTGAAAGCGTACCAGCCGGAAAGGTGGCAGCCAGTACATCCAGATTCGATATTCCATCCTGTAATTCGCCTTCAACATTGGATACCAGATGCATTACATGAGAATAGCGTTCGATAATCATTTTATCGGTAACTTTTACCTGACCGATTTTACTAATGCGTCCGACATCATTGCGTCCAAGATCAATTAACATGACATGCTCGGCCACTTCTTTAGGATCATTTATCAGATCCTGTGCCAGTGCCTGATCTTCGTCTGGTGTTCTGCCCCGAGGACGCGTTCCGGCAATAGGACGTACGGTAACACTGCTTTGTTCACGTCTTACCAGAATTTCCGGAGAAGACCCTACCACATAGAAGTCGTCAAAATGATAATAAAATAAATAAGGGGAAGGATTTAAAGTACGCAGAGCACGGTACAGACTCAATGGATTATCGTAAAAAGGCATGCTGAGACGCTGACTGGGGACAACCTGCATACAATCGCCATTGAGAATGTACTCTTTCACCCGTTTAACATAATTTTTATATTGCTCTTCGCCAGTTTCTGCCACTGGCTCAGTTAATTCACTGCCAAGTGACAATGGTAACTGCACACTCTGACGCAGCGCGGTGCGTAACTCTTCTAAACGTGCTCTGGCCTGCTGATAACCATCTTTTTTACTGGTATCGGCATAAACAATCAGATAAATTTTGCCTGATAAATTATCCACAACCGCCAGCTCTAAGGAAAGCAGCAGAAAAATATCAGGCACGCCAATCGGATTAGGTTTGTCTGCCTGCTTCAGCCGGTGGGCTATCTGTTCAAAGTGATAAATGGTTTCATATCCGAAATAACCTACCAATCCGCCTGTAAATCTTGGCAGGTCTGGAATATCAGGAGTTTTATATCTGTTCTGAAATGTTTTAATGAATTCCAGCGGATTACCCTGATGCGTTTCTATTAGCTGATTTTTCTGGTATACCCTTGTGTTTTGTCCGGATATTTTAATATAGGTATCACAGGGCAAACCGATAAAAGAATATCGACCAAAACGCTCACCATTTACTACCGACTCCAGCAAATAGCTGAATGGTTTATTTGCCAGTTTCAGGTAAAGTGACAATGGTGTATCCATATCTGCCAGCACTTCCTGTACTAATGGAATATGAGTATAGCCGGCAGTCATTTGTTGCTGATATTCAGCTAAAGTGATCATGATTTATGCTTGGTGTTGTTTAAAAGGTGTGGTTTCTGATCGGAAATTTTTACAAATAGTACTATTTTCCTTTTCAATATCATAACTTAAATCCGCTTTAAAAGCATTTATCAGATGTATACCTAAAGTAATGGAATGGTCTCTGACTCTGCAACTCATTTCCGTATTATCAATGGTATTGCTTATTCCATACGCAATTACCTTCCTTTGAACTATATACTATCCAGAATTTTCCAGTCGATTTTTAACTTATATAAGCTAATAAAAAAGCTGCTTAGTGTAGCTAAGCAGCTTTTTAAAACAGACCCGTTTAGTCTTCGGCAGGCATTTCACCATCAGTATCATCCAACTGCCCTTCGGTATTCTGAGCAGTGATACCTACTTTATTGCGAATTTTAAGATTAATTTCGTCGGCTATTTCCTGATTATCTTTCAACCATTGACGTACATTGTCTTTACCCTGACCTATTTTACTGCCATTGTAGCTGTACCATGCACCTGATTTTTCAACAATGCCTAGCTTAACGCCGATATCAATCAACTCACCTTCCCAGCTGATACCTTCGCCATACAAAATATCGAACTCAGCCTGTTTAAATGGCGGAGCTACTTTGTTTTTGATTACTTTAACGCGTGTTTCATTACCAATGACATCATCACCTTTTTTAATCTGGCCGATTTTACGGATATCCAGACGTACAGATGAGTAGAATTTCAGTGCATTACCACCAGTAGTGGTTTCAGGATTACCAAACATGACACCGATTTTCATACGAATCTGATTAATGAAAATAACCAGAGTATTGGTTTTTTTGATGTTACCAGTGAGTTTACGCAAAGCCTGACTCATCAGACGAGCCTGCAAGCCGACATGACTGTCACCCATTTCGCCCTCAATTTCAGCCTTGGGTACCAGAGCTGCAACCGAGTCAACAACAACCATGTCCACCCCGCCACTGCGAACCAGCATGTCACAAATTTCCAGAGCCTGTTCGCCGGTGTCAGGTTGTGATACCAGTAATTCTTCAACTTTTACCCCAAGTTTACGGGCGTAAATCGGGTCAAAGGCATTCTCGGCATCGATAAACGCACATACACCACCATCTTTCTGACACTGTGCTATGGCTTCCAGACACAACGTGGTTTTACCGGAAGATTCCGGTCCGTAGATTTCTACGATACGACCACGTGGTAAACCACCTACACCCAGAGCCAGATCCAGTCCGAGTGAACCGGTAGAGATTACTTCGAGATTTTCATCGGTATGGCTGCCATCCATTTTCATGATGGAACCTTTACCAAAATTCTTTTCTATCTGCGCCAGTGCCGCAGCCAAAGCCTTGCTTTTTTCATCTGACATATTGATATGCTCGCTTGTACTGTATGATTAACTTAATAAAGTCAATTATCGCATAAGCCTATGATTAGATGTTTAGCAAAAGCTTATTTATACTATCTATTTGAATTATACGATTTTGTTATTTGTTACTGAGTAGTGGAATGCCCGTCTGCAAAAGGTTATACAAAGCTGTAATGACTTCATTCAAATGCTAATTTACGAATTTTTATTTAATTTTAGCCAGATAGCAGTCAAGTTTATAACGGGTTGATAAAGATGATACACTACTGGTTTACATTAGTGACTATTTTGTCACGATAACCATAACATCAATGATTACCATCTGCCGTTATGGTGCTTTTCTAAAAATAATGATATTTGAACAGTCATCTATTCTATCCAATTCGTAACAGTTGTATGTATTTGCAGACAACAACTGGAGGTTGTCAAAATGAATGCTTTTGCCAGCCTGGGTTTATCTCAGGAAATTGTTTCTGCGCTAACAGAACAGGGTTATCACGAACCTACACCTATACAGTATGCGGCTATTCCGAAAGCACTGGCAGGTATGGACTTACTTGCTGCCGCACAAACAGGCACAGGAAAAACTGCAGCCTTTATGCTGCCCAGTCTGGAAAGACTGAAACGCTATGCCAATACCAGTACATCTCCGGCAATGCATCCTGTGCGTATGCTGGTACTGACACCAACCCGTGAGCTGGCTGACCAGATTGATCAGAATGTACAGAGTTATCTGAAAAATCTTTCTTTACGCCAGACTGTGCTGTTTGGCGGGATGAATATGGAGATTCAGAAACAGGATTTACGTCAGGGCTGCGAGATTGTTATTGCCACAGTAGGACGTTTGCTTGACCACGTACAACAAAAGAATATCCAGCTAAACAAAGTAGAAATTGTGGTTCTGGATGAAGCAGACCGAATGCTCGATATGGGCTTTATTGACGATATCCGCAAAATCATGCAAATGCTGCCATCACAGCGTCAGACTTTACTGTTTTCAGCAACTTTTGCACCGGCCATTCAACGGCTCGCTCAGGATTTTATGCATAATCCGGAAAAAATTCAGGTAGCGGCACAAAATACCACTTCTGCCAATGTGGAACAGCATATTATTGCACTGGATAACGGACGCAAGCGTTCACTTCTGCAGCGGCTGATCTGTGATCTGAACATGAATCAGGTAATTGTATTCTGTAATACTAAGCAAAGTGTTGATCAGGTTAATCGCGAATTAAACCGCCGCGGGATAAGTGCACAAGCTATTCATGGCGATAAGTCCCAGCAAACACGTCTGGAAACACTGGCACAATTCAAGGAAGGCAGTTTGCGTGTTCTGGTGGCCACGGATGTAGCGGCACGCGGTCTGGATATTGCTGAACTTCCGTTTGTCATCAATTATGAGCTACCTTTGAATGCCGAAGATTATGTACATCGTATCGGACGTACCGGTCGTGCCGGCGCTGAAGGGGTAGCTATTTCCCTGATGGATGAACAGGAACAAAAAGTATTTAATGCAATAAAAGAATTAACTCAGAATAACCTGCAAATTGAACGCATTGAAGGCTTTGAACCGCGCTGGTGGGAACAGGCACCCGCTGAAAATAAAGCGTCACAGACTTCTTCGGTTAAAGTTGAAAGTGATAAACCGCGTCAGCGTGAACGAGCAGCTAAAGCCAATCAGGTTAATGCAAATAATCAGACAGGCAGAACTCAGGATAGTAATGACGTAAGTGTCAGCTGTCAGCAAATTCCGGGACGTGCGCGCCGTTTCAGCCGTCATAATCATCCGCAATGCGCTCTGCTTCAACCGGATTATGGTGTACGTAAAACAAAAATCAGCCTTTAATTTTTGCGATTAATTATTTGAAATAGCTATTGTTTTAACAATAGCTATTTTTGTTTGTATTAAAATTAAGAAAATAGTTGGGAATTAGTCTAACTACCGGTATAATACCGCGCTGTGGCGGGTCTCCCCGCATGGTTATTTAGGACAACGGGTCAGGTGCGGAAGCAAGCAGCCCATCTTAAAGCGACCAGTGCCGGGGGTTTGGCTCGCCACCTTTATTTCTAAATTTTCTGTATATTCCTCATCTTTTCCCATTATTATCAAATAATTATTGTATTTAATCTGTCACCTTGCTAATCTGCTTTAATTATATTGTGACAAAGGTTTGTACAATGAACCGCCGCTTTATTTCATATATCATCATAGTATTACTATCTGTATATTCAACAAGTAGCAGTCTGGCAGAAGAAATAAAATTAAATTATGGTGTAGTAGAGCTGAGTGCACAGACGTCGCAAACAGTTACCCGGGATGAAATGGTGCTGGTATTAAAGATTCAGCAACAGGGAGCGGACAGACAGCAGATCAGCAATAAAGTTACCAGTCAACTGAATCAGATTCTGGCTAATGCACACCGACATGCTGATTTTAATACTACGCAATTAACGCGTGCGATTGAGCCAAGATTTGATTATCAAAAAGATAAACGCATCAATAATGGCTGGCAGGACAGTACTCTGATACAAATTAAAAGTACAAATTTAGCGGCTTTAAATCAGTTCGCTGCTACAGTACAGCGTCTGGCAACCATTGAAGCTATAAATTATCAGGTTGCGGATACAACACTGAAAAACTATGAAACAAAATTAACCCGACAGGCTATTGCCCGTTTTCAGGAGCGTGCAACACAAATTACTCATGAACTAGGCGGTCATGGATACAAAATAGTGAATATAAATTTAGGCAATAGCCAAGCTACCCAGAATTATGCAGCCTATGTTCAACCTATGATGCTAAGCCGTACAGCCGGCTCTGCTCCGGTTCAGGATATTGCAGCCGGTGAAACTCGCCTCACATTAAACATTAATGGAAAAATTCAGATAACCGGACTACCTGAATAAAAAACCAGTCACTCTTACTTAAATTAGTTTAATAAATTTATGAATTCTGAACAGAAATCTGAATAAAAGAAAAGCCAGCTTAAAAAGCTGGCTTTTCTTATTAACTGGCACGCCCACGGGGAATCGAACCCCGGTTACCGCCGTGAAAGGGCGATGTCCTAACCGCTAGACGATGGGCGCGGAAACTTGGTGCACCCGGAGCGATTCGAACGCCCGACCCTCTGGTTCGTAGCCAGATACTCTATCCAACTGAGCTACGGGTGCGAGAAAGATGTGCAGTATAGGTAACATCGGCATTACTGTCAAGACCAGTCATAATTAAAAAATAGCAATATTAAGCAATATACTGTTTTATCGACAGATAAATTCATATTTAAATTCTGGAGACCTGCATAGATAGTGTTTATATAAATTCATTAAGCTTCTTAGTATAAAGGCATTATTCCATAACCTGTATTTTAGTATAAAATGACTATTTTTTAAGCGTTAGTTATTTGCGTCATGAGTATTGTTACCAACGATGACGCCGCTGCATTTGCCGAGCTGGCAGCGGTTTTTTGTACGCTGCCTCTGCCTGTTGCCATAGTCGATCTTGAAACCACCGGTGGCCATTTCGCTCAGGACCGGATTACTGAAATTGCTATTTTACGTTTTCATCAGGGTTGTATCAGCCGACATCAATGGCTGGTTAATCCGCAGCAACCCATCAGCGATTTTATTACTAAGTTAACAGGTATCAGCAACGAAATGGTACAGGATGCACCGAGCTTTACCGACATTGCAGGTGAGCTTCTACCTTTACTGCGCGGGCACCTTCTGGTCGCACATAATAGTCGCTTTGATTACACTTTTTTGCGTCATGCTTTTGCACGCAATAATATTAATTTTGCAGCACCAACACTTGATACAGTCCCCTTTTCACGCAAATTATACCCGCAGCATTTTAAACATAATCTGGATGCCATTATTGCGCGTTTCGAAATTGATCTGAACGCAGCCGACCGCCATCGTGCCATGGGTGACGTTCTTGCTTTAACTGAGTTTTTACAGCGCAGCTTGCATGAGCAAGATAATGCCCGTTGGCAGTCTCAGTGGCGAACAATGATTAAACCGGGTTATTTCCCTGCATGGCTTAAACCTGAATTACGTCAGCAATTATATGCATTGCCAGACAGCTCCGGGCTTCTGTTACAACATACTCCGAATCAGCCTGAATCTTTAATGATAGTGGAACGGGCTTTTACCGATATATGTATACAGTTTCAGCGCCAAAATACACAAAGCTACTGGAAAAATACTACAGAAATTAATTTTATTCCCGCAGTCAGCTCTTTGCATGCATTATGGCTATATGGTTACTATCAGTTACACCCACAAACACAGACACATTTATCCAAATCTTCCTCACCTGCTAACTGGTATACAGTTTCTTTTGTAGCCAATCAGCGCGGACAATTACAAGCAAGAGTTATTCGGCTGCAGGAAGAAATATTGCGACATCCGCCTTACGGATTATTTGCTCATCCGCGTGCAGCAAAACGTGCATTATCTGACTGGGCACGCCGCTATGATCTGTGCCCAGCGGTACTGGATATTCTGCCGCAAAGCATCAGCACTCATGAGCCTTGTCCGAAACAGGCTGCTCATTTATGTGATGGTCACTGTCGTAAAGAAACAGCTATGGATGAACAAAATGACAAAGTTATGCAATATGCGCCATTGTTACCGGTTTGCGACTGGGGCAAATGGCATCAGATACGTGTTACTGAAACAGATGCCGTAACTGATACGAATGTGACGATTGAGGCTCAGGCAGGCTGTATCCGGCTGGATGACCAGCACTGGTATTTTCATCCTCTTTTACCTAAACTACTTAAACAGCGATTGAAAAAACCGGAAAATATCGAATTTATACGCTAATTAAAATAAAAATCAGGCTGTAGCAAAAATTTTGCTACAGCCTGATTTTTTAATGCATTAAACCCTAATCAGGATTTACTCTGTTGTAGATCAACTGATTTTTCTGTTGGCCCACCGTCACGTGTAGTATTTTTGCTTTTAGGATGTGTCAGCTGCTCGTGGCTATGTATCACGTTAGGACCGATACGATCAGGTACCTGATCCGGCATGCCGTTAATTGGGATGACGGCCGCTTGCATCACATCAGTATAAGGCAAGGTCGAATCCGCATCTGTTTGCGGATTTTTATTTTCTGAACTGGTCATAAATGCCAAAGTGACACTTTTATCAGCACGTTTCTGTAGCAGTTCCTGCAAAGTATTTTTTTCCATCAATTGCTTTGCATCAATATTAAGTTGTTGCAATACTTTTTCATAGCAGCGGTTTAACTCATCTACAGCACTGGCCGTATGAATAAAATGCTGGTCTACCTGTTGACGATAACTGTCAAAGCTGGCTTTAACTGACTGATATTGCTGATTCTGACTACTGCGCCGCAATAACAGCCACATCAACCCCATACCAAGCACCAAACCGATTATGGCAGCAATTAATACATACAACCAAACCTGACCATTCATGCTGTTTTCCTTTTCCTGTTGAATATCATATCTGACATCAGCCCCATGCAGATTACTTTATCATTATGGTTAGCATAGCATAACGTATTCCGGATTATTATTGATTAAAGATTTAACTGTTTTATGCAATTTTATCTGAATATATTCAAAATTGAATCATAAGATGATATACAGTATCCGGCCAGTAATAACACCAGTAAACTAAAAATTGCCGCAATCAAATCGTCCAGCATAATACCGAACCCGCCGTGTACCCAGGCGTCAAACCAACGAATAGGCCATGGTTTTACGGCATCGAAGAAACGGAAAATAACAAAAGCAGCCAGCCACCATATCCAGCCTGCCGGGATACAAAATAAAATCAGCATCATAGCAGCAATTTCATCCCAGACGATGCCTCCATAATCCTGCCGGCGCAATGCTTGTTCAGTATAATCACAAATAAATATACCAACCAGAAACAGCAACAAAGCAAAAATGATATTCAGCCACAGGGGTAATCCCAGCATAAGCCATAATGCAGCCAATGGAATGGCTGGTAGCGTCCCGAATGTTCCGGGTGCTTTCGGCGCTAATCCCGTACCAAAACCAAAACCCAGCCAGCATACCGGATGCCGGCACAACCAGCGCCAGGTAGGTGTTACCGGTGCAGTAGTCAAATCTTGTTCAGCCAAAATGGTCAAATCCTTGTTTAGATAAGCTGATAATATTGCCCGCATTATCTTTTAACTGCAATAGTCCTGATGCAGTAATAGCACCAATTCGTGTTACCGGTGTAACAGTAGTCTGAGCTGCGGTTAAAATTGCTTCACGTTGTACAGGAGGTGCAGTAAATACCAGTTCATAATCATCACCTCCGGCCAGCATCCATTGCCTTAATTGCTGCTCATCATCAGATATCTGCCGTAAAGTCTGTAAGCCGGGAATAGCATCGACATTCAACTGTGCACCCACCTTACTCGCAGCCAGAATATGTCCGAGATCCTGAGCCAGACCATCAGAAATATCCTGCGCAGCATGCGCAAGGGAGAGCAGCTGTCTTCCTAGTGCAACCCGTGGTTCCGGACGCAGAC
This sequence comes from Snodgrassella sp. W6238H11, assembly GCF_016100525.1. Lineage (NCBI taxonomy): Bacteria > Pseudomonadati > Pseudomonadota > Betaproteobacteria > Neisseriales > Neisseriaceae > Snodgrassella > Snodgrassella sp. W6238H11. The sequence goes on along the minus strand of NZ_JACFSH010000005.1, from coordinate 116,354 downwards.
GTTTCTGTTCACACGTCTTATATACATCTGCGGGTAATTTTACTTTTCCCCAGTGCATATCCAATGCAGCGGCAGCCAGCCCCAACTGACCGGATACCCAGATATCATCACCGATTTTTGCGGCATCACGTCGCAAAGCCTGTCCTCTAGGTGTTTCACCAATAATATTAACATTAAATATCCAGTTACCTTTAGTGGTATCACCACCAATCAGTGTTACCCCAAAACGCGCAGCAAGAGCAAACAAAGCATCACAAAACGCTGCTAACCATTCCTTATTTAGCTCAGGCAGCGCCACACTAAGCAATATCCAGCGCGGACTGGCTCCCATAGCGGCCATATCCGACAAATTAACAGCCAGTATTTTATGCGCCAGATCCCCCGGGGCAACATCCGGAAAAAAATGTGTTCCGCCTATCAGCATATCAGTACTGAAATGCAGATCATAGCCACTACGAGGACTTATAATAGCGGCATCATCCCCAATACCCAGAATAAGTTGCTCATCCTGCTGCAGACGATGTAAATATTGACGAATAAAATCAAATTCATTCACGATAGACAGACTTTAGAATACAAATCAGATTCAGATTTTAAGATGTCTGCCTGAATCTTTCCAGAAAAGTCTATTACTATCACCAGACAGAGTTATATTGCCTTATCTAAAGATATCATTGCTTAGATTTAAAATAAATTTCTCCAATAATTAAAAAGTTATACAATCAATTCTAGATAAATCCATACAATAAATATATATGAATAAAACATTAAAAAACGATTTAACTGCCATCCATGAACTATTAGAAAATACTTTTCATCAATCTATCGACTTTCTAAACAACCTCGACAGTATGCCAACATGTTGCCAATTAACTCAGCTACAGCAAAATAGTTTGCCGCAACTGAATCTACCAGAGCAAGGTTATGGCGGATTAGCGGCCTTAAATCAATTTAATACTCAGTTTAAAGAGTTTATTGTTGCTTCAGGCGGTCCCAGATATTGGGGGTATGTCCGGAGGCAGTACACCGGCTGCAATAATAGGTGATATTCTGGCCACTATTTACGATCAGAATACTCAGGCTATCAGCGGCGAGGGAGATGTATCTGCACGTATCGAAATTCACACAACTGATTTATTACTGGATTTATTCAATCAGCCAAGGGAATTTACCGGCGGATTTGTCACCGGCAAGACCATGGCAAATTTTTCTGCGCTGGCTGTGGCCAGACAATGGTTTGGTACTCAGTTTAAGCAGGATATTGCTGCAGACGGTTTAATAAATCTGTCACTGCCGGTTATATCGGCTACCCCTCATTCATCAGTATTAAAATCATTGGCTATGCTTGGTTTAGGCAGAAATAACTTACTATTCCTACTCTTTCAAATCAGCGTGAAGCCATTAACGTAGCCGATTTAAAACTGTTTATTGAAGATCATTTCAAACATCAGCCATTTATTCTGGTTTTAAATGCGGGTACAGCCAATACAGCTGATTTTGATGCTATTGCGGAAATTATGGAGTTGAAGCATAGCTATAACTGTTGGATACATATTGATGCTGCCTTTGGAGCATTTGCCGCCTGCTCTTCACACTATCCGCATTTACTCAATGGTTGGGAAATGGCTGACAGCATTGCCATAGATTGCCATAAATGGTTAAACGTACCTTATGAAAATGCCTGCTTTTTTATATGAAAGGCGCATTTCAGTTTACAGTTTAACCAGTTTAAAAACAGCAGTGCTCCTTATCTGGAAAATCAACTGGAAAATTTTAACTTTATGAATATGTTGCCGGAAAATTCCAGAAGACTAAAAGCATTACCAGTATTGTTCAGTCTGTTAGCCTATGGCAGAGAAGGGTATCGGTATATTGTGGATAATTCTATTAAGCTGGCTCAAGAATTTGGTAACTATATACGTAAAAGCAGCTATTTTGAATTATTGGCTGAAGTACGTTTAAATATTGTCTGCTTTAAAGTTACTGCTGCATACGATACCGCTGAATTTCTGCAAAAATTAAATAAAACTGGTCTTGTATTTATGACACCAACCACTTTTAATCATGAAAAAGGCATTCGTGCAGCATTTGTAAACTGGCGTACTACTATTGAAGATATTAAGTTAGTATATTCATTAATTGAAAACATTATCAATAGTAAATAATCTATAAAGAGATAAATATTTTTCTTAGGATAAAAACCATACATAATTCGTTTTTAATCCCATTTAACCTATAAAAATATTTATCTCTTTTAGAAGTTATACATATTATTGATTTAGCGTTTCTCAGTCTTCTATTTTTGTTTAAATACTTACTTTGGATAAAAATTCACTTATTATTTATTGCTTTGTAATTTTTTCGGCTAGCTATCTAATTTAAAGGAGTACTCCGTTCTTAACTGCTTTAAGGCAACAGACCGCTTAACTCTCCCAGAAACCAGTTTACCCGTGGATCAGGCGTAGGACGGGTAACAGCAAAATGATTTACTATATTAGTCGCCTGCTGTGCCAGTAATGGCACCAGTTCACCTGTACGAACGTAAGGCTCAGCCATATCTTGTGACAAAAAACCAAGATGGCTGCCTGCGAGAATAAACAACAATGTTGCCCGCTCTTTATCTGCAGTAGCCGTAGTTACTCCGGCAGAAAAGCCAGCATTAGCGGGAAAATCAGCATAGGTACGTTTTACCCAGTGATATTCTTCAGCAAGCCGATTTAACGTTAAATCCTTAACTTTTGCAGCCGGATGTTCTGCATGACAATAAACATGCTCACGCTGCTCGAAAACTATCTGATATTGCAAATTTTTCAGCAGGCTATAGTAATAGCCGATACCAAAATCCATCTGATTATTGGCAATAGCGGTTTCGATATCATGTGGCGCACAAATATCAATAGTCAGACGCAGCTCCGGATAATGCTGATAGGCACTGGCAATGACCTGATTAAAAATACGCTGAAAATCAGGTGGTAAATACTCAACTAAGCCAATTCGCAACTTACCGGAAAGCACAGAACGATGCCATTTAATATTCTGTACTTCCCGATGAAACTCAGATGTTGCCTGTAAAAGTAATGTACAAGCTTCATATAACTGATGTCCGGCTTTAGTCAGCCCGAAACCGGAACGACCGCGTCGGCATAATATCACCCCCAGACTTTCTTCCAGATGCGCCAAATGCATACTGATTGCCGATTGTGACATATTCAGCCGTTTCTGTGCAGCAGTCACACCCTGACATTCAACAATGGCCACAAATGCCTGTAAAGCCTTCAAATCATGTTTAATCAAGGTATGCAACATCACTATTTCCCCTTATCAGAAATCAGCTCAAAACCGGAATAGATATGTCATCGTCACAGGCGGCAGACAGTACCTGATTTAAGACCGCAAAAAATTCACTGCCATCCCGTGCTGAAAGCCATTGACCGTTCTTACAGGCAAAATGATAACCACCACTTTTTGCTGCTATCCATAATTCCTGAGTAGCAGCATGCCGGTTTACAATAATCTGCTCTCCGCTTTCTGCTTCAATTGTGAGTACATTTCCGCCAGCTTCACAATCGAGATCCCAACCGCCTTCATCTATTTTTTCCTCAATATAGCCAAACAAATCATCACTATATTGCAAAAATTCACTTTCGGTCATCTTACTTACCATACCCCTGCATTTTATTACATTCACACTGTTATCTTGCCATATAATATGTTTAAATCCTAGTTTTATCCGTTCTGGCAGTACAGCTGTTCACTGCCAGCTTAACTACAATAGGTCAGATTAATGTTTCGTTTCTTCTTTTTAACTGTAATTGCAACCAGTTGTTTAGCGGCCTGTGGTTATAAGGGTGATCTTTATTTGCCAAAAGAGGGAGATAAAGCCAAATACGGACCTGTACAAACCGGACTGACTATTGATCCGATTGATCAGAAAAATTTACCTAAACATGACTAATTCCCTGAAATGTGAACAAGTACCCTACTCTGTACTGGCTGCACAGTATGGTACACCATTATATGTTTATAGCCAGAAAGCAATAACAGATGCTTTTAATCTTTATCAACAGGCTTTTGCAGATTTAAAACCTTTAATATGTTACGCAGTCAAAGCCAATGGAAATTTATCTATTCTGCGCTATTTTGCCAGTCTGGGCTGCGGTTTTGATATCGTTTCAGGCGGAGAATTAGAGCGGGTATTACTGGCTGGCGGAGCTGCCGACAAGATCATCTTTTCTGGTGTAGGCAAAAGCAGTGCTGAAATTGAATTTGCCCTGAAAAACAATATTCGCTGTTTTAATGTTGAATCACTGGCTGAGCTGGAACGTATTAATAGTATTGCCCAGCGTCTGAATAAAATTGCTCCGGTATCATTGCGTATTAATCCTGATGTTGATGCTCATACCCATCCATATATTTCTACTGGGTTAAAAGCCAATAAATTCGGAATTGCCAGTCAGGATGCATTAGCAGCATATCAGCTTGCTGCTACGTTACCGCACTTAAAAATCACAGGAATTGACTGTCACATTGGCTCACAACTAACTGATTTATCACCTTTAATCGAAGCATTACAACGATTATTAGTACTAGTAGACAAACTAGACGAACTGGGAATCCGGATAGAGCATATTGATTTGGGTGGTGGCATAGGTATTGTTTATCAAAACGAAAATGTGCCTGATCTGAATGCTTATGCAGCAGCAGTCAGCAAATTGTTATCTGGGCGTAACCTGCCATTAATACTGGAACCCGGGCGCAGTCTGATTGGTAATACCGGCAGTTTGCTCACTACAGTTGAATACATTAAACAAGGTGAAGAAAAGAACTTTGTGATTGTAGATGCGGCCATGAATGATCTTATGCGACCTTCACTATATCAGGCCTATCACAATATTATTAACGCCAGTCCGACAACAGTAGATAAATTTGTTGCTGATGTCGTCGGACCAGTTTGCGAAACCGGAGATTTTCTGGCCAAAGATCGAACTATTGCAGCTAAAGCAGGTGATTTACTGTTAATACAAAGTGCCGGGGCATATGCTTCCAGTATGGCAAGTAACTATAACACTCGCTGTCGTGCCGCTGAAGTATTGGTTAATGGTACAGAACATCATCTGATTCGTCAGCGAGAAACAATTGACAGTCTGTTGGCTACCGAAACAGCATGCTTATGAATAATTCATACTTATTGTAATAATGAAGCACAAGTATAGCGTCATCTGCCAGTATTTTTGCACAGACGCTATGCTAATTTTATGTTACTCGCTGAAAAAGCTTTTCAGATATTGAATATTCTCCAGCTGATATTACTACTTTATAAGTACGATAGAAAAATTCGTTGTATTATCCAAACTAAAATTAAAAAATAATTTTAAAATCAAATAAGATAAATATATTTTAACAATTAAGCAGATATCATCTAAAAAGGTCAGATTAATGTCCTGGAAATTTTCCCGACGTGCGCAAAATTTAAAAAGCTCAACCATCAGAGAAATCCTTAAAGTCACCGAACAGACAGATGTTATTTCATTTGCAGGCGGCTTACCGGCACCAGATACATTTCCATTATCAGAAATCAAACATGCAGCGAATGCCCTACTGGAGAACCAGGATATTTATGGTGCACTACAATATGGACCAAGTGAAGGCTATACACTTTTACGGCAATGGATAGCTAATTATTTATCAGAACGTGATCATGTATCTGTCAGTAGTGATGAAGTTCTGATAGTAACTGGTTCACAGCAGGCATTGGATTTAATCGGGAAAGCACTAATTGATACTAACGATACAGTATTGGTAGAAACTCCGACTTATCTTGGGGCATTACAATCCTTTAATCAATACAATCCCGAATATGTAGCTATTGCCAGTGATAATGAAGGCTTAATTCCTGAAACTATTGATAATGAACTGGCAAGCTCTGCAAAATTTCTATATAGTATTCCAAACTTTCAAAACCCTACCGGACGTCGGTTACCATTACACCGGCGACAGGCTTTAGTCGCAAAAGCAAAACAGAATAATTTATTGCTGATTGAAGATGATCCTTATGGCGATTTGGATTATCAGGGTCAGCGTTTGCCTGCTTTATATACGCTGGCACCAGAAAACACTGTTTATTTAGGTTCTTTTTCCAAAATTTTAGCGCCGGGACTCCGCTTAGGATATTTGGTTGCGAATAAGCAATTCATCAGTAAACTGCTTCCGCTAAAACAGGCTTCGGATTTACATACCCCTAGCCTGACTCAGTACATTGCTTATCAGGTTCTTAGTAAAAATAATTTTCTCAATCATCATATTCCGAAAATCCGCCAGCTCTATAATGCCCGCTGCCAGTATATGTTGCAATCATTAGCACAGTATATGCCCAAAGAAGTTAGCTGGAATCAACCTGAAGGAGGTATGTTTATCTGGGTTGAATTACCTGAATATATTAATGCTACTGAATTACTCAAAGAAACCATTGCTCAAAAAATAGTTTTTGCTCCCGGTGAAACTTTCTATGTACACGGTGAAAAAAATAATTGTTTAAGGCTGGCTTTTGTAACTGTTTCAGAAGAAAAAATCGATACAGGGATAAAAAAAATGGCAGATATAATTAAACATCACATTCAACAACAATTGCTGTGAAATATTAGCAAACTGCATTAATCTGTTTTTTCCACCACAGCCAATACCCAGTATGGTATTGGTTTTTTTATGGCTTAAACTATTAATTAAATACTCTGCACACCAATTGAAACTGGCTAATAAATTCTGCATTAATGGAAGAATCATTAACCGCAAAATATCCACCTCACCTGTCACAGCACAGATTTTTCCTAAAATTCTGGATTGGTTATTCTAACCTGTTCAATTACCCGAATTAAGAATAAATAAAAAACGGACTGGATAATATCCAGTCCGTTTTAGTAATTCAATTAATTATTGAACTTTAATTTCAACATCAACACCAGCTGGCAAGTCCAGTTTCATCAATGCATCAGTGGTTTTATCAGTCCAGTCGATAATGTCCATCAGACGCAGATGAGTACGAATTTCCAACTGTTCACGTGAAGTTTTATTCACGTGAGGAGAACGCAGCAGATTAAAACGTTCGATTTTGGTTGGCAGAGGAATCGGACCTTTTACCACAGCGCCAGTACGTTTGGCAGTGTCTACGATTTCCTGAGCAGAACGATCAATTAGAGCGTAGTCATAAGCTTTCAGACGAATACGGATTTTCTGGTTTTTCATATCTATATTCTTCCTGATTAAGCGATAACTTTAGCAACCACACCGGCACCAACTGTTCGGCCACCTTCACGAATCGCAAAGCGTAAGCCTTCTTCCATCGCAATCGGATGAATCAGTTCTACGTCTATCGTTACATTCTCTCCCGGCATTACCATTTCCACACCTTCTGCCAGACTTACTGCGCCAGTTACGTCTGTTGTACGGAAATAGAACTGCGGACGGTAGTTCGCAAAGAACGGTGTATGACGACCACCTTCTTCTTTGCTCAATACGTATACTTCTGCTTTGAATTTGGTGTGCGGAGTGATGCTGCCCGGTTTTGCCAGTACCTGACCACGTTCTACTTCTTCACGTTTGGTACCACGCAGCAATACACCTACGTTATCACCTGCCTGACCCTGATCCAGCAATTTGCGGAACATTTCAACGCCAGTACATGTGGTTTTCTGGGTATCCTTCAAACCAACGATTTCAATTTCGTCACCTACATTGATTACACCGCGTTCTACACGACCAGTAACCACGGTACCACGACCTGAAATTGAGAATACGTCTTCAATCGGCAACAGGAATGGTTTGTCTACTGCACGTTCCGGTGTAGGAATGTAGCTATCCAGTGCATCTGCCAAAGCCATAATTGAAGCTTCACCGATGTCTGACTGGTCACCTTCCAGTGCTTTCAGAGCTGAACCTTTAATCAAAGGAACATCATCACCCGGGAATTCGTAGCTTGACAACAGGTCACGAATTTCCATTTCTACCAGTTCTAGCAACTCTTCGTCGTCTACCATGTCACATTTGTTCATGTAAACGATAATGTAAGGTACACCTACCTGACGGGCTAACAGGATGTGCTCACGGGTTTGTGGCATCGGACCGTCAGCTGCAGAAACCACCAGAATCGCGCCGTCCATCTGGGCAGCACCGGTAATCATGTTCTTCACGTAGTCAGCGTGTCCCGGGCAGTCAACGTGTGCATAGTGACGTTCTGCGGTTTCGTATTCTACGTGTGATGTATTAATGGTAATACCACGGGCTTTTTCTTCCGGGGCATTGTCAATCTGATCATAAGCTTTGGCTGCACCACCGAATTTCTGGGACAGAATGGTACACATTGCAGCAGTCAAAGTGGTTTTACCATGGTCAACGTGACCAATGGTGCCAACGTTTACGTGCGGTTTGCTCCGCTCGAATTTTTCTTTAGCCATGAGCTAAGTTTCCTTGAATAAAGATCATTAAAGAACGATGATAACCTGAAAGTACAGGTACTTTCAGGTTATCGGTAAATAAGTTAGCCTTTACGTGCAGCAATTACCTGCTCGGCTACATTATTTGGTGCTTCAGCGTATTTCTTGAACTCCATGGAGTAAGTAGCACGCCCCTGAGTAGCAGAGCGCAGGTCGGTTGAGTAACCGAACATTTCTGCCAGTGGTACTTCGGCACGAACTTTCTTGCCGCCGATACCATCATCATCCATACCCAGCACGATGCCACGACGACGATTCAAGTCGCCCATTACATCACCCATGTAGTCTTCCGGTGTTTCTACTTCAACCGCCATGATAGGTTCCAGCAATGCCGGAGAAGCTTTGCGCATACCGTCTTTAAATGCCATAGAACCAGCTAATTCAAACGCGATTTGCGAAGAGTCCACATCATGGTATGAACCGAAAGTCAGACGCACACGGATATCCACAACCGGATAACCGGCCAGAATACCATTAGTCATGGTATCACGAATACCTTTATCCACAGACGGAATAAATTCACGTGGAATCACACCACCTTTAATTTCGTCGATGAATTCGTAGTTTACACCACCCGGTTCCAGAGGTTCCATAGTGATCACTACATGACCATACTGACCTTTACCACCAGACTGTTTCACGTATTTGGCTTCGGATTCCACTGATTTACGGATGGTTTCACGATAAGCTACCTGTGGTGCACCCACATTGGCTTCTACACCAAATTCACGTTTCATACGGTCTACAATAATTTCCAGATGCAATTCACCCATACCGGAAATAATAGTCTGACCAGATTCTTCATCTGTTTTCACACGGAAAGACGGGTCTTCTTTAGCCAGACGGTTCAGAGCCAGACCCATTTTTTCCTGGTCAGCTTTAGTTTTTGGTTCAACTGCAACGTGGATAACCGGTTCCGGGAACTCCATACGTTCCAGAATAATCGGAGCGTCAGTATCACACAGCGTTTCACCAGTAGTTACATCTTTCAGACCAATTACAGCTGCAATGTCACCGGCACGTACTTCTTCGATTTCATCACGATCATTGGCTTTCATCTGTACCAGACGACCAATACGTTCTTTAGTGCCTTTAACAGAGTTCACTACAGTATCGCCAGATTTCACCACGCCAGAATACACGCGGATGAAAGTTAGCTGACCAACGTATTTATCGTTCATCAGTTTAAATGCCAACGCAGAGAATTTCTCATCGTCGCTAGCTTTACGGCTGTCTTTTTCACCATCCGGTTTTTCACCGGCTACTGGCGGAATGTCTGTCGGGCTTGGCAGATACTCAACCACAGCATCCAGCAGACGCTGTACACCTTTATTCTTGAATGCTGAACCGCACAGAACCGGCTGAATTTCACCGGCCAGTGTACGTGCACGCAGGGCAGCAACGATTTCATCCTCGCTCAGCTCTTCACCGCCGAGGTATTTTTCCATCAGTTCTTCATTGGCTTCTGCTGCAGCTTCAACCATTTTTTCGCGCCATTCTTCGGCAACGTCTTTCAGGTCAGCAGGAATATCAGCATACTCAAATTTCAAACCCTGAGTTGCATCATCCCATACGATAGCCTGCATCTTCAGCAAATCCACCACGCCTTCGAAACCGTCTTCAGCTCCTACCGGAATGACAACCGGTACCGGATTGGCACGCAGACGGGTCTGCATCTGTTCAACCACGCGGAAAAAGTTGGCACCTTGACGGTCCATTTTATTTACAAAAGCCAGACGAGGCACTTTGTATTTATTGGCCTGACGCCATACAGTTTCAGACTGAGGCTGTACACCACCCACAGCACAGTAAACCATTACCGCACCATCCAGTACACGCATAGAACGCTCTACTTCAACAGTAAAGTCTACGTGTCCCGGGGTATCAATAATATTTAAACGGTGTTCTTTAAACTGACCTGCCATACCTTTCCAGAAGGTGGTAACAGCAGCAGAGGTAATGGTAATACCACGTTCCTGTTCCTGCTCCATCCAGTCGGTGGTGGCTGCACCGTCATGTACTTCACCCAGTTTGTGAGTCATGCCGGTGTAAAACAGAATACGTTCTGAAGTGGTGGTTTTACCAGCATCAATATGTGCAGAAATACCGATATTGCGGTATTGCTCAATAGGGGTTTTACGAGCCACGATAATTGCCTTTCTGCATTAGAAGCGGAAGTGAGAGAAGGCTTTGTTGGCTTCAGCCATGCGATGTACTTCCTCACGTTTTTTCAATGCACCGCCGCGACCTTCGGCCGCATCAATTAATTCACCAGCCAGACGCAAATCCATGGATTTTTCACCGCGTTTACGAGCCGCATCGCGTACCCAGCGCATGGCCAGAGCCAGACGACGGGCAGGACGAACCTCAACAGGAACTTGATAGTTAGCACCACCAACACGACGGCTTTTTACTTCTACCACCGGTTTGGCATTGGCAATGGCTTCGTTAAACACTTCAATGGCTTCTTTGCCGGTTTTCTTTTCAATCTGTTCCAGAGCGCCGTATACAATGCGTTCTGCTACAGATTTTTTACCGTCAATCATCAGCACATTCATGAATTTGGATAATTCGATACTGCCGAATTTCGGATCTGGCAATATGTCACGTTTTGGGACTTCTCTACGTCTTGGCATTTCAATTTCCTTAAACTATTCAGCTGGGCATAGCCCGCGAATATTTATGTAAATATTCACTTACTCGACAGATGATCTGCCGATGCGTCCGATTATTTAGGACGTTTAGCACCGTATTTAGAACGGGACTGCTTACGGTCTTTAACACCTGCAGTGTCCAGAGAACCGCGTACAGTATGGTAACGCACACCCGGCAAGTCTTTCACACGACCGCCGCGAATCAGTACTACGCTGTGTTCCTGCAAGTTGTGGCCTTCACCACCGATATATGAAATCACTTCATAACCGTTGGTCAGACGCACTTTGCATACTTTACGCAGCGCTGAGTTTGGTTTTTTCGGAGTAGTGGTGTATACACGGGTGCATACGCCACGTTTTTGAGGGCAAGCCTCTAAAGCAGGTACTTTGTTGACGTAAACCGGAGCCTGACGTCCTTTACGTACCAATTGGTTGATAGTAGGCATATTTTCTCTTTATCCTGTTGAGTCAATATATGCCGGCACCATGCCGGCAAAACGGGTATTCTAGCATTCCTGTTTTATTACGGTCAAGATAATCAAACTTTAAACGCTTTATATCTGTTGAAAAAACAACTATATAAAACCATGTGTAAAATAAAACCGCTGAATGGCTTTCAGCGGTTTTATTTACAACAGATATTAAAGCTTATTCGCTTTTCTCTGCAGCCTCAGCAGCCAACTGCTCCTGCCATTTCTGGCGGCGACTGCGATGGTAAGTCAGTCCGGTACCGGCCGGAATCAGACGACCAACAATTACGTTTTCTTTCAGGCCGCGCAAATCATCACGTTTACCCATAATAGCCGCTTCAGTCAGCACACGAGTAGTTTCCTGGAAGGATGCAGCAGAAATAAACGAATCGGTAGACAATGATGCTTTAGTAATACCCAGCAATACATTGTCAAAGCGTACCGGTTCTTTACCTTCTGCCAGCAACTTCTCGTTGGCAATCATTACATCACCGCGTTCAACCTGCTCACCAGTAATGAAGTGACTGTCACCGGCATCGGCAATATTTACCCGGCGCAGCATCTGGCGAATGATCACTTCGATATGTTTATCGGAAATCTTCACACCTTGCAGACGATACACTTCCTGTACTTCCTGCACGATATAACGAGCTAGCGCCTCAATACCCTGCAAACGCAGAATATCATGCGGATCGACTGCACCATCTACAATCACTTCACCGCGATTCACCACCTGACCATCATGTACCAGAACCTGTTTTTCTTTGGAAATCAGGGTTTCATAAGCAGCACCGTCTGCATCAGTAATAATCAGACGCTGTTTACCCTTGGTTTCCTTACCGAAAGAAACAGTACCAGTTACTTCAGCCAGCATACCCACATCTTTCGGAGTACGTGCTTCGAACAATTCAGCTACACGCGGCAGACCACCGGTAATATCGCGGGTTTTGGATGAAGCCTGAGGAATACGGGCCAGTACATCACCTTTACCTACTTCCTGTCCTTCTCGTACAGTAATCACCGCACCAACCGGGAAGGCCATGGAAACAGCGGTTTCACTTCCTGCCATGCGAATTTCTTCGCCTTTGTCATCCAGCAGTTTTACTGTCGGACGCAACAGTTTAGACTGAGTAGAGGAACGACGTTTACCATCAATAACTACCAGTGTAGACAAACCGGTAACATCATCGGTCTGTTTAGCTACAGTAACGCCTTCTTCGATATTTTCAAAGCGGACACGACCGGCAAACTCGGTAATCATCGGACGGGTATGCGGATCCCACGTAGCCAGTGTCTGACCGGCTTTCACCACACCACCATCTTTTACCTGCAATAATGCACCGTAAGGTACTTTATGGCGTTCACGCTCACGACCAATATCGTCATGAATCACAATTTCGGATGAACGACCAATAACGACCAATTCGCCTTTGTTATTGGCTACATAACGCATCTGGCTGGAGAAGCGAACCGTACCACCAGATTTAGCCTCTACCTGACTAGCGGCTGCAGCTCGTGAAGCGGCACCACCAATGTGGAAGGTACGCATAGTCAGCTGAGTACCCGGCTCACCAATAGACTGAGCAGCAATCACACCAACAGATTCACCGGCATTGACCAATTTACCGCGCGCCAGATCTCGGCCATAACATTTAGCACACAATCCATGACGTGTTTTACAGGTAATCGGAGTACGTACTTTAACTTCATCGACACCTGAGTTATCAATCAGATCAACCAGACTTTCGTTCAGCAGCGTACCTGCTTCAACTAAAGTTTCACCACTGGTCGGGTCAACTACATCTTCAGCAGTAACACGTCCCAGTACGCGATCACGTAATGATTCAATGATATCACCGCCCTGTACCACTGCTTTCATCACAAAGCCGTCGTTGGTACCACAATCATCTTCTACTACCACCAAGTCTTGTGTCACATCAACAAGACGACGGGTCAGATAACCGGAGTTAGCTGTTTTCAATGCCGTATCAGCCAGACCTTTACGGGCACCGTGAGTAGAAATAAAGTACTGTAATACTGTCAGACCTTCGCGGAAGTTAGAAGTAATCGGTGTTTCAATAATGGAACCATCCGGTTTCGCCATCAAACCACGCATACCTGACAACTGCTTAATCTGAGCGGCAGAACCACGGGCACCGGAGTCAGCCATCATGTAAATTGAGTTAAATGACTCCTGATCAACCAGATTACCTTCGCGGTCAATTACTTTCTGAGTAGACAGATTATCCATCATCGCTTTAGCAATCTTGTCACCGGTACGACCCCAGATATCGACTACTTTATTGTAACGTTCGCCATTAGTTACCAGACCCTGACGGTACTGGTCTTCAATTTCTTTAACTTCAGCATTAGCTTCAGCCAGCAACTGTGGTTTACTTTCAGGCACCAGCATATCGTCAACGCAGATTGAAATACCGGCACGAGTTGAGAATGCATAACCGGTATACATCAGGTGGTCAGCAAAAATGACAGTATCACGCAATCCGCAGCGACGGAATGAAGCATTAATCAGCTTAGAAATTTCTTTTTTCTTCAGCGTTTTATTAATATGATCGAAAGACAAACCTTTTGGCAGAATCTCTGACAGCAGAGCACGGCCGACAGTAGTTTCATAACGGTTAACTACCGGTACAAATTCGTCCTGACCATTTTTCACCCATTCACGCAAACGTACAGTAATTTTAGTACCCAGCTCTACCTGACGAGTCTGGTAGGCACGGTGTACTTCTTTTACATCAGCAAACAGGCTGCCTTCACCCTTACCATTAATTTTATCGCGGGTCATATAATACAGACCCAATACGATATCCTGTGACGGTACGATAATAGGTTCACCATTGGCTGGTGACAATACATTATTCGAAGCCAGCATCAGGGTACGCGCTTCCATCTGTGCTTCCAGACTCAGTGGTACGTGCACAGCCATCTGGTCACCGTCAAAGTCGGCGTTAAATGCAGTACATACCAGCGGATGCAGCTGAATTGCCTTACCTTCAATCAGAATCGGCTCAAATGCCTGAATACCTAAACGGTGCAAGGTTGGTGCACGGTTGAGCAGAATCGGATGTTCACGAATAACATCTTCAAGAATATCCCATACAATCGGCTCTTCCTGTTCCACCATCTTTTTGGCTTTTTTGATGGTAGTTACGGTCGGATCTAACTGTTCAAGTTTATGGAAAATAAATGGTTTGAACAGTTCCAAAGCCATTTTCTTCGGCAAACCGCACTGATGCAGACGCAGGTACGGACCAACGGTAATCACAGAACGACCGGAGTAATCGACACGTTTACCCAGCAGATTCTGACGGAAACGACCGCCCTTACCTTTAATCATATCTGCCAGGGATTTCAGCGGACGCTTATTAGCGCCAGTCATGGCTTTACCACGACGGCCATTATCCAGTAATGAATCTACCGCTTCCTGTAACATACGTTTTTCATTGCGTACGATGATATCCGGTGCACGCAGTTCAAGCAGGCGTTTCAAACGGTTGTTACGATTAATGACGCGACGATACAGGTCATTCAAATCAGAAGTAGCAAAACGGCCGCCATCCAGCGGTACCAGCGGACGCAAATCCGGTGGCAGTACTGGCAGCACATCCATAATCATCCATTCCAGTTTCATACCGGAACGCTGAAATGCTTCCAGAACTTTCAGTCGTTTAGCAATTTTCTTAATTTTTGTATCTGAACTGGTTGAATCCAGTTCCTGACGCAATACAGTAACCTCATGGGCAATATCCATAGCTCGCAGTAAATCGCGAATGCCTTCAGCACCCATCTTGGCTTCAAAATCGCCGCCAGACTCTTCATATTTGGTAATGTATTCTTCTTCACTGAGCAGCTGACGCGGCTGTAATGAAGTCAGCCCCGGGTCAGTTACCACATAAGCTTCAAAATACAGAATACGTTCAATATCACGCAAAGTCATGTCTAATACCATACCCAGACGGGATGGCAAAGATTTCAAAAACCAGATATGCGCAACCGGTGCAGCCAGTTCGATATGTCCCATGCGCTCGCGGCGTACTTTGGACAAGGTTACTTCCACACCACATTTTTCACAGGTTACCCCGCGAAATTTCAGACGTTTGTATTTACCACACAAACATTCATAATCTTTAATCGGGCCAAAAATCTTGGCACAAAACAAGCCGTCACGTTCCGGTTTAAAAGTACGGTAATTAATCGTTTCCGGTTTTTTCACTTCACCGTACGACCAAGAACGAATGGTATCCGGCGAAGCAATGCCGATTTTAATTGCGTCAAATTCTTCTTCGGCACTGGCATTTTGCAGCGGATTAAATAAGTCTGATAAAGCTTTCATATTTGCTCCTGACGATGCCGTATACAGTATGCCTGACACACTGTATACGACCGGTGTCGGTTAGTAACGTTCCAAATCCATATCCAGGCCTAAAGAGCGAATCTCTTTCAGTAACACATTGAATGATTCCGGCATGCCGGCATCAATCTTGTACTCGCCTTTAACAATGTTTTCATACATTTTGGTACGACCGGTGACGTCATCTGATTTCACAGTCAGCATTTCCTGCAGAGTATAGGCAGCACCATAAGCTTCCAGTGCCCAAACCTCCATCTCACCAAAACGCTGACCACCGAACTGAGCTTTACCACCCAGCGGCTGCTGAGTGACCAGACTGTACGGACCAGTAGAACGGGCATGCATTTTTTCATCAACCAGATGGTGCAGTTTCAGATAATGCATTACCCCTACAGTCACCTTACGGTCAAAGGCTTCTCCGGTATGACCATCATACAGTGTCATCTGCGTACGGGTATCATTAAAGCCCAGTTTCTGAATTTCCGGATCATCCTCTGGATAAGCCAGTGCCAGCATGTTTTTGATTTCGGATTCTTCCGCACCATCAAATACCGGTGTAGCTACAGTCATACCTTTACGCAAATGCTGAGCCAGATTGATGATTTCATCGTCATTAAACTGCGATAAATCTTCTTTCTTACCACTGCTGTTGTACACTTTCTCAAGGAAAGCACGAATATCATCAGCAGCACGTTTTTCTGTCAGCATACGGTCAATACGCTCACCAATACCTTTGGCAGCCCAGCCCAGATGTACTTCCAGAATCTGACCAATATTCATACGGCTTGGTACACCGAGCGGATTCAGTACGATATCCACAGCGCGTCCGTCGGCCATGTAAGGCATATCTTCAACCGGCAGAATGCGGGATACCACACCTTTATTACCATGGCGGCCGGCCATTTTGTCACCGGCTTTCAGGCGACGTTTAATGGCAATAAACACCTTAACCATTTTCTGTACACCCGGCTGTAATTCATCGCCTTGTGTCAGTTTTTTCTTCTTGATTTCATACAGAGCATCTGATTCTTCATGCTTGGCCTGCAAACTTTCCTTAATCAGTTCCACCTGCTTCGCAATACTTTCATCACTCAGACGAATATCAAACCAGTCATGACGGCTCGGCAATGAAGCCAGATATTCTTTAGTAACTTCTGCACCTTTAGCCAGTTTCAATGGTCCGCCATTGACTTTTTGTCCCAGTATCAGACGTTCAGTACGGTCAAAAGCATCATCATTGAAAATGCGCAACTGATCAGTCAGATTCTGACGATAGCGTTTCAGTTCTGCATCGATAATCGCTTTAGCACGTTTATCACGTTCAATACCTTCACGGGTAAATACCTGAACATCAATAACAGTACCACTCATGCCGGTAGGCATACGCAGTGAAGTATCTTTTACATCACTGGCTTTTTCACCAAAAATAGCACGCAACAGTTTTTCTTCTGGTGTAAGCTGAGTTTCACCTTTAGGTGTCACCTTACCTACCAGTACATCGCCGGCTTCTACTTCAGCACCAATGTAAACGATACCGGATTCATCCAGACGATTTTGCATACGCTCAGACAAATTCGGAATATCACGGGTAATTTCCTCGGCGCCCAGCTTGGTATCACGGGATACCACATTCAATTCCTCAATATGAATTGAAGTATAACGATCACCGGCAACGACACGTTCTGAAATCAGAATTGAGTCTTCATAGTTATAACCATTCCATGGCATGAAGGCGATAGTCATATTCTGACCCAATGCCAGCTCACCTAAATCAGTAGAAGCACCATCCGCAATAACATCACCGCGCTGGATAACATCACCCTTCTGTACGGCAGGACGCTGATTAATATTGGTTGACTGGTTAGAACGGGTGAATTTCACCAGATTGTAAATATCCACACCCACTTCACCAGCAGTAGCCTCGTCATCATTAACACGTACTACGACACGGTTTGCATCCACATATTCCACAACACCGCCGCGACTGGCCGCAATAGCTGTAGCACTGTCAATAGCCACAGAGCGTTCAATACCGGTACCAACCAATGGTTTTTCAGCACGCAGGCAAGGTACTGCCTGACGTTGCATGTTGGCACCCATCAAAGCACGGTTGGCGTCGTCATGCTCAAGGAACGGAATCAGTGAAGCCGCTACTGAAACCACCTGACCGGTAGCCACGTCCATATACTGTACGCGATCCGGTGTTGCCATTATGGTTTCACCTTTTTCACGGCAAGTTACCAAATCACCGATAATCCGGCCGTCTTTATCCAGATCGGCATTCGCCTGGGCAATAACAAAACGACCTTCTTCAATAGCAGACAAATAATCAATGTCATTGGTTACTTTACCGTCGACAACTCGACGATAAGGGGTTTCCAGAAAGCCGTATTTATTAGTACGGGCATAAACTGCCAGCGAATTAATCAAACCAATATTCGGACCTTCAGGTGTTTCAATCGGACATACACGACCGTAATGAGTCGGATGTACGTCACGCACTTCAAAACCGGCACGCTCACGGGTCAGACCACCGGGTCCCAATGCAGATACACGGCGTTTATGGGTGACTTCAGACAACGGATTAGTCTGATCCATAAACTGAGACAACTGACTGGATCCGAAAAACTCTTTGATTGCAGCAGAAACCGGTTTGGCATTAATCAGGTCATGCGGCATCAGATTTTCTGATTCAGCCTGATTCAGGCGTTCTTTAACGGCACGTTCTACACGAGACAGACCACTGCGGAACTGGTTCTCAGCCAGCTCACCCACAGAACGTACGCGACGGTTACCCAAATGGTCAATATCATCTACTTCACCATGTCCGTTGCGCAATTCAACCAGTGTAGCAATTACGGATACAATATCCGGAATAGTCAGTACATGATTGCCTTCTTTATCAGCATTGGCAAAAATTTGTGTCATCAGACGGCCATACCATGACTCTTGCTGTGCTTCCAGCAATTTTTGCTGATAGGTACGGGTGTTGAATTTCATCCGGCCGACACGTGACAAGTCATAGCTGTCTTCACTAAAGAACAGGCGATTAAACAATGCCTCAACAGCGTCTTCGGTTGGCGGTTCACCCGGGCGCATCATGCGATAAATTGCAATACGTGCAGCCTGCTGACCTTCAGTTTCATCAGTACGCAAAGTGTTTGAAACATAACCACCCTGATCCAGATCATTAATATACAGCGTTGAAATTTCTTTGATTCCCTGTATATCAAACTGTGCCAGCAACTCTTCCGTGATTTCATCATTGGATTTAGCCAGTATTTCACCGGTATCCGGAACAACCACATCAGCAGCCAGTACCTTGCCAATCAGACTTTCCGGTTCAACTTCCAGCCATTTAATATCTGCAGCAATAATGTCACGGATATTCTTGGCATTAATACGTTTGCCTTTTTGTACCAGTACTTTGCCGTCTTTATCTACCAGATCAAACTTGGCAGTTTCACCTCTCAGACGTGCCGGAATCAGATCAGTATGCACACCATCTTTAGACAGGTGGTAACTTTCACGGTCATAGAACATGTCCAGAATCTGTTCCGGTGTAAACCCAAGAGCTTTCAGTAAAATAGTTACCGGCATTTTACGACGACGGTCGATACGGAAATACAGCAAATCTTTCGGGTCAAATTCGAAGTCAAGCCAGGAACCGCGGTAAGGAATAATCCGTGCTGAAAACAATAATTTACCAGATGAATGTGATTTACCTCTGTCATGTTCAAAGAATACACCCGGAGAACGGTGCAACTGTGAAACAATGACGCGTTCAGTACCGTTAATAATGAATGAACCACTGGGTGTCATCAACGGAATTTCACCCATATAAACTTCATTTTCACGAACTTCTTTAACCACATTAGGTTTGGATGACTCTTTGTCCAAAATCACCAGCCGGATACGTGCCCGCAACGGGGCTGCATAAGTAATACCACGCAGCTGACATTCCGGAATGTCAAACACTGGTTCACCTAATACATAATGGGTGAACTCAAGGCGGGCATAACCGTTATGACTGATAATCGGAAAAATAGACTGAAAAGCAGCCTGAAGACCAACATCTGCACGCTGGTCGTAGGGTGTTTCCATCTGTAAAAACTGTGTATAAGAATCCAACTGCGTAGCCAATAAAAACGGCACTTCTAATACATTCGCACGTTTGGCAAAGCTTTTACGGATACGTTTTTTTTCAGTAAAAGAGTAGGACATGTACAGTCTCCAGTAGGGAGGTTTGGCAAGTAAGGTTTTATAAATACTCAGATAACTGTTAATATCAAAAGAGTAAAATTAGGTAAATTAAAGGTTTTTTTGTAAATATTTATAAAATATCACTTGAGGTAGACAAGCGAAAGCAGGCTGGTAGCCTAAGCTACCAGCCTGTAAAACGCAACTGAAATTACTTGATTTCGACAGAAGCGCCGGCTTCTTCCAGTTGTTTTTTAATGTCGTCAGCTTCAGCCTGAGAAACACCTTCTTTAAGAGTTTTAGGTGCACCGTCAACCAGATCTTTAGCTTCTTTCAGACCCAGACCAGTGATAGCACGAACAACTTTAATCACACCAACTTTCTGAGCACCGGCAGAAGTCAATACTACATCGAATTCAGATTTTTCTTCGGCAGCTGCAGCACCACCGCTAGCACCACCACCAGCAACAGCCAAAGCAGCTGCAGATACACCAAATTTTTCTTCAAAAGCTTTAACCAGATCGTTTAATTCCATAACGGTCAGGTTACCAACTGCTTCCAGAATGTCTTCTTTAGTAATAGCCATGCTATTAAACTCCAATAATTGAGAATAAAAATTTAAATATAAATCAGATGAAATTTAGGCAGCTTCTTCACCGGCTTTTTTCTCAGCCAAAGCAGCAAGCGCACGGGCAAAACCGGAAACAGGTGCTTGCATAATACCCAGCAATTTCGCGAGCAATTCGTCGCGGCTCGGAATAGAAGCAAGTTCTGCTACCTGAGCAACATCCAGCAGATCACCATTATATGAACCTGCTTTCAGTACAATTTTTTCATCTTTTTTCGAGAACTGGTGCAGTACTTTTGCAGCAGCAACCGGGTCTTCAGATACCGCATAAACCAACGGACCAACCATCTGATCAGCCAGAGCGGCAAATGATGTACCTTCAACAGCGCGACGGGCTAATGTGTTTTTCAACACATGCAGGTATACACCTGCTTTACGAGCATTGGCACGCAGTTCGGTCATACTGGCAACACTGATACCACGATACTCGGCAATAACCATAGTTTGAGCGTTAGCAATGGCTGCTACGATTTCGGCTACGGCTGCTTGCTTGGTTTCAATATTGAGACTCAAGGTCTACCTCCCACTGTTTTTAATCAGAGCGATATGAATACCACTCCACCCAGCGCGGCAACCCAAAAAGACATCCGTAAGCAAAGCTTACACAAGATTATCCGGGACTACCGTCTGCGTAGGGTTAATTTTTAAAATTTGTTTTACTACCACAAATTCCCTACGGTCTTGGACATCTACTTATTTCTAAGTAGCCCAACATATAAATGTAAGACATTTATATGAATTTTTAAGGCAGTCTGATATGAGACCAAACTGCCAAAATTCAACGATACTTCTTAATTATTTACAGAAGTACTGTCAACACGCAGACCTGTACCCATCGTGCTGGATACGGCGATTTTGCGCAAATACTGACCTTTTGCTGCAGTAGGTTTAGCTTTAACAATGGCGTCTAGTAATGCGTTAAAGTTTTCACGCAGATCAGCGACATCAAAAGAAGCACGACCAATAGTTGCTTGTACAATACCATCTTTATTTGTACGATACCGTATGCCAGTTTTCGCATTTTTAACAGCTTCAGCAACATTCGGTGTAACAGTACTATCTTTCGGATTTGGCATCAAACCACGCGGACCCAAAATAGTACCCAGCTGACCTACCACACGCATAGCATCAGGAGATGCAATTACCCGATCAAAGTCCAGATTACCTGCTTTTACTTCAGCAGCCAGATCATCGAAACCAACCACATCAGCACCAGCCGCTTTTGCAGCTTCGGCATTAGCACCCTGAGTAAATACAGCTACACGTACAGTTTTACCGATACCTTTAGGCAGTACTACACTACCACGAACAATCTGATCAGATTTACGTGGATCAATGCCTAGATTGAAAGATACATCGATAGATTCATCAAATTTGGCCGTAGCATTAGCTTTAGCCAGACTCAGTGCTTCATCAATAGCATATAATTTATTGGTTTCCACAGCAGCACGAATAGCCTGCATGCGTTTTGAAAGCTTAGCCATTTACACACCCTCCACATCTAAACCCATTGAACGGGCACTACCGGCAATGGTGCGTACCGCCGCATCCAGATCAGCAGCAGTTAAATCAGGCTCTTTAGTCTTGGCGATTTCTTCCAATTGTGCACGAGTCACTTTACCCACTTTCTGGGTTAATGGATTTGAACTACCTTTTTGCAGACCAGCTGCTTTTTTCAGCAAAATAGAAGCCGGTGGCGTTTTCATTACAAAGGTAAATGATTTATCTGCAAATGCAGTAATCACTACCGGAACCGGCAGACCCGGCTCAACATTCTGCGTAGCCGCATTAAAGGCTTTACAGAATTCCATAATATTCAGACCACGCTGACCCAGCGCCGGACCTACCGGAGGAGACGGATTGGCTTTACCTGCAGGAATCTGCAGTTTGATATAGCCTACAATTTTTTTTGCCACTTGATTTAAACTCCAAATAAACGGGTATGACGCAGCAAATGCTGCTCCCCAAAAGCAAGACCCGTGATTATAAAGAAAAAACCTTTTCCTTACAAGCACAGGTTAGTTTATGTTGCATTATTGCAGTTAAATTTTCTCTACCTGAGAAAATTCCAGCTCAACCGGTGTTTCACGTCCAAATATCTGCACAGCAACACGCAGTTTATTGCGTTCGTAATTGACTTCTTCTACAACACCATTAAAGTCTTTAAACGGACCTTCATTTACCCGCACTTGCTGACCAACATCAAAGAGGACTTTTGGTTTCGGTTTTTCTACTCCACTTTGCACCTGATGCAAAATAGCATCCACTTCACGAGCTGAAATAGGTAATGGTTTATTGGCTGTTCCACCAATAAAGCCAGTCACACGTGGTGTATTTTTAACCAAATGCCATGAAGCATCGGTCATATCCATTTCTACCAGAACATAACCAGGAAAAAATTTACGTTCAGTAATACTGCGACGCCCGTTTTTTATATCTACAACTTCTTCAACCGGCACCAGTATCTGACCAAAATATTCACCCATTCCTTCACGCTCAATGCGCTCTTTTAAGGTTTTTTGTACATTTTTTTCAAAACCGGAATAAGCGTGTACAACATACCACTGTTTTGCCATGATCAGCTTCTCCTCATAAAGATGTCAAATAACAACCATGAAATCAGGCTGTCAACACCCCAAATAAATAACGACAAGACAGCAACAAATATCAGCACAAACAGGGTCATGCGCAATGCCTCATTACGCTCTGGCCAAACTACTTTTCTGGCTTCCGATACACAGTCGCGCACATAAGCAGTAAGTTTGCGTCCACCCGTACTCCAAAAAAATACAATTACAATGGCTGCTACTACACCTACCAATGGAAATAAATAACGGATATAAAGTGGCAATTGCGCATCAAGAGCATAGAATGCCTGAATACCAGCGGCAACCAATATAGCAGAGAGAAGATATTTCAATAAATCAAACCATTTATTACGTTTGACTTCCAACTCCTGCTGTTGCTTAGCTTCAGCTTTTAATTGTGCTTTGGTTTTGGCTCCTACATCTTTCGATGTTTTGTTGTCCATATAACCACCTTTTAATTAATACAAAAAAGACTAACCGACCATTGGCCGATTAGTCTGATTTTTTGGCAGGCCAGGAGGGTCTCGAACCCCCAACCCTCGGTTTTGGAGACCGATACTCTACCAATTGAGCTACTGGCCTACAAAACTTTAAGCGATAACTTTAGCAACCACACCGGCACCAACTGTTCGGCCACCTTCACGAATCGCAAAGCGTAAGCCTTCTTCCATCGCAATCGGATGAATCAGTTCTACATCTATCGTTACATTCTCTCCCGGCATTACCATTTCCACACCTTCTGCCAGACTTACTGCGCCAGTTACGTCTGTTGTACGGAAATAGAACTGCGGACGGTAGTTCGCAAAGAACGGTGTATGACGACCACCTTCTTCTTTGCTCAGTACGTATACTTCTGCTTTGAATTTGGTGTGCGGAGTGATGCTGCCCGGTTTTGCCAGTACCTGACCACGTTCTACTTCTTCACGTTTGGTACCACGCAGCAATACACCTACGTTATCACCTGCCTGACCCTGATCCAGCAATTTGCGGAACATTTCAACACCAGTACATGTGGTTTTCTGGGTATCCTTCAAACCAACGATTTCAATTTCGTCACCTACATTGATTACACCGCGTTCTACACGACCAGTAACCACGGTACCACGACCTGAAATTGAGAATACGTCTTCAATCGGCAACAGGAATGGTTTGTCTACTGCACGTTCCGGTGTAGGAATATAGCTGTCCAGTGCATCTGCCAAAGCCATAATTGAAGCCTCACCAATGTCTGACTGGTCACCTTCCAGTGCTTTCAGAGCTGAACCTTTAATCAAAGGAACATCATCACCCGGGAATTCGTAGCTTGACAACAGGTCACGAATTTCCATTTCTACCAGTTCCAGCAACTCTTCATCGTCTACCATGTCACATTTGTTCATGTAAACGATAATGTAAGGTACACCTACCTGACGGGCTAACAGGATGTGCTCACGGGTTTGTGGCATTGGACCGTCAGCTGCAGAAACCACCAGAATCGCACCGTCCATCTGGGCAGCACCGGTAATCATGTTTTTCACGTAGTCAGCGTGTCCCGGGCAGTCAACGTGCGCATAGTGACGTTCTGCGGTTTCGTATTCTACGTGTGATGTATTAATAGTAATACCACGGGCTTTTTCTTCCGGGGCATTGTCAATCTGATCATAAGCTTTGGCCGCACCACCAAATTTCTGGGACAGAATGGTACACATTGCAGCTGTCAAAGTGGTTTTACCATGGTCAACGTGACCAATGGTGCCAACGTTTACGTGCGGTTTGCTCCGCTCGAATTTTTCTTTAGCCATGGCTACTTCCTATCTAAAGATGATTAGGTTTATCAATTCTAATGGTGCCCATGGACAGAATTGAACTGTCGGCCTCTCCCTTACCAAGGGAGTGCTCTACCCCTGAGCTACATGGGCGTACGGTAGGTATTTACTTATCTGGAGCGGGTGAAGGGAATCGAACCCTCACCGTAAGCTTGGAAGGCTTCTGCTCTACCATTGAGCTACACCCGCATACTCACTTAAAAAAACTACAAGTAAGACTGGAATTTTGGTGGAGGGAGAAGGATTCGAACCTTCGAAGCTTTCGCAACAGATTTACAGTCTGCCCCCTTTGGCCGCTCGGGAATCCCTCCAAAAGAGAACGGCATGATAATGTTCATTTGCCACTTCGTCAAGTCTATTCAGCATTTTTTTTTGCTTTAAATAGTAATTAACTGTTTCAAATACATTTCATGCTTGGAAAAATTTACTCTTTTTCCGCCATTAGCTGCTGATATTTTGCTTCCAGCTCTTCTTCGCTTTCCGGATGTTCTTCATCAATAATGATACAGTCTACCGGGCAAACCTGCTGGCATTGCGGCTCATCATAATGGCCTACACACTGTGTACAGCGCTCCGGGGTGATTTCATAAATCTCATCACCCTGATAAATAGCGTTGTTCGGGCACTCAGGCTCACATACATCGCAGTTAATGCACTCATCTGTTATCAAGAGTGACATGTTTTTCCTTTATCGTTAAATTTAACTCTAAACCGTTGGGCGCGGATTATAGCACTATTTTGTTTTCTCTCCTGCAATCCCGCCTTTCTCTCTATTCAGCATCAATTTTATGATAAGTCAATAATTCAAAACGACTTATACCTGACTTTCCTTGTTTAAGTACCTCCCAGCCAGCAGGAAGTACAGGTAATGTGTTACTTTCCATGTATACGCGCGCATTCGGAAGCAAATGTAATGAAAGAGCATCCAGCAGTTCATGCCATTGCTGCCAGACATACGGCGGATCGAGAAATACTATGTTAAATTGTTGGTGATTATTTATGAGAAAACTGTGTGCTTCTGTACAGATAAGCTCTATCTGCCCAAAATTCAATTGTTGCACATTACTTTTTATTGCCGCAGCAACCTGACGATTTTTTTCTATCATAGTAACTTTGGCAGCATTTCGTGATGCAGCCTCCAGCCCCATTACCCCGCTACCGGCAAAAAGGTCCAGAACTGCCATTCCGGTTAAATCCTGTCCCAGCCAGTTAAACAATCGTTCACGCACGCTATCTGCAGTCGGACGCAATCCTTCGGCTGCCGGAAATGTTAATTTACGTCCGCGATGAGTACCGCCAATAATGCGTACCTGATTGCGATGCTGATGCTGTACTTTTGCCACGTATACTCACTCCGATAAAAAAAGACTTTCAGGCATTCTGAAAGTCTTGATACATCTAATTTCTTAAAGCAGCCTGATTTATTCTTTTGGTGCAGGTGGCTCAATCTGCTCCGTATAACCGCACTCTTTTTGCGGACACACTTTTTCAGTTCCGCGCCGCTTAGTTGTTTTGATGGTCATTATTGGCCAGCCACACTGCGGACAGTTTTCTTTAACCGGCGGATTCCAGACAGCATAATCACAATCCGGATAAGTATTACAACTGTAAAATAATTTACCATAACGGCTTTTACGCTCAATCAGACTGCCTTTATGACATTTAGGGCACTCAATACCCGTGTCTTTTGGCTTTTCAAGCGGTTCAATATATTTACATTTAGGATAATTGGCACAACCAATAAATTTACCGTAGCGTCCGCGTTTATATACCAGTTGTCCTTCACACTTCGGGCAAACCCGCCCTTCTACAACTGTCGGTTCTTCTGCTGCCTTTGCTGCTTCCTCGGCTGTTTCATTAACATTGCGGGTGTAGTCACATTCCGGATAACCGCTGCATGCAATAAAACGCCCGCGCTTACCAAATTTAATTTGTAATTGATGGGTACCGCATTTAGGACAGATTTCATCCAGATTTTCGGCAGTTAATTCTGCGCGGGGTATATCTTCCTTAGCTTTGATTTCTTTATCAAAGCCTTTCCAGAACTGCTGCATTACGGGTTTCCATTCCCGCTTACCGCCGGCAATATCATCCAGCTGATTTTCCAGTCTGGCAGTAAAGTTATAATCCACATACTGACCGAAATGTTCGGTCAGAAATTTATTAACCACTTCACCGGTATCAGTGGGCATAAAACGTTTCTGTTCCAGAGTAACGTATTCCCGCTCTTTTAGTGTGGAAATAATACTGGCATAAGTTGATGGGCGACCAATACCATATTCTTCCAATGCTTTAACCAGACTGGCTTCAGAATAACGCGGTGGTGGCTGGGTAAAATGTTGCTCGCCAAAAATCCTGTCAACCGGCAAAATGTCACCCTCATGAAGTTCCGGCAATTTTTTGGCATTCTCATCTTCTTCGCTGTCGTCCACACCCTCTTCATAGACACTGAGGAAACCGGCAAAAGTTTGTACCTGACCGGTTACTCTGAAGATACCTTTACCTACAACAATATCAACACTGGTAGTATCAAAGCGTGCAGGCGCCATCTGACAGGCCACTGCCCGCTGCCATATCATCTGATACAGGCGAAACTGGTCGGCAGTCAGAAATGGTTTTACTGCTTCTGGCGTGCGATACACTGAGGTAGGACGAATAGCCTCATGCGCTTCCTGTGCATTTTTAGATTTGGTTTTGTATATTTTGGGCGATGAAGGTAAAAATTCATTACCGATTTTGTTGTCAATATAATGACGTATTTCTGTTACAGCTTCATCTGAGAGACTAACTGAATCGGTACGCATATACGTAATCAGACCCACTGCTCCTTGTCCGACATCCACACCTTCATATAACTGCTGTGCGGTACGCATGGTACGATCAGTTGTCATACTCAGCTTACGTACTGCTTCCTGCTGCATAGTTGAGGTGGTAAATGGAGCAGCAGGATTACGGCTGCGCTTTTTCTTTTCTACGTTAGATACATGTGCTGGTTGACCGGCCAAAGCTGAAACAATACCTTGCTGACGTTCTTCATCAGAAATGTCAAATTGTTCCAGCTTCTGCCCCTGCCAATGGGTTAGTTTAGCGGTAAATTTAGTACGTGCTTTATGGCTGTCAAGGTGTACAGTCCAGTATTCCTGTGCAGTAAACTCGCGGATTTCCTCTTCTCGTTCACAAATCATGCGTAATGCTGGGCTTTGTACTCTGCCAGCAGATAAGCCACGACGAATTTTTTTCCACAATAAAGGTGACAGATTAAAACCTACCAGATAATCCAGTGCCCGTCTTGTCTGCTGCGCATCTACCAGCGTTTGTGACAGTTCACGCGGATGGGCTACTGCATCTAGTACAGCTTTTTTGGTCACTTCATGAAACACTACCCGCTTTGGCTGCAAGTTTTTCAGACCACGTTTGGATTTCAGTATTTCCTGCAAATGCCATGAGATGGCTTCACCTTCCCTATCCGGGTCGGTAGCCAGATACAATGCATCAGCCTCTTTAGCTGCAGCCACAATTGCATCGAGATGTTTGGCATTACGACTTACTAACTGGTATTTCATAGTAAAGTCATTTTCTGGATCCACTGCACCGCTTTTAGGAACCAGATCACGCACGTGACCGTAGGAAGCGAGAATTTCAAAATCGCTACCTAAATATTTCTTCAGCGTTTTCGCTTTAGATGGAGATTCAACAATCAACAGGTTTTTTGCCATTAGTTCAGGCTCACATTCGTAATTTAAATATTTGTGATATGTTGTTAGTCTGGATTATTCTAATAAATACATTTGAACAATGCAAAAAGCTTTCAGACACGCTGACTGAAAGCTTTCATGCAACTGTATCGCTTCAGTAACTTACTGCATGACGGCTTCACCATTGAGCGCAGCCATTAATTCATCACCTATCAGCACCGGTAATTCTGAGCGGTGTGCCCATAACACCAGTAAAGCTAATACTTTAGCATGATCCACCGTAATATCTTCGTAAGGTAAGTTCATCAGGGCATTGAGTACAAATTCACGCTGCTCAGGATTAAGAGCACCATTCTGCTCCAGAAAATGTACCAGTCCACGCACTTCAAGCGGAAGCGCATCGAGCTCTTCATTATTATAAATGCGTGATCCAGTGCTATTGCGTAACTTTTCTGCCGGAATTAATGGTTCAAAACGCAAATCGTCCAGACAGGATAAAGCGTCGCCGATTTCTTCATCATTAAAACCGACTTCTTCCAACAATACGCCTAAGTCTTTACGCGGTGGAAATGCATCAACGTCTTGAAAGTGCTCAATCAAAAACGCTATTACATCAATCATTTGCTTTCCTCTCAAGATTTAATGCGTTGATAACAGCCGCCTGGCAGAGTGGTAATCCAGCCACCAAGCTCCAATGTCACGAGATGAGCATACACATCTGTAGCAGCCATGCCAAGTGCTGTAACTAACATATCCGGATGCATTATGCCGTAACCCAGTCCGTCCAGCACCTGCTGCTCCATCGGGTTAAGTATACAATCTGATGAATGAACTGATAATAAATCTTCTGAACTATCAGTATTTGTAGATGATTTACTTATATCATCAGTTTGCAGATGAGGACGATTGCTATATGATTGCAAATCTTTTTTTTGCAAGAGGCGTGGACATTCCTGCAAAATATCTTCCAGATTTTCTACTAATTTGGCACCCTGTTTGATTAATGCGTGACAGCCTTTACTTAAAGGATTATCAATAGAACCGGGTATCGCCATAACTTCCCGCCCCATTTCTCCGGCCAGTCTTGCAGTAATCAATGAACCTGATTCAGTAGCGGCTTCAACTACCAGCGTACCCTGGCTAAGTGCAGCAATCAAGCGGTTACGTCGTGGAAAATTTCCCGGAGAAGGACGAGTACCTAAAGGAAATTCAGAAATAATACAGCCATGAGCAGCAATTTGTGCCGCTAAATTTTTATTGCGTGCCGGATATACTCTGTCAATACCTGTACCCCAAACTGCCACTGTTGTACCCATCGCCTGCAAAGCACCCTGATGTGCTGCTGTATCTGCGCCACCAGCCATACCTGAAACAATTGTTACACCTTTCCGTGCCAGTGCAGCTGCAAAATCATGTGTAATGCGCATGGCTTGTGGTGTTGCATGCCGACTACCAACAATTGATAAAGCAGGTTGATGCAAACACTGACTATCACCACGAACAAACAATAATGGAGGCGGTGTTAAACCCTTGGTTAGCATTGCCGGAAAATCATTATCTGCTAGTAGTAATAAACGTGCATCAGTATGCGCTTGCTCCCATTCTATAGCTGCTTCAGTTGCCTGCTTTGCTACATCACTATGCCAATACTTACTGATTTGCCGTTGACAAAAAGGCGATATTTCAGCAGCCGATGCACTAAGAGCATTTTGCGCGGAACCAAAATATTTAATTATGCGAAGAAAAGTTTCAGCACCTACATACGGAGTCAATGCCAATTCAATCCAGGCTAGGCGTTCTTGTGTATCCATATTATATTTTTAATATTTATTACATTTGATTATGACAAAATTATTAAAAATAAACAAATTTTGTTTTTTATTATTATTTATTCACATAATATTCAAATCAAATAATTTTACAATTATGACAAACATATTAAATAGATAATTCCCCGTTTACCATAAGCTAATTAATTAGCTTTTAAAAATATAATTTTATCTAATATTCTTTATATATACAAAAATTAATTTATGATATGAAATTATTATTTTTTATAATGTAATATTTAAAATAAATTTAATAATTTATTTTAATTAATGTTTACTTTTGTAAATTTAATATATATACTAAATTTAGGAAAATTTATGACTCCTGATACTGATTAGATTTCCAGATAAGAATTAAAGGTATTGATATGCTAACGCCTCTTAAATTTAAAGATTTTCTGCATCCGCGTCCGGCTCCATCAGGCATAGATGTAGACTGTAAATTAAAACATTTTGCTATTATTACTTACGCGATTGATGCAGAAAGATTTGCAGGATTATTTCCATCACGTTTTCAGCTGGATAGTGTCATAATTAATGGTGAGCAAAAAGGCTTGTTATCAGTAGTACCTTTTATGGATGTTGATTTCACTTCAGCCGTTTATCCATTCCCTGTTTTTACCATGGGGCAAACCAACTATAGAATTTATATTATAGATACCACTACTGGTGAACGCTGTGTCTGGTTTTTAGGCACAACTCTGGATTCCTGGACGATTATGGTACCCCGTAATGTATGGAAATTACCTTGGCATCGGGGCAAAATAAGTTTCAATTGTCACTTTGACCCACTTTACAAATGTTACCAGCATTATGAAATGCATACAGAGTCTGACTGGGCACCTGCACAGGTACAATTAAGCCAGCAGCCAGACCAACAATTTCATTTTCAGGGGTTTCCTGATAATGAAACTGCATTGGTATATCTGACTCATCCACTGGCCGGCTTCTACTACCGGCGTAATGGCAAATTGGGAACTTACCGTGTTTGGCATGATCGACTGGACGTAAAGCCGGCAAAACTTGAGTCAGCACAATTTGGCCTGTTAAGTAGAATGAATTTAGTTAATCAGGATGAACAGCAGCATCCCTACAGCGTTTTACTTCAGCCTATCAACGAATTTACCATCTATTTACCACCAACAGCGTTATAGATTTTATCAACAAAAATTATAAGTTACTAATAGTATTGTTTTGCACATAGAAAATAGAAATAGGTACTTTGACAAATAGTAGAATATCGTCTGGCGGACAGAATTCAACGAAAACGACCAGATTTAATGGTTAGTCCCTGTTGAATTCTTGAAGCCAGACTATAATTTCGTAAAGCATGAGTTAGTGCTACCGCTAAAGCATCCGCAGCATCAGCCTGAGGCGTACCCGACAGTGACAGCATTTGCACCACCATATGCTGCACCTGTTCTTTAGCAGCTTTCCCCTTACCTACCACAGCCTGTTTGACCTGTAATGCAGTATATTCAAATACAGGCAGCTCTCCCAGGGTTAATGCTGCCAATACTGCTCCACGAGCCTGTCCCAGTACCAGTGTTGCAGCAGGATTAACATTGACAAAAACCTGTTCTACAGCAGTTTGCGTTGGCTGATAGGTTGTAATCACCTCACGTAAATTTTGAACGATTATGCGGATACGCTCAGCTAATGGGGCACCTAAAGTCGTTTTAATACAACCGGAAGCCACATAAATATGCTGGCTACCGATGACATCAATCACTCCAAAGCCGGTAACTCGGCTGCCAGGATCAACGCCCAGAATTCGAATATGAGTTTGCTCTGTCGGCTGTTTTTGCATGCTTTACTACTTAATCACTGAAAAACAATAATTTATGCTGACAGGTTGTGACACTATCTTATAAAACGGATATTCGCTCTGCCAGTTGAGTAAATTATGTTACCGTATATTAATCATACCTGTTAGTGATTCATGATATTTTTTTAGCAAACCATTGATTTGCTTGTTGCAATCGCTCTACTGTACCTACATCCAGCCAATAACCGTCATAATACTCTCCGCTCACCAGCCCGGTTTGCATAGCTGTACGCAACAAAGGTGCCAGTTTAGCCCGGGTATATCTTGGTATCTCATTAAAAAGAGCAGGATGATAAACACCTACACCACTGAAAGTAAATGTCAGGTTTTCTGGCTGCCGTTCAACAACATCTCCTTGGTCCGTCAGACTAAAATCACCCTCCGGATGATGTACCGGATTATTAACCAGCCATAGATGTGCCAGCTTACCTGTTTGCTGTAACTTTTTACTAATCTTTAACGCCTGTGCAAAATCAATATCAGTTAAAACATCTCCGTTTATGACCAGAAAAGGGGCATGCCCCAATAAAGGTAAGGCCGTGGCAATCCCTCCGGCTGTTTCCAACCCACCCTCAGCTTCCGCAGAATAACGGATATTCACGCCATAAGTACGCCCTGAACCTAGAGTATCTTCGATTTGCTGTCCAAGCCAGGCATGATTAATAACAATATCAGTAAATCCGGCTGCCTTTAACCGCCGTAAATGATGGGCAATTAAAGGTATACCACCAACATTCAGCAATGGTTTCGGACAAGTATCTGTCAGTGGACGCATACGCTCACCGCGTCCGGCAGCAAGAATCATGGCTTTCATGGTGATTGATTATTCCGTAGTAAATACAGTTAAAATTACAAGCTGATAGATCAAGCCGATAATATAACAGGCAAAGCATATAGCTTTGCCTGAATATTCGAAATCATAGCTGATTAATAAATTTAATCAGTTTAAATCAGATTCAAATCTGCCCCAGTATCAAAGATTGCCGCACCCTTTTCACCCTGTTCATACAGATTAATACGTAAACGTAAGTCATTGGGTGAATCAGACTGACGTAAGGCTTCGTCAAAATCAATAATACCATCAGCATATAACTGGAACAGACATTGATCGAAAGTTTGCATGCCATCATTACCTGCTTTAGCCATCAGTTCTTTTATCTGCATTAATTCACCTTTGTAGATATAGTCCTGAACAGTAGCAGTATTAATAAGCAAGTCAACCACAGCACGACGGCCTTTACCATCTTTTTTCGAAGCCAGGCGCTGACCAATAATACATACCAGATTCAGTGCCAAATCCATCAATACTTGTTTATGCTGCTCTTCCGGATAAAAGTTCAGAATACGTTCAATAGCCTGATTTGCACTGCTGGCATGCAGAGTAAAAAAGCATAAGTGGCCAGTTTGAGCCAGCTTTAATGCATACTCCATGCTTTCATCACTGCGCACCTCCCCCACACAGACTACATCAGGAGCCTCACGCAGTGCACTTTGCATAGCATTATCCCAGCTCAGCGTATCTACGCCTACCTCGCGATGAGTAATAATGCTTTTCTTAGGTTTATGAACATATTCAATCGGATCTTCAATAGTCAGAATATGGCCGGCAGAATTAGCATTGCGATAATCCAGCATAGCAGCCATAGTAGTGGATTTACCGCTACCGGTAGGACCGGCAAGAATAATCAGCCCGCGTTTTTTCATTACCAGCTCGTCTAGCACCGGTGGGAGAAAAAGGCTTTCAGTAGTTGGAATATCGGTGGTAATCCGGCGCAGTACCATGCCTACCCGACCTTGTTCATGATAGGCATTTACCCTGAAGCGCACGCCATTTTTAGCAATAATGGAATAGTTCAGATCCAGTTCTTGGATAAACCGCTGACGTTGCGCCATGGTCATGGTTGACATAGCAATTTTGGCAGTTTCATCAGCAGTTAAAGGCTTAGTAGGCGCCGGTGTGATCTTACCATCAATTTTCCATGATGGCGGGAATCCGGGACTGATAAAGATATCAGCAGCATTTAAACGCACAGCTTCCACAGCCATTTTTTCCAGTACCGGATGAAGATGGATAGTTTCCCGTTCCAGAGTAAGGGAAGTATGAGTACTGGCAGAAGCTGCTGCACTGATATCGGGTGTATGTGAATCTGTCATTGTGCTTGTAGGTTTTGTCATTGTATTGATTTCAGAAGTAACGGAAGTCTTTGCAGGAATACGTTCTGCAACCGGTACAGATACAGCTTTTTCAGTTTGTGATACTGCTGTAACAGCAGATTTTGTCATATTTCCGGCAGTTGCTGTTGTGGCTGTTGTATTCGGCGCTGATATTTGGTTTGCTGTCGTTACCGTAACCTCTTTTGCAACAGCATTAGACTGCAAAACCGGTTGTTCTGTTGTCACTGTGGATGTATTGGCAGCTGTACCGGAAGCAGAAGTATCGGCAGCACCGGTTGCTGCAGGATGTTGATAATGATTAACCATATCTGCAAGTAGATCAGATAAAGCGGACGACTCCTCAGCAGAACCTTTCAACGTACCCATATCAATACACTTTCCTATATAAAAACAACAAACAATTAGCCTACCAGCTGATCCGGACTTACTGCTTTGGCACGTGCAACATCTATACTAATACGGTTTTCACGCACTAATTGCTGTAAACACTGATCGAGTGTCTGCATTCCGAATTTCTGACCAGTTTGTAAAGTAGAGTTGATCTGAGCAATTTTGTTTTCCCGAATCAGGTTACGTACTGCCGGATTACTGATCATAATTTCATGTGCTGCCACACGGCCGTTACCATCTTTGGTTTTTAGCAGAGTCTGAGAAATCACTGCCTGCAAACTTTCTGACAGCATAGAACGAACCATTTCTTTTTCGCCTGCAGGGAATACATCCACAATACGGTCAACGGTTTTAGCAGCACCTGTGGTATGCAAAGTACCAAACACCAAGTGACCTGTTTCGGCAGCAGTTAAGGCCAGACCAATCGTTTCAGGGTCACGCATTTCGCCTACCAGAATCACATCCGGATCTTCACGCAGTGCCGAACGCAGGGCATTGGCGAAACTATGAGTATGCTGATGCAGTTCACGCTGGTTTACCAACGATTTTTTACTTTGATGTACAAACTCAATCGGGTCTTCAATTGTTAGAATATGACCGGCATCATTATTATTGATGTAGTCGATCATTGCTGCCAGTGTAGTTGACTTACCGGAACCAGTAGGACCGGTTACCAGTACCAGCCCGCGCGGCAGTTCTGCAATTTTCTGAAAAATTGCCGGAGCCCTCAGTTCTTCAAGTGTAAGAACTTTACTCGGAATAGTACGCATAACGGCTGCAGGACCGCGTTCAGTATTAAAGGCATTCACACGGAACCGCGATACATTGGGCAATTCGAACGAAAAGTCAGTTTCTAGGTTTTGCTGATATTCCTTGCGCTGATAATCGTTCATGATAGAAGCAATCATTTTGCCTACTTCTTCTGCACTCAGTTCAGGCAGATTGATACGGCGGATATCACCATTAACGCGTATCATGGGAGGCAGACCAGCACTCAGATGCAAGTCGGAAGCTTTATTTTTAACGCCGAAGGCCAATAAATCGGTTATCTGCATATTTACTCCATTATGCTTGCCTGCATGATACAGGCACAAAATATGGTTCTTATTTTAATCAAGTTGTCGTATCTTTAAAATGAAAATATTTGTGACTATGTCAAAATTTTTACAAATATACTTAGATTTAATCAGAAAATTTGAAAAACACCATTAATTATGAAAAATACAGACATCTTAATTCAACACTGGCAACAGGTACTGGCAAACATAAATGATGTCTGTCGGCAAACTGCGGCTCCACAGCCGGTACAGCTGATTGCTGTCAGTAAAACCTTTCCTGCCAATGATATCATTACTTTATATGAGGCTGGTCAGCATGATTTTGGTGAAAACTATATTCAGGAATTCAGCGAAAAAACCAGTCAGCTCGCTGAGCTGGATGTTGTCTGGCACATGATAGGGCATATTCAGTCAAATAAAAGCCGAATTGTGGCAGAACGGGCACACTGGGTACACACTATTGATCGTGAAAAAATTGCCCGGCGGCTGCATGAGCAGCGTCCTGAATATTTACCGCCCCTCAATGTCTGTATTGAGGTGAATATTTCAGCAGAAAGCAATAAACATGGTATTAGCCCAAATAAAAGCGAATTACTGACACTGGCTAATATGATCAGCGAATTACCGCGTCTTAAACTGCGCGGACTTATGTGTGTAGCCAAGGCTGGTAGCACAGACACTGAATTACAACAACAGTTCCATCAGATGCAAAACCTGTTACAGTACTTGCACCAGGCCGGTTTTGCTGTTGATGTATTATCAATGGGTATGAGCGCGGATTTAAGTATTGCTATAGCTTGCGGAGCTACTCATGTACGGGTAGGCAGTGCAATTTTTGGGCAGCGCAACTACACTCAAACAGAAAATAATTCTTAGAAATAAAATTATGCCGGTAAGGATTTCTTACCGGCAGCACAAAAATTATCATCATTATGATAAATATATAAATCAATCAGGCTATTTTCTCAGCCTGAAAGCGATGTATAGGATGAGCAATTTCTTCCTGAGCAGCGACCACTTGCAACTCATACTGCCGGCATTTTAGAGTTTCCAGCATAACGCCGTATACTGCAGCAGTAGTATGCTCAAATGACTCCAGCAAGGTCTTACCGGACAGATAGTCAGCCAGAAAAATACCACTGGTCATATCTCCCACACCTACCGGCTGCCGCTCACCAAAATCCACCAGTGGCCGGTGAATATGCCATGCTTCCTCAGCAGTGACCAGCAGCATTTCAAAACAGTCTGTCTTATAGCCGGCACGGCTCAAATGTTTCACCAGAACCACCCGCGGACCTTTATTGCATAAAGCACGGCAGGCTGCAACTGCTTCCTCAACATTATGAATACGTTGTTTGTTGTTCAATTCTTCCAGCTCAAACAGATTCGGCGCAATCATATCACTCAGCGGCAAAGCCACATCACACAAAAATTCAGCTACACCACCTGCCACAATACAGCCTTTTTCCGGATGTCCCATTACCGGATCACAAAAATAAATGGCTTGCGGGTTAGCCTGTTTCACTTTTCTGACAATATCAGTAATCGCATTGCCTTGCTCAGCTGAACCCATATAACCACTTAGTACAGCATCACAATTTTTTAATTCATCAATTGCAGCAATACCATCTGCAATATCCAGTAAATGTGCAGCCGGCATTACCATACCTTTCCATTGCTTGTACTGAGTATGGTTAGAAAACTGTACTGTATTTAATGGCCAGACATTGACACCTAACCGACGGATAGGAAAAACAGTAGCACTGTTACCTGCATGACCAAATACCACGTGAGACTGAATTGAAAGTATATTTTTCATAATAATGCCATTTACAATCCGATGAGTGCTTACCCGGCGGATTTCATAAAAACCTGATAATCAGCTAAACATGCTGACAAAACTGATTATACTCAGATTATATTGGTTCGGATAAATCATTACTTATATCAACACCTCAGCCCGGAATCTTGCTTTTCATACCTGTATACACACTAATTACGACATAATTTGTCCGGATTTATCTCTAGCATTGCAAAAATAATACGATATAAAATTTATTTACAAAATACACAGATATTCATCTAACAGCCAAACCTTGTATTTTATTTTTTCCCAATAATTATTGGTTTTATACATTCAGAATACATACTGCATATCATGACCTGAACAATACAGATTCTGATTGCAGAACATAAACCAGACAATAGTTGAATTGAATTAAACTAAAAATAATTATTTTTATTACTGAAATAAATTACAACCTTTAAATTACTTCAAAAGCATAAATGTTTGTATCTATCAAATCTGATAATTGTAGTGAGCAAACAAGACTGATTCATAAGCAATAAAAACGAAAAAGCCAGCTTTAAAAAACTGGCTTTTTTAGTTATTAAACTATCCGGTTCAATAACTCTGTTTATTTTCTATTAGAAATAGAATTTAATATGCTACTGAATCATACCTTAGTTGTTTTTATCTTCCAGAGCAGCTGCCTTTCTGACTAATTTTACAAATTCAGCACGGTAGCCCTGCTTATCCTCACCTTTGGCATTATTTGCCCAGCTTGCTATCTGCTGATAAGATGTTTTAGACAGTTCAGGATTATTACGCAATTTTTGTCCGTATGCTGCTACTGCGGCCATAAACCGTGTTTCTACTCCGGCTTTAGCAAAAGAACTGGCCAGAGCTTTCTTTTCTATAGGCAGGGAAGCCAGTTCACTTTTTTGACCACGTGGTGCTTTCCAGCGTAATTTAAGAAAAGCAATTTCATTATTGTTTGCATTTGTAGCTGTTGCAGATTTTTTGCTCTGATAACGTAAAGGATCAATACTTGGTTTACCACCGGCCAGCGTCAGTTCATATAAAACCGTCAGCTTTTTCCCTGCACCAATATCACCTGCATCAACTTTATCATTATTAAAATCTTCCTGCTTTAACTGCCGTTTTTCATAACCAATCTGGCGATACTCGAGTACCTGAGCCGGGTTAAATTCGATCTGAGCTTTGACATCTTTAGCTACCGTAACCAAAGTGGCACTCATCTCCTCCTGCAATACCTTTTGCGCTTCTTCGAGACTATCGATATAGCTGTAATTACCATTACCTGCATCGGCAATCTGAACCATCATTGCATCATTGAAATTATTAGTACCAAAACCAAGTGTAGATAATGTTATACCCTTTTCTTTTTCTCTGCTGACAAATGCTTTCAGCTCTTCTGTGCTATTAATACCAACATTAAAATCACCATCAGTAGCCAGCAATATCCGATTGATTCCACCTTTTACTTTGCCCCGTTCAGCCATCTTGTAAGCCAGCTGCAGCCCTTCTCCGCCAGCGGTACTGCCCCTAGCTTCAAGTTTATTAATGGCAGCCATAATTTTGGCTTTATTACTACCAGAGGTAGATTCCAGCGCCACTCCGGCACTTCCGGCATAAGTAACAATAGAAACCTTATCTTGCGGACGCAGTTCATTTACCAGTAACTTTAATGACTGTTTAAGCAAATCCAGCCTGTCTTCACCATCCATCGAACCGGACGTATCTATCAGAAAAACAAGATTCGACGGCGGTAATTGATTAAAATTGACATCATTTGCTTTAATATTAACTCTTAACAGAACCTTATCTGTATTCCATGGGCTGGGTGCCAGCTCATAACCGGCAGAAAAAGGAGAACCCGTTATTGACGTTAATTTCTCATTCGAAGCACTTGGAAAATAATTAATGAACTCTTCTACTCTCACTGCATCAGGATGCGGCATCCGGCCATGTGCAATAAACCGTCGGCTATTTGCATAACTGGCTGTATCCATATCCAGACTGAATGTACTGACAGGTTCAGTAACTACCTGTTTTACCGGGTTATCAGAATAATTTTTATATTGCGCAGTATCCGGCTGCTGAGTTTCAAATACAGCCCTTAAGCCTGGACTCTGATAGTCTGCCCCCCTGAATCCTATTCTGGAATCATACCCCTCGATGGATGAAGATATACTCCCTGCCCCACGTACCTTATAGGCAGCAGCAGACAAGCCCAGAAATTCCGATGACTTTTTTTCATGGCGATAATCTGATTGATTGCTGGTGCTATCCGTACTACTAACCCTATCCCTACTACTGGTGCCAGCCGTATTACAAGCACTCAGTATGCTGGTTAATAACACCAAGACTAAACCATAAGAAGCCTTACGACCTATTGATTTTATTTTTAACATAAATATTCTTTATTTATCAGATAAAAATACATTATTAACATAATAGTCAAATTAACACCAGTAATTTTATTTGGTTCTTTTCAGCTTTAAAATCAATAAAATCAGTAGAATAAGATATTAATTAGTTAATATTCAGCTGCTGAATCTGAAGCTGCAATCCATATTGACTTTATCCATTACACATTGAACCTATAATTAAGCTAATATTGAATATAAAAGTCTTTACAAACCAATATTGTTTAAATTTATTCAATTAAGACAATATTACCGGTTAAGTTAATTATTTTTAATAAAAACTGAGGAAAATCTTATGAACGTATATTTTCTTGGCGGTGGTAATATGGCAACAGCGATTGTTGCCGGTATGACTCAGCAAGGCGGTTATGAAATTGAAGTAATTGACCGTAATCAGAATAAACGACAATATCTAAGCGAACGATATCAGGTACGTACCAGTGCTAAATTAACAGAACTGGCAACCACAGATATTCTGGTACTGGCAGTTAAACCGCAAGATATGCAGCAGGCTACAACCGGTATCCGGCTTAACGGTGCGCTAGTATTAAGCATAGCAGCAGGCTTAACAATAAGTACTTTAAGTCAGTTTCTGGGTAATCATCAGCGTATTATCCGTATTATGCCCAACACCCCCTGCCAGATTGGTCAGGGAATCTCCGGTATGTATGCACCGGCAGGCATAAGTAAAGCAGACAAAACCATAGCAGAAAATATCATGCGCACAACAGGCGAAGTAGTATGGCTGGAAGAAGAAAGTGGCATTAATCGTATCGCTGGTATCAGTGGCAGTGGTCCGGCCTATGTCTTCTATTTTCTTAATGCCCTGCAACAGGCTGCCATACAGCAGGGTTTCAGCCCTGAAGAAGCTCACCGTTTAACACTTGGAACATTCAAAGGTGCTGTAAATCTGGCAGAACAGTCTGGCACCGAATTTGCTCAACTACAAAAAAATGTAACATCTAAAGGTGGCACCACATTTGCTGCGACTTCAGTTTTTGACCAGCATCAGCTGACACAGGTTGTAATTGACGGTG
This sequence comes from Snodgrassella sp. W6238H11, assembly GCF_016100525.1. Lineage (NCBI taxonomy): Bacteria > Pseudomonadati > Pseudomonadota > Betaproteobacteria > Neisseriales > Neisseriaceae > Snodgrassella > Snodgrassella sp. W6238H11. Next base: position 74,906 of record NZ_JACFSH010000005.1, on the reverse strand, counting down.
TGGCTGCCAGTGTTGCGCGAGCAGAAGAAATGCAGCAACAACTTGCACATTTTTAAAAGATATTATTTTGATATAGAGTCACATTAATTAGATTATTTTGACCTAATTATTAAAAACTTCAGGCGTTTTTATGAAGTACATTAAAGAGTATATTTTTAACATATTCACTTATAATGTACTTCATTTATTGATATTTTATCTTGTTTATATTAAGTTTTAAAAATACTTCAATGTTAATCGACGAATCCAAATCTATATTTCTGGCTTTTACTTAACAATAATTTATTTTACATATTTAATTTATTGGTTTTGATTAATTAGTAAAATTAAAATACTTTCTCTCTATGCAATTATTGGCACTGTATTAATCATCGATAAAAATTCATCAAATATATTAATTAGCAAAACAAATGTACTCTTGTGAAGGGTACAAAATGAATAAAATAACAATACATGATTTGATTATTAAATATAGTTAAAGTAAACCAATATTTGCTCGGTGTGCAGAAGAAAAAATTTTATTAGCTGCTACAGATATGCTTTAACAGTCAGAGCAAAATTCAAAACCAAGAAAAGCTGCGCATATCATAGCACTGCAATTCAGATCAGATTTTTAGACTATGAGTTCTGCCCACTATGGATTGTATTATTACAGCGGTAAATCCGACTTTAAATAAAAAAATGATATTTATCAAATATCATTATTTATCTCTTATATTGTATACAATATAATCTTAAGTCAGAATTTGTTTGTTCAAATTTTTCCATAATATAATCCGCCCGAATCTTTTTCTATAAAAAGAAAGTTCAATATCCGTCGGACATTAAAGGCAATATGTGATTAGTAAAACATTATTTTTATTAGCCAGTGCACTAAGTATTATATGCTGGGCCCGGCTTCTGTTACAGTGGGCTAAATTACCTTTTCTGCATCCTCTGGCTCAGTTTTGTGTACGTAGTACCAACTGGCTGGTACGCCCTCTGCGTAAAATTATACCACCATTGTACCAATGGGATATTGCCTGCATTCTGGCTACTATCATTATTTATTACCTGGCATGTACGTTAAATCTGTTTATCAGCCTTAGATGGGTATTACCGGATATTCGCACTATTGCAGCCAGTCTGGCTCTTTGCATTCTGTTTTCCCTGAAAGCACTGTGCTATGTATTATTCATCGGGTTGGTAATAAGAATGTTTTTAAGTCTGAGCAAACCTTATTCAATACTGCTATTTACCTTGCAGCGTATCTATGCTCCGTTAACCCGTCCGTTTGCCTTTATGCGTATTGGTAAATATGATTTTTCTGCGACAATTATTCTGCTTGTGCTCTGGCTTTGTCTCGAATGGTGGCTGCCGCAGGCAAGCAGTAAGATTTCATACTGGCTGATATTCGGATAATGTTGTCGAATGCAAAATTATTAATAAATTATAAAAACATGCTATTATGCCCGAACTTTTTTAACAGCCTGAAATCCAGTATCTGTTATTTTCAAATCCAGATTAAGCTGTCAGTTCCTGAGCTAATTGCTTAATCGAGCTATGCAAAAGAAAGACTGTACAATGGCCAAACTCACAGAACAAGACATCCAGGCCTGGAATGGCCCTGAAGAAGAATACATGAATGAAGAACACCAAGCTTTCTTCCGTGATTTGCTGTTAAAACTCCAGGATGAGCTGATTCATAATGCCAACAATACGGCCGGACATTTACAGGAGCAGGCTACTACGCCTGATCCTGCAGACCGCGCAACACTGGAAGAAGAATATGCATTAGAACTGCGCACCCGTGACCGTGAACGTAAGTTATTAAGTAAAATTCAGGCTTCATTGCGCCAACTAGACGAAGGCGATTATGGCTTTTGTCAGGATACCGGCGAACCTATCGGTCTGAAACGGCTACTCGCTCGCCCTACTGCAACTTTGTCGGTAGAAGCGCAGGAACGGCGTGAACGAATTAAAAAACAGTTTGTAGATTAATTTATCTGTTATGGACTAAAAACGCTTTCCTGCCGGGAAGCGTTTTTGCATTATTGCTACATATCATCATTGCGATAATGCATGTCTCACCGCTGATTTACTTAATTATTAACTGCTGCTAATTATTTGATATTAATTCAATAGAAATCATAAAATGTTGATATAACAGCGATGTACAGGTTAAACATAAAAAGTACAATCCCGCGGTTGAATAGCCTCAGAAACAGTATTTTCCCTGCGCCAGCAAGGCTTTCACAGGTGCAAAATCCTGCCGGTGCTGTGGCAGTACACCAAACTGCTGCAATGCAGCAAGATGTGCGGCTGTACCATAGCCTTTATGACGGGCAAAACCATACTGCGGATAATATTTATCCAGCTCATACATTTCTGCATCACGTGCCGTTTTGGCCAGAATAGAGGCAGCAGAAATAGCAGCTATTTTGAGATCGCCCTTAACTACTGCTTCTGCCGGCAAAGTCATATCAGCAGGTATGCGATTGCCATCTATCCACACTTTGGTCGGCTGAATATGCAAACCGGCTACAGCACGAGCCATGGCACGCATAGTTGCAAACAGAATATTATACTGGTGTATTTCTGCCACATCTGCTGCAGCTACAGACCATGCAGTTGCCTGCTGCTTAATTAATATTGCCAGCTCATCACGCTTTTTCTCGGACAATTTTTTTGAATCAGTAAGACCGGGTAAATCATAATCTGCCGGTAAAATAACAGCTGCTGCATATACACTGCCAACTAACGGACCACGACCGGCTTCGTCTACACCGGCATGGCTGGGTAATACCATCAGCTCTGTATTCATATTTGCTCCGTTGCATGCTGCAATACCGCCTGTGCAGACAGTTCATCAGTATTCAAACACAGCTGCTGATGTAGTGCTGAAAAGTCTGCCTGCAAATCCTGTACTTCCTGTGGCGATTCGTACCAGTGAATCACAGCCTCTGCCAGTTTTTGTGGTGTTGCATTACTTTGCAGTAATTCAGGTACCACACCTCTGTCTAACAGAATATTAGGCAAACCAACATACGGCACTTTAATTTTATGTTTGACATATGCATAGGTTAAAGGTGAGATTTTATAGCTGATTACCATAGGGCACTGGCATAAAGCCACTTCCAGCGTGGCCGTACCGCTGGTAACCAGTGCAACATCGGCTGCCTGACAGGCCATTTCTGCATGTGCAGACATTAAACGTATCGGCAATTTTTGCCATACCGGCTGAGCCAGGATATCCTGCATACGCTGCCGTGTTGCCGCCGTAGCCAGTGGTAGTAAAAACTGGGCCTGAGGATAACGCTGGTGAATAATTTCAGCAGCCTGTAAAAAAATCGGTGCCATGAAATCAATTTCACTGACCCGGCTGCCCGGCATTAAAACAAACACTGGAGCCTGTTCAGACAGTTTCAGCTGCTGCCTTTTCGCCTTTCTGTCAATAACCAGTGGCAAAGTCTGGGCAAGAGGATGCCCGACAAAACGTGCCCGTCCGCCTGCCTGCCGGTATAGTTCCGGTTCCATCGGAAACAGGCATAATACCTCGTCCACCTGTTTAACAATCTTTTTTACCCGTTTACGCCGCCATGCCCAGACAGACGGACTGACATAATGTACGGTAGCAATACCGGCCTGTTTTAAACTTTCGGCAACACCCAGATTGAAATCCGGTGCATCAATACCGACAAATACCTGTGGTCTGATTTGTTTCAGTGAACGAATCAGGCCGCGACGAATGGCCAGAATTTCCGGTAATTTTTTGACAACTTCAACAAAACCGCGTACTGCCAGTTTTTCCTGATCATAGAGACTTTGTATTCCGGCTGCCAGCATCCGCGGTCCGCCAATACCAACGAACTGTACCCGCGGATATCGTGTACGAATCGCATTCATCAAATGGGCACCCAGTAAATCACCAGATGCTTCGCCGGCACACAAGGCTATGGTTAAAATGGGAAGTTCAGTTGCAGCTTTATTCATAGCAGGATAGCAGTTTTATAAGCAACTATTATAGTAAGACGTAATAGATAGCATGTTTAGCAGGCGATAGTGTATTCCCGAAGGGTACCATAAAAATTAAAAGCCCAAGCAAACGGCTTGGGCTTTTATATTGGGGTGGCTGATGGGGCTCGAACCCACGACAACTGGAATCACAATCCAGGGCTCTACCAACTGAGCTACAGCCACCATAAAACTTTTCAAACTTTGGTGCGCCCGACAGGAATCGAACCTGTAACCCCCGGCTTAGAAGGCCGGTGCTCTATCCGGTTGAGCTACGGGCGCGTACTCTCAAATCTATCCGGACAAGGATTCGGTCGATATGGTCGGGGTGGTGGGATTCGAACTCACGACCCTCTGCTCCCAAAGCAGATGCGCTAACCAGACTGCGCTACACCCCGACGAGAGAGGCGAACTATACAGCCATGAAAAACTATCGTCAAGAGGTAAAGTAAATTTTTTTGCCATATTTTTGAAATATGGCTGATTTATATGAATGGCTATATATAAAAGCAGATGAAACCGCTTAAAAAAAATGCGACAATGCTATTCTTGTAAATATTAGCTGATAATTACCTGCCATCGGCATAATCTTTTTCTCTGGAATTTTCTCATGACCGCTCAACTCATTGATGGTAAAAAAATTTCTCAACAAATCCTGCAAGAATTAACCATTCGTGTACAGCAGCGTCTGGATAATCAGCTACGCCGCCCCTGTCTGGCTGTGGTTCTGGTTGGTGAAGATCCGGCCAGTACAGTATATGTACGCAATAAAAAGCGTGCCTGTGAAACCATTGGTTTTGAATCCCGCAGTTACGAGCTGCCTGTACATACCACAGAAGCCGAATTATTGGCCTTGATTGACGAAATGAATGCAGATAATGGTATAGACGGAATTCTGGTGCAATTACCACTGCCTGCACATATTGACAGTCAGCAGGTACTGGAACGGATTGTACCCCATAAAGATGTAGATGGTTTTCATCCGTATAATGTTGGCCGGTTGGCGGTAAAAATGCCACTAATGCGTCCATGTACACCTAAAGGGGTAATGACATTACTGGATGCCTATCAGGTACCAATCACCGGTAAAAAAGCTGTTGTAGTAGGCGCTTCAAATATTGTCGGCCGACCGCAGGCGTTAGAATTACTTCTGGCACGTGCGACAGTCACAATCTGTCATAGTGCTACCCGGAATCTGGCACAGGAAGTTGCTGCTGCTGATATTGTGGTTGTAGGCGTCGGCATTCCGAACTTTGTTAAAGGTGAATGGATTAAACCCGGGGCTGTAGTAATAGATGTGGGAATTAACCGTCTGGAAAACGGACAGTTATGCGGGGATGTAGAGTTTGATGCAGCCAGAGAACGTGCATCTATGATTACACCGGTACCGGGCGGAGTAGGCCCTATGACCATAGCTACCTTAATGGAAAACACATTGAAAGCAGCAGAAATTCACGATACAAAACAATCGTGACGTTATCGGCAAAGCTATATTGTGTATTGATTACACAATAATATCAGCCATCATACAAAACAACAAACATGTTTGCTTGGTAAAATAGACATATCAGCCTTCTGGTCTGTACTTGATTATGATGCGATAGAATGGCTGCCGGTTAAAATAGCTATCCTTATTTACAACCCTAATTGTGGTATTAACCTGATGTATCAATTTTTTCTGGACGCCTGTGCTGCTCTGCGCCTGCGCTTTTATCCCAAAACACATTATCGTTACAATCCATTAATCTTCGTTACCGTTTTACTTGCGCTTGGTCTGCTGAATATGGCCAATATGTCACAGATTCTGGGACGGCAAACCGGCATAACCATCTTTGTCATTGTATTAACGGTAGTGCGCTGGGGTGTTCTGAGCATGGCAATGGAGATTATTCTAGGCTATTACAATAAGCAGCCAGGACGCTGGTATGGTTACGTACTGGCCACTGAAGTGCTGATCCTGCCTACACTAGCCACACTATACTGGCCACAGGTATTAGCCACTCCTGGGTCTTTATGGCTACTATGGACATTGGTAGTACAGATCTTTGGATTTGTTCGCATCAGTCAGCAAAATATATTTAAAGTATTTTTGGGATACATTATCTATTTCTTAATTACCTGTCTGGCCGGAGGCATACTGCTATTATTATTCAGTGTCATGGGCTGGGTGGATATTAACAGCATGTCAGATGCATTTCAGCAAATGCTGAAAGCACAGTCAGCTGGAACAGGTATGCGCTGATACAGATGTGGAAACAGACTGGTTCAGCTATAATACATGATGTTTTTGGTACGGTTTAAACCATTTCGCTCTGTACATCCCAAATTTGCCTGATTGGTTTTGTTGATTTAAAAAGGAATAAGCATGACGTTAAAAGTTGCCATTAATGGTTATGGCCGTATTGGCCGCCAGGTATTGCGTGCAATCTATGACTATAACTTGAGCAACCAGTTGGAAATTGTTGCGGTAAATGCCAGCGGTTCACTGGAAACCAGTGCACACCTGACAAAATTTGATACAGTTCATGGCCGTTTTGCCGCAGATGTTTCATCTGATAATGATGCTTTAATTATTAATGGCGACCGCATCCGTTTTTTTTCTACCCGTAACCCGGCAGAATTACCCTGGGGTGAACTGGGTATCGATCTGGTGCTGGAATGTACCGGTGCTTTTACTACCAAAGAAAAAGCCAGCATTCATTTACAAAGTGGTGCTAAAAAAGTTCTGATTTCCGCACCCGGCGGTGCCGATGTGGATGCTACCGTGGTATACGGAGTTAATCATCAGGTATTAACACCGGAAATGACAGTAATATCCAATGGTTCTTGCACAACCAACTGTCTGGCCCCGGTGGCAAAAGCCATTAACGACGAACTGGGAATGGTAAAAGGCTTAATGACAACCATTCATTCATTTACCAATGATCAGGTACTGACTGATGTTCGCCATAAAGATTTACGCCGTGCCCGCAGTGCTGTTGAAAATCTGATTCCGACCAAAACCGGAGCAGCTAAGGCTATCGGACTGGTATTACCGGAATTACAGGGTAAGTTTGATGGTTTTGCAGTACGTGTTCCCACAATTAATGTTTCACTGGTTGATTTAACGTTTGAAGCCGCCCGTAACACCAGTGTCGAAGAAGTTAATGCCATAGTTAAAGCAGCCAGTGAAGGCAGTATGAAACATATTCTGGGCTACAATACTCTGCCATTGGTTTCCACCGATTTTAATCATACAACTCAGGCTTCCATATTTGACAGTACATTAACTAAAGTTACTAATGGTAATATGGTAAAAGTACTGGCGTGGTACGACAATGAATGGGGCTTTAGCTGCCAGATGCTGAATACTGCACGTGCTATGTTTGGCATGGAAGTTACTCCACTCGCGTAACCCGTTTCACCAGCAGAAGTACAGGCTGTCTGAATCCGCTTATACAGGCTTCAGACAGCCTGTACCTATTGTGGCAAACAGAATCAGTACCTGTTTGCCATACAAACACCAGAATAAATTCAACCAGGTTAATATTAATCTTGGCAATTTTTCTCTGACAGACAGTGCTGATATTTCTTTTCCGCTTCATTGAGGCACAAATTATGCTTAACTATCATTTGCAACCCCATTCTCTGACTCAGCATCTGTGGCAAGTACGCCTTAGTTTTACACAACTGGATAATCAGAATTTCAGTCTGAGTTTACCCAGCTGGGTACCCGGTAGTTACATGATTCGTGATTTTGCCCGTCATATTGTCACTTTATCGGCCAGTTGCAACAATACACCGGCATCAGCTGAACAGATAAATAAAAATACCTGGGCTTGCAACGGACAGGCAGGTAACTGGGAGATCACTTATCTGGTATATGCTTTCGATACTTCAGTGCGCGGTTCTTTTTTAAATACTGAACGAGGTTTCTTTGACGGAGCCTGTCTGTTTTTACGGCATAATCAGCGTGAACAGGAAAACTGCCAGTTAATCATTACCGGCCTGCCTGAAAACTGGGATATTGCCACTACCATGCCGCAAACAACACAGCCCCATGTTTATCAGGTAAGTAATTACCGCTCTTTAATTGATTATCCGGTGGAAATGGGCTATTTGCTGCGTCTGCCATTTAGTGCAGGCGGCATTGAACATGAAATTGTTATCAGCGGCCATTTCTCATCTTTCGATCAGCAGCGTCTGGTAGATGATGTAAGCAAAATATGTGCCAGTGAAATTGCTATGTTTGCCGCACCGGCACCGTTTGAACGCTACAGCTTTTTACTTTTTGTCGGAAATGGCATTTATGGCGGACTGGAACATAAATCCTCCTCTGCCCTCATGGCCGACCGGCATGATCTGCCGCAAAAAGACGGAAAAAATACCGACGCTTATATTACATTACTAGGTTTGTTCAGCCATGAATATTTTCATGCATGGAACGTAAAATCTATTATTCCTTCTGCATTTTTAAACAGCAAACTGGATGATGAAGCTTATACACAGCTGTTGTGGGCTTTTGAAGGTATCACTTCCTATTATGATGACTGGTTTCTGGTACGCAGCGGTGTGATTACACCAGAACAGTATCTGCAATTACTGGCCAAAACCATTACCCGTGTACAACAGGGTGCCGGCCGTTTAAAGCAAAGTCTGGCAGATTCCAGCTTTACTGCATGGACAAAATATTACAAACAGAATGAAAACAGTGCCAACAGTATTGTCAGCTATTACCAGAAAGGCGCACTGGCAGCTCTGTGTCTGGATCACTATATCCGCCGGCATACCGGCCAGCAAAAAAATCTGGATGATATTATGCGTGCCCTGTATCAGGACTGGCGTCAGCGGGGTATGGGGCTGGCGGAAAATGAATGGCTGAAAATAGCCCAGCAAGCTACCGGAATAGACTTAACTCAGGTTTATCAGCAATACATTATGACCACAGCAGACTTGCCTTTGATAGAACAATTACAGCAGGCTGGTGTACAGCTCTACTGGGCTGCCTTGCCTCGCCAGCATGGTGGTGCATATATTGAGCATTATTCCGTTGCCGAACAGCCCGATGCAGACCTGGGTGCCCGCGTTCAGCCAGCCTCATTTGGTGTCAGCCTGCAACAAGTATTTAATCAAGGCAGTGCCGAGAATGCAGGTATGAGTGCCGGTGACCAGCTGATTGCTATTAATGATGAAATTATTACCGATTTTAATCAGCAATGGGCACGTATTCATGTTGGTGAAACAGTACGGATACATTTCATCCGTGACGGTTTACTGCGACAGACTACTTTACTGCCACAGGCAGCATTAGCTGATACTGCGTTGCTGAGTATTGATAATGCATTGCTATTACAGCGTTGGTTACAGCCACAGCCTTAAATTCATCCGCATACTTTTACCGTTATCTTTCCATGGTTTTAGAATGACAAGAATAGCAAACATTTTTTTATGGTGCTGCGTATGTTTCATTATCAGCAGTTGTCAGTCTTATGCTAATTCTAATCAGTTACCCGGCAATTTTTATAAAGTATCTGATGATGTATTCCGATCTGAACAACCCTCTTTAAAAGAGGCTGAACAGCTTAATAAATTAGGGATTAAAACAATAATTAACTTGCGTTCATGGCATAGTGATCAGGACAAAATTGCTAATACGGACATGTCTGAAATCCGGATTGATATGCGGGCTGAGAATATAACCGATGAAAAAATCATTCAAATTCTTAAAGCTATTAAAAACTCGCCTAAACCGGTATTAATTCATTGCTGGCATGGCAGTGATCGTACCGGAGTAGTTATTGCGATGTATCGGTTAATTTTTCAGAATTGGACTAAAAAACAGGTTATCGAAGAATTGATGAAGCCGGAATTGAATCATCATTACAAGATTTATCCAAACATACAAAGATATATCCAAAATGTTGATGTTGAAAAAATTCGTCAGGCTGTATTTGAATAACTCCGTGATGGAATGAATTAAAAATATAGTATCAAATTAACAATCTGATTTGATAAAAACTCAAAGTGATATTGATTTTTATACTGGGAATATTGTGTATTCATGTCTGCTGATTTAAGTATAACTCTCGTTCTGCCGGGTTTATTATGGCCACATCAGGAAGCTGCGATACCTGACTTACAGCTACCAGCACTGAATACCCTGCGGCAATGGAGCAAACATACATTACAAACCATAAACAGAAGTCAGTTATATCAGCAATATCTGTGGAAAGGTTCATGGGTTCAACAGGCTCAGCAGCAATTAAACCTAAACCCGGAATATTGCGGCTTTATTGTCACACCTATAAACCAGACAGCCGGCATGCATCAGCTTCAGTATCTTGACGGAAATGCTCTTGGTTTGAATCCAGAAGAGGCAAAAGCCTTCTGTGAAGTATTGAGTACATGGTTACAGCCAGACGGCTGGCGGTTTTTTCCGGTCAGACCGGATTTATGGCTAGTTACCATGCCACAGGTACTTGATTTTACCCTGTCATCTTTACTTGATTTGTCAGGCTGCATAGACGGCACCGCCAAACCTTCGGGTAAAGATGCAACTCTGATTCTGCAACAGCAAACTGAGCTGCAAATGTTGCTGCATCAGCATCCGCTTAATCAGGAACGCAGCACACGCGGTCTGCCCACGATTAACGGTTTATGGTTTGAAAAAGACCTTATTGGCACAGCAAAGCACGACACACTACTTTATACCAATAGTTCGTGGGCATTGCATGCGCATGAATTACCGCTAAATTACGCAGCATTAATGGATACTCTATCAGATTCAGGCCAGCAGGAAATTGTATTGTTTAATGATAGTTTATGCTTACCAGTAAATCAGGGTGATGTTTATACCTATGCACAAATACTGCATCAATGGGAACAAGACTGGTGGCAACCTTTGCTGTCAGGATTAAAAAACCGACATATCCGCCAGCTGAATATCCGATGTGAAACCGGATTTCTTCAGATTCGCAAGCCCAAATTTCGTTTGTTCCGGACTAAAACCCAACCTTTTACCGGATTGAATTTATGAAGCCGGCACATATTATTACCCGTTCGGTAGATACTGATGCTCTGCAAACTCTGCTTGCTCAGGGTGTTGATCCTCTGCTGGCCAAACTGTATGCAACACGAGCAGTTAAAAACAAAAGTGAAACTGAATACAATTTGTCTGCGCTGTTACCGTTTCAGAATTTGAAAAATATTCAGGCCGCCAGTGAGCGACTGGCTCAGGCAATCGAACGGCAGGAAAAAATTCTGATTGTTGCCGATTATGATGCAGACGGAGCCACAGCGTGTGCCTTAGGGATACGCGGATTACAGGCAATGGGAGCGCAAACCGATTTTTTCGTCCCCAACCGCTTTGAACATGGTTATGGCTTAACTGAACAGATTGCTGAGCTTGCAGCTCAGGCAGGTACGAACCTGCTGCTTACCGTGGATAATGGTATCGCCAGTGTAGCCGGCGTACAACGCGCACAACAGCTAGGAATGGACGTCCTGATTACTGACCACCATCTGCCGGGTGAACAACTGCCTGAATGTATTATTGTTAATCCTAATCAACCAGGTGATCAATTCCCCAGTAAAGCATTGGCTGGTGTAGGTGTGATGTTCTACGTACTAATGGCTTTGCGTTACCATCTGCGCCAGCAAAACTGGTTTAGTAAACATCCGGAACCCAATCTTGCTCAATGGCTTGATTTGGTGGCACTGGGCACCATCGCCGATGTGGTACCTCTTGATCAGAATAATCGCCTGCTGGTAACTCAGGGGCTCAGACGAATTAAAGCTGATAAAATGCAAGCAGGAATTCGTGCCTTGTTTGCAGTGGCCAAACGCAATCCGCAACAGGCACATGCATTTGATCTGGGTTTTGCTATCGGACCCCGTCTGAATGCTGCCGGCAGACTGGATGATATGAGTCTGGGTATAGCCTGTCTGTTGAGCGATGATATGGAAAGTGCAACCGATCTGGCCGAACAACTGAATGATCTGAACCATGAACGTCGTCAGATTCAGCGCAGCATGCAGGATGAAGCTAATCTACAACTGGCCGGCTTCAATACAGAAAACAGCTATAGCATCGTTGCTTATCATGATAACTGGCATCAGGGAGTAACCGGAATTTTAGCAGGCCGGTTACGCGAAACCTTTCATCGACCTAGTATTGTTTTTGCTCAGGCGGAAGATGGTACATTACGCGGCTCCGGCCGGTCCATTACCGGTTTACATCTGCGTGATGCACTGGATATGGTCAGTAAACGCCGGCCGGATATTATCCAGAAGTTTGGCGGACATGCTATGGCTGCAGGCTTAAGTATTTCCGAAATACATCTGGCAGTTTTCCAAAATGAATTTGAGGCAGTCTGCCGGCAACTCATCCGGCCGGTGGATTTAAACTATACGTACCAGACTGATGGTTCATTAGACAATCAATATCTGAACTTAGCCACAGCACAGCAATTGGCGGCTCTGGTATGGGGCCAGAATTTTCCTGAACCCCGTTTTTGCGATGAATTTAAAGTAATCAGACAACAAATAGTGGGTACCGGCCATATTAAAGCAGTGTTACACAAGAACAACTGTGAATATGAAGTTATGTTTTTCCGCTGTACAGCCACCTTACCGGAACATATTCGCGTGGTTTACCGGCTAATTGCCAACCAGTGGCACCAGCAAATGGAATTACAGTTATATGCAGATTACTGGGAAATTTGTAATTAAACCGATATATAGGCTGTTTAAATACACAAATTCACTTATAATTAGCACAATTAAACATTAACATGAATTTACTCTGGTCTTTTATCTGATACAGGTTAGAAAAAAGTGTGCTGTATGCAGTAATATTTCAGTCAAACCTGAACAGGTACAGCATTTACCAGAATGTAAACTCAGAAGTTATGGAGACGGGAATTAATTTGTATGAGTCTTGGACTGATCAGGGTTTTATATAAGCACCAGATTATTGACGCAGAAAAAGCAGAAAAACTGCGTCAGGAACTGGAACAAAAACGTCCGGTTATACCGGCACTACTACAATCTGGAGCCATCAATGCTGATAAACTGGCCAGCTTTCTGTCCGGTGTATTCGGTATTCCTTACCTGAATCTGGAGCCATATAATCAAAGTCTGGTACCGCTGGATTTAATTAATCTGAAAATTATGCAGCAATACATTTGCGTGCCGCTATTCAAGCGCGGTAATCGACTGTTTTTGGCTGTATCTGATCCTACATCAATTCAGCATTACCAGAAAATTGCCACAGATGCCGGCTGCGTACTGAATCTGGTTATAGTCCGCGATAGTCAGTTACGCCAATTACTGGAAAATCTTGGTCAGGAATCCACCAACCTTCTAGAAGATATGGATTCAATTGGTGACTCCAGTGCTGTAGAAAATAACGCCATGTCTGCAGATGACGAAGATGGCGAAAATGGACCAATTGCAAAATTTGTTTTTAAAATACTAGGTGATGCATTAAACAGCGGCGCATCAGATATCCATTTTGAATTTTATGAAGAAATGGCACGAGTACGCTTTCGCGTTGACGGACAGTTGCGTGAAGTGGTACGTATGCCACTGAATATTCGCGGCCAGATCGCTTCACGTATTAAAGTAATGGCCAAACTGGACATTTCAGAAAAACGTATTCCTCAGGACGGACGTATTCAGGTTCAGTTCCGTAAAGGTGCCAAGCCGATTGATTTCCGTGTCAGCACACTGCCCACTCTGTTCGGGGAAAAAATTGTAATGCGTATCCTGAATTCGGATGCGGCTACTCTGAATATTGAACAACTTGGTTTTGAGCCATTTCAGAAAGAATTACTGCTTGAGGCCATCCACCGGCCATACGGTATGGTGCTGGTTACCGGCCCTACTGGTTCCGGTAAAACCGTATCACTGTATACCTGCCTTAATATTCTTAATACCGACAGTGTTAACATTTCCACTGCTGAAGACCCTGCGGAAATTAACCTGCCTGGTATTAATCAGGTAAATGTTAATGATAAACAAGGACTGACATTTGCTGCTGCGTTAAAATCATTTCTGCGCCAGGATCCGGATATCATTATGGTGGGGGAAATCCGTGATTTGGAAACCGCAGATATTGCCATTAAAGCTGCACAAACCGGCCATATGGTATTTTCAACTTTGCATACCAATAATGCCCCTGCTACATTATCCCGTATGCTGAATATGGGCGTTGCTCCGTTTAATATTGCCAGCTCAGTAAATCTGATTATGGCACAGCGTCTGGTGCGGCGTTTATGTACCTGCAAGGCACCGGCAGAGCGTCCGCCTGAATTTGCACTGAAAAAAGCAGGTTTTTCAGATGAAGATCTCGCCAAAGAATGGACATTTTACCGGCCGGTCGGCTGTGAAAGGTGTAAGGGCAAAGGCTATAAAGGACGTGCCGGCGTATATGAAGTTATGCCGGTCAGTGATGAAATGCAACGTATTATCATGAATAATGGTAATGAAGTAGATATCAGCACTCAGGCGCTCAAGGAAGGTCTGGTCGATTTACGCCATGCCGGTTTACTGAAAGTGATGGAAGGCATTACGTCTCTGGACGAGATTCTTGCAAGCACTAATGATTAAAACTGATTGTTCGCCTATACAATTAAGTCAATACTGTGAGAGAACACTATGAATAAACCCGTAGCAGTATCCAAAACCAAATCTTCAGGTACCAGTTTCAGTTTTGAAGGCAAAAACCTTAAAACTGAACAGATTGTACGCGGAGAAGTTGTCGCAAAAGACGAGGCTGATGCACGCGCCAAGCTAACCCGGCGTCAAATTCGTGTAATACAGATTGCCAAGGTCAAAAAACAGCGCCAAAAGAAAATCAGTCAGGCAGATATTACCGTCTTTACCCGACAATTATCCACCATGATGAAATCTGGTCTGCCTATGATGCAGGCTTTCGATATTGCAGCCAAAGGGCATTCTAACCCGGCAATGACCCAGCTACTGTTGCAAATCCGCTCTGATGTTGAGCAAGGTACATCTCTGGCAGAGTCTTTTTCTAAACATCCGAAATATTTCGATCATTTTTACTGTAATCTGGTGCATGCGGGTGAAGCCGGTGGTGTACTAGAGGCTATTCTTGACAAGCTGTCGGTATATAAAGAAAAAACTCAGGGTATCAAGAAAAAAGTTAAAAGTGCCTTGACCTACCCAGCTGTGGTAGTAGTCGTAGCAATCGCACTGGTAATCGTCATGATGATGTTCGTATTACCTTCATTTGGTAAAGTTTACGAGAGTATGGGCGTACCATTACCTGGTTTGACTCAGTTCATGATGAATATTTCCAATTTCTTTGTACATTACGGCATATTTGTCATCATTGCACTGATAGGTGGTGTAATTGGCTTATTTAAATGGTATCAGAACTCAGATGATCTGAAAAAACGTTTTGATTATATGCTGTTAAAAATGCCTATTTTCGGCCAAATCGTTCGTAAAGCCACCATTGCACGCTGGTCTCGTACAACAGCAACTCTATTTGCAGCAGGCGTACCATTGGTAGAAGTTCTTGATTCAGTTGCCGGAGCTTCCGGTAATATTCGCTATGAAGAAGCTACTCAGGAAATCCGTGCCAAAGTTAATCAGGGTATTTCTCTTACCTCAGCCATGCAGGCAACAGAGTTGTTTCCGAACATGGTGATGCAAATGGCTTCAATCGGTGAAGAATCAGGTTCTTTGGATGACATGCTCAATAAGGCCGCAGAATTCTATGAAGAAGATGTAGATACTGCCGTTGCACAACTGTCTTCATTGATGGAACCGATTATTATGGTTGTACTCGGTGGTATTGTCGGGATAATTCTGGTTGCCATGTATTTACCGCTATTTAATATCGGTAATGCCGTAGGTTAATACCTGATGTTAACTGATACTCTGTTTTTTAGCGTCATTGCATTAATATCGGGATGTGCTGTTGGCAGTTTTCTGAATGTTGTGATCTATCGTTTACCCATTATGATGGAACGAAGCTGGCAGGCAGAAGCACGAATGGCATTGCAACTGCCTGCAGAACACACCAGTCGCTTTAATCTCTGTGTTCCGCATTCAGCCTGCCCGCACTGTCAGCATAAAATCCGCTGGTGGCAGAATATACCTCTTGTCAGTTATATACTGCTACGCGGACGCTGTGCTTCATGTTCAGCATCCATCAGCCCACGCTATTTTTGCGTGGAATTATTAACCGGTATTGCATTTGCTGCAGTAGTCTGGCGTTATGATGTCACACCTATTGCTGCGGGCGGTCTGATACTGACTGCCGCACTGATTGCACTGACCTTTATAGATGCCGAAACCCAGCTGTTACCTGACCAAATCACCTTACCTCTACTCTGGCTGGGTTTACTGTTTAACTGGTATTGTGAATTTGTTCCCTTAGCTTCTGCTGTCTGGGGTGCTGCATTAGGCTATCTGAGCTTGTGGTCACTTTTCTGGTTATTCAAACTACTAACCGGTAAAGATGGTATGGGTTATGGTGATTTTAAACTACTGGCTGCCCTTGGTGCGTGGATGGGTGCTTCTGCATTGCCTTTAATTGTATTTATGGCAGCAATTGTCGGTATTATTGCTTCACTTATTCTCAGAGTTGCCCGCAGCCAGCCTATGGCTTTTGGTCCGGCACTGGCCATTGCAGGCTGGATTGTGTGGATGACAAACAGTCAGATTAATCAGTTGATTCACTGGTGGCTGCGTCTTTCCGGGTTTAGTACATGACGTTCTGGATAGGTCTGTCCGGTGGCATAGGTAGTGGAAAATCTGCCGTAGCAAGCTGTTTTACTGCTCTGGGCATACCAGTACTGAATGCAGATGAAATCGCACACCAGCTTACTGCTCCTGGCGGTCTGGCGTTACCTGAAATCCGCAGACAGTGCGGGAATAATCTATTTCTTACTGACGGCAGTCTGGATCGGCCAAAACTGCGTAATTGGGTGTTTGCCGATTCACAGAATCGTATTCTGCTGGAAAATATTCTCCATCCGTTAATTCTGCAAAGCCTTCAGCAAGCAAAACAGCAAATTGTTTTGAATCAGCATTATGGAATTATTGAAATTCCTTTACTGGCAGAAAAACCGGAATTTCAACAACTGGTACAACGTATACTCATTATCGAAGCACCGGTTAACATATGTATTCAAAGAGTTCGGCAGCGTAGTAATCTGGACGAATCAACAATCCGTGCTATCATGGCACAGCAGGCTGACAGCAATATCCGGAAAGCCATTGCCGATGACATCATTATCAACGATGGCAACTGGCAGGAACTAAACCGGAAAGTTATCCAGCTGCATCATTTCTATCAAGCTCTAACACCAGCCAAGTTATGACAGATATTATCCATTTCGAACATCCTTTGTCTGAGCGCGTCCGTAATTTCCTGCGCATAGCACATCTGTTCAAACACTTCCATGAAGTAGTGATACGCAGTGAAATCTGGGCACATCATTGTGCATTATTCTCACTATTCGAAATCATGGAAGCAGCAGCACGTGCCGAATTGAAACTGGATATTCTGCAAGAACTGGAACGACAAAAAAGTCTGGCCAGACAACGTGGTGAAGAAGGTAAAAATGTCCTGGTAGATATACAAACTGCAATTACAAATCTGCAAAGTGTTCAGCAAAAATTCGGACAGCATTTGCGCGAAAATGAATGGCTGATGGCAATCAAGCAGCGCATGTTCGTACCCGGCGGTACCAGTCCGTATGATTTGCCTTCCTATTATTACTGGCAGCAAAAAAAGCCGGCAGAACGTGAATTACAGTTACGCCAGTGGATCCAGAGTCTGTTACCTACTTATGAAGCCATCAAATTGCTACTGGAAATTCTGCGTCAAAACAGTCTGTCTGTAGACTGTCTGGCAACAAGCGGAAGTTATCAGCATAACAGTCTTGGACAGAACATTCACCTACTGGGTATTAATGTTTCCCAGAATGCCACTGCACTGCCAGAAGTATCTGCTAATAAATATTTTACCCATATTCGCTTTTTACAGGCATCACAACAACAGGCACGTGGCCAGGTTTTAACCACTGATATACCATTTACTCTGGTCATGTGCAGCTTTGATCCGGTAATCAAATAATGACTGAAAAAATCACCACTGTTATTTGCCCGATATGCGGAAAAAATGTTGACTGGACTCCGTCCAGCCGCTTTCGTCCGTTCTGTTCAGAGCGTTGCAAAATGATTGATCTGGGAGCATGGGCTAGTGAAAATTATAATCTGCCAGCCGATGAAGATCAGCCGCTAAGTGAAGAAATAACACCATTAAAGCATTGATAAACAGCGGCAAATATTACTTATAACCTCACAAATATTCAATTTTATGACTTCCCCTGCTCTTTGTATTAAACAAGCAGTAAAAACCTATGCTAATGGTTTTACTGCTTTAAAAGGTGTCAGCTTTAGCGTCCAGCCCGGTGAGTTTTTTGGTTTACTCGGCCCTAACGGTGCCGGCAAAACTACTCTCATTTCCGCGATGGCGGGACTAAGCCGCCTGACTTCAGGACAAATCAGCATTTGTGGTCATGATGTACAACTGGAAGCTAACACTACCCGTAAACTTCTGGGTGTCGTTCCGCAGGAACTGGTTTTCGATCCTTTTTTTAACGTACGTGAAGCACTGAAGTTTCAGTCCGGCTATTTTGGTCTGCGCAATAACGATGACTGGATAGATGAAATTATCGCTGGTCTCGGACTGACAGATAAAGCCGACACAAACACACGTAATCTGTCTGGCGGGATGAAACGCCGCGTTATGGTTGCTCTGGCTTTAGTACACCGGCCGCCTGTTATCGTACTGGACGAACCCACAGCCGGAGTAGACGTAGAATTACGTCAGAATCTGTGGCAGTTTATTACCCGGCTGAATACAGACGGCCATACCATTATTCTAACCACACATTATCTGGAAGAAGCACAATCATTATGCAATCGCATCGCCATGCTGAAACATGGCGAAATTGTTGCACTTGACAGCACACGCAACTTACTGGATACCGAAACAGAATTACGGCTGGCATTAACTACAGATCAAACATTACCGGATAATTTACGTCATTATCTGATTAAAGAAGATGATAATAACCATTATCTGCTCAAACTCGCTGACTACAACCAGCTAACAGCCTTATTACAAATTCTGCAGAATCAGAGAATTAATGTTATCAATCTGAATATTCTGGAAAACGATCTGGAAAACGTCTTTCTGCGCCTGACCAGTGACCATGCGAAAGGCACAAAATGAATACAATTGGTTGCTACACCCTTTTTAAAAAAGAAGTATTGCGATTCTGGAAAGTAGGGTTTCAAACTTTATCTGCTCCTATCCTCACCGCCTTGCTGTATCAGCTGATATTTGCTCATGTAATGCAGGGGCGTCCTGATATATTACCGGGAGTCAGTTACAATGTATTTCTGATACCGGGCCTGGCTATGATGTCCATGCTGCAAAATGCTTTTGCCAACTCATCTTCCAGCCTGATTCAGTCACGGATTACCGGTAATCTGATATTTATTCTGTTGCCGCCATTGGGTACCATTGCTTTCTTTTGCGCTTATGTCGGCGCTTCCATCCTACGCGGACTGATGGTAGGTATTGGAGTCATAGCAGTAACAGCTTTTTTCGGATTAACCATGCCACATCATATCGGCTGGATAATAACATTTGCACTGCTCGGATGTGCCATTATGGGTATGTTTGGCTTACTTGCCGGCATTGTTGCAGAAAAATTTGATCAGCTGGCCGCTTTTCAGAACTTTCTTATCATGCCTTTAACATTTCTGTCCGGTGTATTCTATTCTATCAACAGCCTGCCTGAATTCTGGCGTTCACTCAGCCATTTCAATCCGGTTTTTTATATGATTGACGGCTTCCGTTTTGGTTTTTTTGGCCAGAGTGATTCCTCTCCCTGGCTTGCACTAGCGGTAGTCGGCAGCTTTGCTATCGTCCTGTGTTTTCTTGTCTGCGGCATCCTGAAATCAGGCTGGAAATTACGCAATTAGACACAGCAAAACGCTATAATAGCCGCCTTATTAATAACTATTCCGGAGCACGTTATGTTAACACCAGAAGAAGTTAAAACCATGATTGCAAACCTTCTACCTTGTGAATATCTTGAGGTTGAAGGTGATGGTCATCATTTCTTTGCCCGGATTGTATCCAGTGCCTTTAACGGAAAAAACCGGCTGGCACGCCATCGTATGATTAAAGACGGGCTAGCGCAGCAGATTGCCAGTAATGAATTACATGCACTATCCATTACCACTGCCGCCACTCCTGACGAATGGGCTGTCAAACAGCATTAATCCGGCAAACAGACACTATTGCCATAATTGAGAATCCATATGGAAAAATTAAAAATCCGTGCTAACGGCGCATTACACGGTGAAATTGTTATTTCCGGCGCTAAAAATGCCGCTTTACCTTTGTTATGTGCCTCCTTACTGACTCGTGATACCCTGCATCTGACCAATGTGCCCATGCTTCGTGATGTTAAAACCACCCAAAAACTGTTACAGGGCATGGGAGCACGTGTACTTACAGATAATATTCAGGAATTTGAAATAAACTGTAACAGTATCAATAATACCTGTGCACCATACGATCTGGTTAAAACCATGCGTGCATCTATTCTGGTACTGGGTCCCACACTGGCACACTTTGGTGAGGCTCAGGTCAGCCTGCCCGGAGGCTGTGCCATCGGATCGAGACCGGTAGACCAGCACCTCAAAGGGCTTGAAGCCATGGGGGCAGAAATCAGTATTGAGCATGGTTATGTCAAAGCCCGGGCAAAACGTCTGCAAGGTGCACATATTGTTATGGATATGGTTACCGTAACCGGCACAGAAAATCTGTTAATGGCTGCAACACTGGCAAACGGAACGACTATTCTGGAAAATGCTGCCATGGAACCGGAAGTTACCGATCTTGCCGATTGCCTGGTTAAAATGGGTGCCAATATTCAGGGAATAGGTACACCGACTCTTACTATTACCGGTGTAGAAAAATTGCATGGATGCAGTCACCGTGTCGTTCCCGACCGCATAGAAGCCGGAACTTTTTTGTGTGCTGTGGCTATGACCGGCGGCAAAGTCGTTCTTAAACATGCCGCACCTAAAACTATGCAGGCCATTTTGGAAAAACTAAGTGAAGCCGGCGCAATTATTGAAGCCGGTGACGACTGGATCAGCATCGACATGCAACAGCGTCCCAAAGCTATCGATATCCGCACCCTCCCCTATCCGGCATTTCCTACCGATATGCAGGCACAATTTATGGTAATGAATAGTATTGCCAGCGGTAACAGTAAAGTAGTAGAAACCATTTTTGAAAACCGTTTTATGCATGTACCCGAACTTAATCGTATGGGTGCCCGGATATCCGCTGAAGGTAATACTGCAATTGTAGAAGGTGTAGATCAATTATCCGGTACAACTGTTATGGCTACCGATTTACGTGCCTCTGCCAGTCTGGTACTTGCCGGTCTGGTAGCCAGTGGTGAAACTACTGTTGAACGTATTTATCATCTTGATCGCGGCTATGAAAATATAGAACAGAAGCTAGGCGGAGTGGGCGCAATTATTGAACGCATCAGCGACCACTAATCATCAGTAAATCGCAAGGGCATATCTGCATATAGCCAGATATGTCCTTTTATACATTACAAAGCAATTAAAATTCAATTTGTCATATTTTAAATTTCATAAATATATTAAATAAATTAAAAATAAAATTAATTATGCATAATTTTTAATAAAAAACAGATATTTACATAATAAAAAATCATATTATTTTTAAAAAAAATATATATTATTTGATATAAATCAAATTTTATACCGGTTATACAGAGTATATATACTCTCAGATTATGATACATAAAGCTTTGATTTATAATGATTAAAATTTAAACATCATAATTAGCGCTGATTCTGACTAGTCAGCAAACTTTATTTAAGAATATAAACTTTAATCAAGGAGATTCAGGATTATGGAAACTTTAAACAATTTATACAGACAGCAAAATAATTCCCAGCCAAGAACTGAAATAAACTCTCTGAAATCAGCAGCTTTTGCAGAAAGTCCTAATTCAGCAAACACTAATGGTCTTATTCAGGGTAATGACTGGGTAAAAGACAGGTACGTATTCAGAAACGGCCACGGACAGCATACTATCAGTGATCAGGGATATGATAGTTCTGACTCTTATTGGCAACAACAACGCAATGATATTGTTTTTGAAAATATCAATTCCGCTGAGGCATTATTTAAACGCTCCGGTAATAATTTGATTATTTACACTAATAACTCCAGAGACTCTGTTATCTTAAATGATTATTTTGACTATAACAAAAACAGCCGTGCATTTACCTTTATTTTCAATGATAAAACGATAACCTACGAAAATCTGAAAAGTAGTTATACCTTTAGTGTAAACGGCGATAATAATGACAATATCATTAATGGCTGGCAGGGTAAAGATCTCCTGTATGGAGGTAATGGTAACGATACTCTTAACGGCAACGACGGCGATGATGCTCTCTACGGCGATGCCGGCAATGATATCTTAAATGGTGGTAATGGTAACGACACCCTTTATGGCGGTACCGGTAATGATACTCTGAATGGAGCTGATGGCGACGATATTATCAACGGCGATGATGGCGACGATATTCTCTATGGCGATGCCGGTAATGACCAGCTCAATGGGGGTTACGGCAACGATACCCTGAGCGGAGGTAATGGCAACGATATTCTTAATGGTAATGATGGCGATGATATTCTCTATGGCGATGCCGGCAATGACCAGCTCAATGGCGGTGCCGGCAATGATGCGATAACTGGCGGCAATGGTTTTGATATTCTCAATGGCGGCACTGGTAACGATATCCTCAGTGGCGGCGATTACGAAAAAGATCAGTATATCTTCCAGCAGGGACATGGGCAGGATATTATCAATGATAAAGGGGATGATTACGCCATTTCTTACTGGCAACAGAAACGCAATGATCTGGTCTTTCAGGGAGCCAATTCAGTAAATGCCCTATTTACCCGTGCCGGTAATGATCTGATCATCCGTGCCTACGGCACTACTGATTCCGTTACTTTGCCGGATTATTTTGATCAGAATAAAAGCAGCCGTGCCTTTAACTTTATCTTTGATGATAAAACCATCACTTACGAAAATCTCAAAACCGATTATGGTATTACATCCAATGGTGATGCCGGTGACAATACCCTTATCGGCTGGGTAGGTAAGGATATTATGAACGGGGGTTATGGTAATGATGTTCTGTGGGGTAGAAATGGTGATGATATCCTGAATGGCGGCGATGGCAATGACGAACTCAACGGAGAAAACGGTGACGATATTCTTAATGGCGGCTACGGTTATGACACATTAAATGGTGGTGCCGGTAATGATATTCTTAATGGCGGAGATTTTGAAAAAGATCGTTACCTGTTCCAAAAAGGGCACGGACAGGACATTATTAACGATATGAGTAAACCTAATCAGACTTCTGCAATTAATGACCTTGTCTTTCAGGGTGCGAAATCTGCGGATGCTGTCTTTACCCGCTCTGGCAATAATCTGATTATCAGTGCCTATGGTTCAAATGATTCTGTAACCTTAATTGATTATTTTGACTATATATTAGGCAGTAGCGCAAATAGTAAAATAGATAGTAGGTTAGACAGTCGCGCATTTAATTTTATCTTTGATGATAGAACGATCACTTATGAATATCTCAAAAATAATTATACCTTTACAGCTAACGGCAATGATCAAAATAATATTATTAGAGGCTGGGAAGGCAAAAATATTCTGAATGGTGGTGCCGGCAACGATACAATATATGGTGATGGTAGTAATGATATTCTTATCGGCGGGACGGGTAATGACATACTCTATGGAGGAGGCGGACAAAAAGACATTTTTCAGTTCGAAAAAGGACACGGACAAGACATTATCGGTCGAGGGATTTTTGCCAGTGATACAGCAAACAGTAATGATCTTATCTTTAAAGGAGCCTATTCAGCCAATACTGCATTCAGCCGGTATGGAGATGATTTGATTATCCATGCCTATGGTTCTGATGACTCTGTTACTATAAATGGTTATTTTCTCGGTAGCAATAAACAGGCTTTTAATTTTATCTTTGATGATAAAACTATTAATTATGAATATATAGTAAATAATTTTACCCTTACTTTTATAGGTGATAGTCGTAGAAACTGGGAAAATGGCTGGGAAGGCAAAAATATTTTAAATGGTGGCGCCGGTAATGATATTCTATATGGAAATCAAAAAGATGATATTTTAAACGGCGATGACGGCGATGACTCTTTAGATGGACAAGAGGGTAACGATACTCTTAATGGTGGTGCCGGCGACGATAGATTAGATGGTGGTAAAGGTTCGGATATCCTCAATGGTGGTGTAGGCAATGATATTCTTGATGGTGGGGGCAATGAAAAAGACACTTATCTGTTTCAGCGCGGACACGGACAGGATATCATCGAAGAAAGTTATTATATGGGCATAGCCGTGGAAACAGATACAGTGATCTTTCAGGGGGCACATTTTGCAGATGCAGTGTTTACCCGTTCTGGCAATAATCTGGTTATCCATGCCTATGGTACCGATGACTGCGTGACTATAAATAATTATTTTTATAATAATGTAGATCGTTATCATGTCTATAATTTTGTTTTTGATGACAAAGTAATTACTTATTCCGACCTTGTTAATAATAATTATTCTTTTACCGCTACTGGCGATAATACCAATAACAAAATTTATGGCTGGGATGGTAAAAATATTCTTAGCGGTGGTGGCGGTAATGATTTTCTATATGGGCAAAACAAAGATGATGTTCTGAATGGAGATGATGGCGATGACGAACTTAACGGAGAAAACGGTAACGATATTCTTAATGGCGGTGATGGCGATGACAAATTATATGGTGGCAGTGGTTCTAATGTCCTGATCGGAGGTGCAGGCAATGACCTCCTATACGGTAGTTATAATGAAAAAGACACTTACCTGTTTCAGTATGGTCACGGACAGGATATTATTAATGATTTTGGGGAATATAATAGTAGCCACACCTTATATAACGACGTTATCTTTGAAGATGCCTATTCTACTGATGCCACTTTTACCCGTTCCGGGAAAGATTTAATCATACATGCTTATCACTCAAATGATTCCGTTACGCTAACTAATTATTTTAATTACGGTTCTGATCAAGTTTTTAATTTTATTTTTACAGATAAAACTATCGATTATGAATATATTAAAAATAATTACACTTTTACGCCCACGGAGAATATCAATAAAACAGTAACAGGTACCAATGGTGACGATATTCTGAACGGAGGTGTGGGTAACGATACTCTATACGGACAAAGTGGCAATGATACTCTGAACGGAAATGATGGCAACGATATCTTATGGGGTGAAGACGGCAATGATATCCTGAATGGCGGTAATGGCAATGATATCTTAAATGGCGGTATTGGTTATGACATACTGAACGGAGGTACCGGTAATGATATCCTGAGTGGAGGCGGCAGAGGAAAAGACCGTTACCTGTTTCAGCGCGGACACGGACAGGACACTATCAATGATACTGGAGATAATTATAAATCATATGAGATTGATGATATCGTTTTTGAAGGTGCCAATTTTGCCGATGCAGTTTTTACCTGTTTTGGCAAAGATTTGATTATCCGTGCCTATGGAACTGAGGATTCTGTTACCCTAACTGACTATTTTACTAATAATTCTACTAACGCGTTCAATTTTATTTTTAACGATAAATCCATTGATTATCAATATATCAGAAATAATTTTACTTTTACTGCAAATGGTGATGATACTGATAACATAATCACAGGCTGGGCAGACGGTAAAAATATTCTGAATGGCGGTGCCGGTAATGACATTCTGATCGGCATAGTAGGTAGAAATGTGGATGAGGTTCTGAATGGCGGTGATGGCAATGATAGTTTGTATGGTGACGGTGGCAATGACATCCTGAATGGCGGTGCCGGTAATGATTTTCTTGATGGTGGTTATTCCGCAGACCGTTATTTATTTCAGCGCGGACACGGGCAAGACATTATTCAAGATAGCTATCCCTTCGATGATGTTAATGAAGTTGTTTTCCAAGGTGCTAAGTTTGCTGATGCCGTATTTACCAGCTCTGGCGAAAATCTGATTATTCATGCCTATGACTCGAATGATTCTGTTACTATTAATCATTATTTCTATAATGGCAATTATAATGCATATAAATTCATTTTTGAAGATAGAATTATCACCTATCAAGATTTTCAGAATTATTACACCTATATTACCTATGGCGATAGCAGTAATGACACAATTAATGGCTGGAAGGGCAAAAACATTATTAGTGGCGGTTATGGTAATGACAAGCTATATGGTCAAGACAAAGATGATATTTTGAATGGTGATGATGGAAATGATATTCTAAATGGTAAAGACGGAAATGATATTCTGAATGGCGGTAACGGCGATGATTACCTACATGGAGACAGTGGCTTTGATATACTGAATGGCGGTGCCGGTAACGATTATCTGGATGGTGGTAGAAATGAAAAAGATCGTTATCTGTTTCAGCGTGGTCACGGACAGGATATTATCGATGATAGGGGGAATGATATATCCAGTGAATATAATGATATTGTTTTTGAGGGAACAAATCTTACCAATGCTGTATTTAGCCGTTCCGGTTATGATCTGATCGTGCGGGCATATGGTACTGATGATTCTGTAACTTTAAGTAGATACTTTGATTATAGTGCACGAGCCCATTCTTTCAACTTTATATTTGATGATAAAACCATCAGCTATCAAGATATTATTAAAGGAAATTACTTGTCTGCCCAAACCGGTAAATCCGGCTATGGTATAACTCCAAAAAGTTTACTTAACCGTGATTTATTGACCAGAAATTCTACTCCTGTAGCAAATGAAAGTCCGGCTGTAGCCACTCAGGCTCAGCAACTGGCTTCAGCTATGTCCGGTTTTACCGCCAGACATGATAGTTCTCTTTCCGGCATGCCAGATCAGATACAACAATTTGTTCAGCACAATAATTTTGCTGCCTATTGGGGTAATTAAATCATAGATGATTTAATTAAAGCGGCTACCGAATATCATTTCGGTAGCCGTTTTTTATTTATTCAATATTTATTGTGATAATTTTTTTTGAATTATATCTTTATTGGTATTGATAGCTTAGCTGCCACTTAATTAATCTTTTTTCTGCAGATAAAAAATACCTGCAATTAATATTCTCTGACTTAAAATATTTGAAATTATATAAATAAAAACATATATATAACCGAATCAGATTTTATTCTAATTTAATTATTTAAATACTTTCCGAATAAAATTAATATAATTAAATCACGTAATCTACCATCTCCGGCAATCTGAACATAGTTAACCGCTGAGGTCTGAACCATACTGTCTGAGCCGGCTGCAATGACAGCGTACGAAACTCGGCCGGCGACAGCCATACCTGTATACGCTGATTATTATCCTCTCGGCGCAACCATAACCTTATTTGTGCACCGATAGCATGTATTTCTTCTACGCATGCACTGGCAATTACATTATCCTGAATATGTGTTAATACCTGTATTTCCTGAGGCCGAATATAAACAGCTACATTCTGACGGGCTTTTTCTCCTGTGGTAATAGGTTCATGATAATGCCCCAGACACAATTGCCCGTGTTCAATACAGGCATCTTCAAATACATTAACCTCACCCAGAAACTCAGTAACAAATACATTTTCAGGATTATCATACAAAGATGAGGCAGCTCCGCTTTGCTCAACTTTTCCCTGATTCATCACCACTATCTGGTCGGCCATTTCCAGCGCCTCTTCCTGATCATGTGTAACCAGTACACTGGTAATCCCAAGCTGATGATGAATTTCCAGCAGCCACTGGCGTAATTCCTTGCGCACCTTAGCATCCAGTGCACCAAACGGCTCATCCAGCAGCAGCAGCTTTGGTCTGGTAGCCAGAGCACGTGCCAGAGCAATACGCTGGCGCTGACCTCCGGATAGTTGCTGCGGATATACTTTAGCCAGCCAGTCAAGCTGCACCAGTTGTAATAATTCATGCACCCGGGCAGCTATTTCTGCTTTATTCGGACGAATGCGGTTAGGCAGTACCTGTAAACCAAAAGCCACATTATCAAATACGGTCATATGCCTGAATAAGGCATAGTGCTGAAACATAAACCCGACCCGGCGCTCACGCACATGAAGATTACTGACCTCATCATCAGCAAAAAACAGCTCACCTGAATCTGCGCGTTCCAGTCCGGCAATGATGCGTAACAAGGTGGTTTTCCCACAGCCGGACGGACCAAGCAATGCCGTCAGTGAACCGGTTGGTACCTGCAGATTAATATTCTGCAAGGCATGATAATCACCATAATATTTATTTAATTGTTTAATACGAATACTCATAATCGCTACCCAGCACGGTACTTTACTTATTCAGTCGCTTACTGCAATCTGCTCGCGCCGTGCATCTTTGAACAAACGTGTCTGCCGCCAGTCGAGATACTTCTGTAATACCAGCGTGCATAAAGCCAGCAAGGCCAGTAAACTGGAAACAGCAAATGCCCCTACCATGTTGTATTCGTTATACATCATCTCTACCAGTAAAGGCATTGTATTGGTTTCACCGCGGATATGGCCTGAAACCATGCTGACAGCCCCGAACTCACCCATTGCACGGGCATTAGTCAGAATAATGCCGTAAACCAGAGCCCATTTCAGATTGGGTAATGTGACACGCCAGAACATTTGCCAGCCACTGGCACCCAGTATCAGTGCAGCCTGTTCTTCACTACTTCCCTGAGCCTGCATTAAAGGGATGAGCTCACGCGCCACAAAAGGGAAAGTAACAAACAGAGTCGCCAGCACCATACCCGGTACTGCAAAAATAATCTGTATTCCATGTGTTTCCATCCAATCACCGAACCAGCTGTTACTTCCGAAGAGTAAAACAAACATCAGCCCCGCCACGACCGGTGAGACTGCAAATGGCAGATCCAGCAAGGTTGTCCATAACTGTTTACCACGAAATGAAAAATGGGTTAACAACCAGGCCATTGCCACACCCAGTATCACATTCACCGGCACCACAATAACAGTAATCAGCAAGGACAAACGAATGGCTGAGAGTGCCTCTTCATCAGTCAAAGCAGCCAGATACAATTGCCAGCCCTTTGCCAGCGCAAAACTGAATACCGATAACAGCGGCAAAAGTAACAGCAAACCTAGACACAGCAGCGTTATGCTTATCAGCAAGTAGCGCAGCCAGCGCGGCTCAGTAAGCAACTCATTGGTTTTAACTGTGCTCATCAGTATCGCCCCTGCATACGCCGGCTCAGACGCCATTGCCATAAATTCAGCATAAACAAAATGGTAAAGGAAATTATTAGCATAAATAATGCGACTGCTGCCGCTGCAGGCAAATCAAACAATTCAAATTTACTGACAATAATCAGCGGCAGAATTTCTGATTTAAATGGCACATTACCGGCAATAAAAATTACGGAACCGTATTCTCCGGTAGCTCGTGCAAAAGCCATACCTGCCCCCATTACCAGTGCCGGTAAAACTTCCGGCAGCAGTACCCTGAATACAATGGTTAATCTGGAAGCACCCAGAATAGCCGCAGCTTCTTCATATTCTCCTGATAATTCTGCCAGCACCGGCTGTACTGCGCGTACGACGAATGGCAGGCTTACCAGCAACAATGCCAGCCAGATCCCAGCCGGTGTAAATGCTATCTGCAAGCCAAACCGGGTTAATACTGCACCTATCCACCCTGTAGGTGCATATAAGGTAGCCAAAGCCACCCCTGTTACTGCAGTAGGTAAAGCAAACGGCAAATCTACCAATGCATTAACCAGATCCTTACCCCAGAAGTGGTAACGTACCAATACCCATGCCACCAAAGTTCCCAGCAGTACACTGGCCAGCATTGCCAGTAAAGACATTTTCAAAGTCAGCCATACCGCAGCAAGTGTCCTTGGTTCAGAAATGACTTGTATAAAACCATGCCAGCCCAGATCAGTAACAGTCCATACCAGCATCGTAAATGGCAACAGCACCAGTACTGACAGCGATAACACACTTATGCCGAGACTAAGCGAAAAACCGGGCAGTACAGATGGCTGTTTTAAAAACAGCATAACCTTTTCTCCCACAGACCTGGCAGGCACAAACAATACCGGTAGCTGTATCAGACACACCGGCACACATTGGAAGCATCCTGTTCGGGCTATGTTCCAAGCGCAAAATACCAACCACAACAAGAAAATGATTAATAAGTCAAAAAAACAGAATGTAAAAATAAATTCAATCATTCTGTTAAATCAGAATCAGCCAACAATATAAAAGGCTGTTCGGGTGATTGAGAAAGAATATATTTTTGTAACCTAAGAAGCTGAGGTTATAACTCTTATCGAATCAGTAGTATTGCCCGTATCATCACCACGTAATATCATGGACGTAGGTTATTCAATATAAACACAAGTCTGCAAAAGCGAGAACACAATGCCAACATCACTTCTGGACGAGCGTAAAGATGCGCCCCTGTCGGCAGATATCAAATTCCTGACTGAAGCACTATTTAACGTCCTGCAAAACGAAACCACAGCTACTGTACAAACTGTATTGCGCCAGCTACTCAGTGGTAATCAGCCACAAACCATCATTCAACAGGTGGTGCCTACTCTGGATTTACAACAACAGCAAGATTTGATTCGTGCATGCAGCCTGTTTGCACAAGTACTGAATATTGCCGAAGATGCCCACCATGAACGGCGGCGCCAGGCATATGAAAATGACAGACAGCATCCCGGACGCACCAGTTTTACTCATGTTATCAACCAGATTCAGCAACAGCAGATTAGTGCTGCACAACTGGAACAGATTCTGCAGCAAACCAGTATCAGTGCAGTGCTAACCGCTCATCCGACTGAAGTACAGCGCCAGTGCATTCTGTGCTTTCAGCGTCATATCCGCACCATTCTCAGTGAATACGACCATTCTGATAATCACTATAACGAACAGCTAAAGCAACAGGCTGAAGCTATTCTGCTGGCCTTATGGCAGACTGATGAAACGCGCCATTTCAAAATCAGCGTAAGTGATGAAATTTATAATAGTGTTACCTATTTTCCATTGAGTTTTTTTAAAGCGGTACCAGCCCTTTACCGCAAACTGCAACAGCAGCTCACCAGCACGTATCCGCAAATAACTCTTCCTGATGTACTCAGTATCGGTGGCTGGGTTGGCGGAGATCGTGACGGTAATCCGTATGTTAATGCAGATACTTTACAGGAAGCTTTCATCTTTCAGGGTGATACTTTGTTAAAGCATTATCATCAATGTCTGGATGAGCTGCATCAGTTGCTGCCGCTTTCTTCTCGTCGTGTTCAGATTGACAGCAGCGTGTATCATATGGCCGAGCAGTCACCGGATACCGCAACGGCTCATAGCGAAGAACCATACCGCCGTGCTCTTACCTATATACAGGCACGTCTAAATGCCACCTCGCGGCAACTGAATATTGCTCCACACAAGCAGCATCATGGTCTGCCTCCATATAAACAACCAGAGGAACTTTTGCAGGAGCTTAATAATATAGCCAGTTCTTTACAACAAAATGGCAGTGCCCTGCTCACACAAGGCAAACTGGCTGACCTGATTCGTTCTGTTTCCCTGTTCGGTTTTCATCTGATGTCCATCGACTTGCGTCAGCATGCAGCCAAACATGCCGAAGTTGTAGCCGAACTGTTTACACATGCCGGTCTTGAAACGTTTGAGACATTAAGTGAAGCAGCCAAACAGCGCGTTCTGTTACGTGAATTAAGCACCCAGCGCCCGCTATACAGCCCTTATATTCAGTATAGTCCGCACACCATGCGTGAGCTGGCTATATTCCAGACTGCGGCGAATATTAAAAATAACTATGGTGAAACCGCTATCAATCAGTGCATTATTTCTAACGCCGAAACCGTTAGCGATATATTGGTGGTAGCGTTATTGCTGAAAGAAACTGGTTTACTGAGCATCAGTAATGAGAAACCGACCAGCCGGATTAATATTGTTCCTCTGTTTGAGACCATTGATGCCTTGCATAATTGCATCAGTATTATGGATAAATTATTTAATCTGCCCTGGTATCGTGCTTTTTTGCGTAGTCGTGATAACCTGCAGGAAATTATGCTGGGCTATTCCGACAGTAATAAAGATGGTGGTTATGTAACCAGCCAGTGGTCACTTTATCAGGCTGAATCGAGACTGGTACAACTGTTTGGTCAGCACCATATCCGTCTGCGCCTGTTTCATGGCCGCGGTGGCAGTGTCGGTCGCGGTGGCGGACCTTCATTCGATGCAATCATGGCACAGCCGGCTGGCAGCGTAGCCGGACAAATACGCATTACTGAACAAGGAGAAGTTATTACCGCCAAATATGCTGATCCGACCAATGCAGAACGTAATCTTGAAGCACTCATTGCTGCTACTCTTGAAGCTACTGTTTTACCCATGCACAACAGTGAGCCTGACAGCGAACTGATGAATGCATTGTCTGCCAACGCATTCACACATTACCGGCAATTAATTACCTTTCCGGGCTTTATTGATTATTTTCTGCAAACTAGCCCGATTCAGGAAATTGCGAGCTTGAATATTGGCAGCCGCCCCGCCAGCCGGAAAACACTGGCCAAAATTCAAGACTTACGCGCCATACCATGGGTATTCTCATGGACCCAGAACCGCCTGATGCTGCCGGCCTGGTACGGTTTCGGTAGTGCAGTAGCGGAACTGATTGAACAGGACAGCACCAATCTGCAACGCTTACAGCAGCAGGTCAAAAATAGTCCGTTTTTTCAAACCATGCTTTCCAACATGGATCAGGTCATGGCCAAAGCCGATCTTACTATTGCTGAGGCTTATGTAGATCTTGCCAGTGATCAGCAAGCTGCCAGAACCATTTACACCATGCTATCTGAAGAGTTTGAGCGCAGCCGGCAGGCTTTGCTTAATATTTTGCAACGTCAGCATTATCTGAGTGATAACCGCACTCTGGCACGTTCTCTGGCCTTGCGTATTCCGTATCTGAATGCACTGAACTGGTTGCAGATACATCTGCTGCAACAACTGCGCCAGCAGCCGGATAATAGTGAGATACTCCAGCTCATCCATCTGACAATTAATGGTATTGCACAAGGGTTGCGTAATACCGGCTAGATATCATCCTGTTTTGCGGACAGTATTTCCATTCTGTCCGCTCATCACCAGTACATATAACCTAAATTTTTCCAATGAAATATTTATTTTTATATCCAAAATAAAATACTTGGATATTGATATATAAATATATTTAATTTTTATAAAAATCAATGTATTAAAATTAATAAGTAAAAGTGATTACAAATCTGTTACAGTCGCTTGAAATCGATATACAACGACCCAATTTAATCACATAACTTACCCTTTTGCAGAGGAAAAAATATGCAACCGGAAAACAATACCGAAAACGAAACACAGGTTAACGATAATACCGAAACCACAGAACCAATTGTCGCTCCTGAAGCTACCGTAGAAGAGTTACAGGAACGTATTAGCGAACTTGAAGGACAACTCAAAGACGAACAGTTACGTTCACTCGCCAATGAACAAAATCTGCGCAGACGTCATCAGGATGAACTGGAAAGCGCACATAAATTTGCCGGACAGAAATTTGCCAGTGCTATGCTGCCAGTTAAAGATTATCTGGAAATGGCCCTGCAAGATCAAAGCGGTAACTTTGACGCACTGAAAATGGGCGTACAAATGACGCTGACCGAATTACAAAAAGCTTTCGATCAGTCTAATATTAAAGAGATCGATCCTAAAGCCGGCGACAAACTTGATCCACACCGTCATCAGGCCTTGCAAAGTGTAGAAAGTGAGCAAGAACCCAATACAGTAGTTTCGGTAATGAAAAAAGGTTATACCCTGTCCGACCGTGTATTACGCCCTGCTATGGTAACTGTAGCTAAGGCTGCTGACGCAGAATAAACCTGCTTACACAAAAACCGTCAGACACACCCAAGGTCTGACGGTTTTTTATGTATACAGTTTCATCCCCATCCAATTAAATTACGATTCAAAGAGCAAAAACATGCCGTTCCGGCTATCCATCTGAGCAGTAAAACTGTACCTGAAATTATTGCTCAGCAATCACATCAATAAACACCAGCGGCTCCTTACCTATATTGGCCAAAGCATGCGATTGCCCCTTACGCGCAATCGTCACATCACCAGCCGTAACTTGATAAGATTTACCATCAGAATCAGTAAACAGACCTATCCCAGAAACAATAATATAAGTATCCTCATTATGCTCATGCCGATGAAAACCGATTGAATCACCCGGTTGCAACGTCATCCAGCCAATCTCCTTGATCGCTTCGTCTCTCTTTGCCGCATCTCGTCTGAATGCAAACTGCCCATACAAAGTGCCCTTACCACCAGCCGCCGCATCACGATTAAAATCAATCAATTCATCTTTTAAATAAACATCAGCCCATACCGTACTGGCCATAGCAGCCAGCATCAATGCAAGCAACCATCTGGCAAACATCATTCCGCCCCCATATCAAAATTTATATATTTAATTAAGTCTTTAGTTATAACTTCCATATTTTGCTCCATGAGATTAGATAATTTTGCTATATATTGAAAAATATCATTATTTATTTCCTTATTTTCTTCCTTAATAATATCAATCAGAGTATCTAAAGCTAATCCATATTCACCATAATCAACAAAATCTTTTATTTCATCTATTTCTTTAGAGATAAAACTCTTATTTAGTAAAGAAATTAAATTACCAAAATTTTCTTCTACATCCTGATATTCAATATTCATTTAATGGCTGTCTTGAAACAAAAGTCACTTATAATCCGGCCATACCTTTTCAGAAGCAAGCCGGGTAAAATTACACACCAGTATTACTTCACACGCTCCCGCTCCCCTGTCAGTGCGTGACAATGACGATACCACATATCTATTTCCCATATCGACCCTAACCAGCCAACCATCCACACGAACATTATCCCCAACCTTAATACCACTAATCTGAGTAGCTATTTTTTTATTTGCCGGAATCAAATGGACATTCGAAGCATTCAGGTACATATCATCATAAGATATGGCATAGAGCCCCATCTTTAGTGCCGGCAACACCACCAAAACGGGCTCTCTGCTCAAATTTCAGGCGCTTTACTACCTTTCCATTAGCCATACCCCCACCCCACAAACCAGTCAGTTGTAGAGATACTAGTGTGTTCATCATAAAGATAAAAAGCGCGATGTAGTACACGTGCAGGCATACTAAACCCAGCCAAAGGAGTCATTTTCACTTTTGATAACACAAATGGCTGCATTCCTGTAGGTACTTCTGTTTGCAATGGTTCATCACCCGTAGCCATCGGCCGAAACTGTGAACAATCCACACCGTCATTTAAATATGAGGGCATAACCACCCGAGGTGAATAAGGCGAAAATCGCCACCAACCAACACATAATAATAAAATACCTATCAATAACTTCCGATATTGATAAAAAAATCCATGGCAAACTTAAGCAAGAATATTTAATCCAGATTTTAGTTTTATACCAAAAATAATATTTCTATCTTAAACAACTAACAAAAATTAATAGTCAATAAATATTAAAATAAACATTCTAAGTGTGTAGCTCCTGCCTTTAAAAAAAAAATATAACCAATCTGTCTGATTATTAAATTTAATTGTTCTTGCCTATTACCAATTAACCAAGTATAAACGCATAGTTCCAATATTACCCCATATTGTAAAAAAGGATAAAATCCATGCGTTTATCAAGCCTGTTTTTTATTTTTATCTGCATAGCCATAAAAATGGCCATGGCAAAAGAAGTAGTATTACCGGTAACCTTTACCAAAGATACCCATATTGCCAAAGTAGTCTTAAATATCAACGGTAAACCAAGCCAGTTTCAGCTTGATACAGGTTCACAGACAGCCTTGCATTTACCGCTAAATACACTGCAACAACTGCCAGATACGACCAAAAACCAAAATACCAATAAAAATCTGGATTTAAGTGGAAAAATTAATGAAACACAAAAATTTCTGATAAAACATTTAGATATCAACGGGCTTAACTTTGACAACATCAATGCAGAAGAACTGAAACCATGGGGCTGGAGTTATTCCAGCACTGCGGAACCGCAACAGGCACCTGCACCAGATGACAACCTGCCAGTTATCGGTTTGCCACTCTTTCAGAATCACATCCTTACCCTAGATTTTGCGCACAAAAAAATCATAATCGACGATGGTCAGGATTCTACCCAGATAAACCAGCAATGGATTGCTTTCCCCTACAACATTCATCCCAAAGAAGGCATTATCATCAACCTTACCGACCAGAAAAAAACATACAGCCTTGTTCTGGATACCGGAGCATCAATGACCTTTATCAAAGGAAAATTACTGCCAGCATCATTCAACAGCAGCAATAAAATACCCGCACCCAAATCCGAAGGAGCCACCCTGCGCCTGAATAAA
The DNA here is from genome assembly GCF_016100525.1 of Snodgrassella sp. W6238H11. Lineage (NCBI taxonomy): Bacteria > Pseudomonadati > Pseudomonadota > Betaproteobacteria > Neisseriales > Neisseriaceae > Snodgrassella > Snodgrassella sp. W6238H11. The sequence continues at coordinate 38,224 of NZ_JACFSH010000005.1, read as the reverse complement.
AAAGGCAATCCCCAGACTGTTAAAATCATTCTGACTAACCCATCTATCCGTAAATTCCCCATTCGGGCGGCTATTATGGACGGTATGCCGGAACAATTTGAATCAGACGGCTTACTTGGCGTGGATTTCCTGAAAAAATATAGCGTGAAAATAGACCAGAAAAACCAGCAGCTATGGATTAAACCAGCAATATAATATCAAACTATATATTATAAATTTATCTATTTTGAATTAAACTTAGAAGAGCATTCTAGTAATTCTTAATTTATAATATTACTTTATCATTAAACCAGAACAAGTATATTCTTTCTAGAATATAGAAAGAATATACAATACTTAAATAACATAATGTTAAATTAAAGAGTTGGATGAGCAAATCAAGCAATAAAACAACTGACAAGTAAGATATCTTTTTATTAATCCAATATCAAGATAAACCAAACTATCTTGTATATGCCAGTATCATTTTAAGATATTAATACTTTCCTAAATTTTTATTGAATTAAAATTTTACCTTAGGTATACTTTAAACAAATGGATTGGGTAGCCCAGTCGGCGCTGTAGCCTTGAGTATTCTCAAGGCTCTTCTGCTTTTTGGACTTTATTTTTCCGGCAAAATATTTAGCCCATAATTCAGATAATTGTTTCCTACATTAAGCCGGCCACCTTCACAATAAAATTTTAACTTTAATACCTCAAAAGCCCTATTGAGTTGTCTCTCAGAATTATTAAAATCTAAATGATTCCTACCAATAGGTCTAGCACACAAATCAGCAAACTGTAATCCAGTACTATTAGCGTCTTTTTTCTTAATCAAAATCTCAAATGGAAAATTAGTCTTTAATGAATTATGTCCATCACAAATACGCCTAAATGCTAATTCAATGCTTTTATCTTCCTTTGCGCCCCGTGATTCTATGACAACATAAGTTTTTCTAAGGTGACTATTTTTCTCTCTCATAAAATTATAAAGATTAACCAGACATACTTCCATAGCTGCATTATATAAATTATCTTCATATTTACCCTTGCGTTTATCGATGATAGTGGAAATTAAAATAAAATTAGTTTCGCACATTACTTTATTCAAATCATTTAAGAATTCATCAGATAAAGCCTTGAAATTAAAATTGAAAGGGTATTCATGTTTTCTTATTTCTTTTTCATGTAGAATAACCATATCATGCCCAAAAAATTTAAATTTCAATGCTTGGATTAAAGGCACCAATTTTTCAGTATAAATACGCTTATTAAAAATGCAAAACGCCAAAACAAAAACTGGATAATTTTTATCATTATCCATAGTTGGCGTACCGCTCTCATCTGCATAAACAATAAATGGGCTAAAAGAATTATAATAATCTGCTAATGATTTTTCTTTACTATTAGCAGATTCATCCAAATCTAAGGCTAATTGAACCTGATTCTCAATATTATATGTATTGTTAGTAGCTATCAAATTACTTTTAGTCATATTTATTACTACATACTGTTTAGTACGGAATGCATATCTCCGCATTGATATTTAATCAAACATCTAATATAAACAATAACTACAACTTGTATAAACTTTAATATTAATAAATTTACTTCAACATCGAGCTCAAAAACGCCTGTGTCCGTGCATGCTGCGGATTAGCAAAAAAGCTTCTCGCTTCACCCGATTCAACAATCACACCTTTATCCATAAACAGCACCTTATTGGCCACCTCACGCGCAAAACCCATTTCATGAGTGACCACAACCATAGTCATTCTGTCTTCAGCCAGTTGCTGCATCGTTTTCAATACTTCGCCGGTTAATTCAGGATCAAGAGCTGAAGTAGGTTCATCAAACAGCATAATTTGTGGCTGCATAGCCAGTGCACGGGCAATAGCAACCCGCTGCTTTTGTCCGCCAGATAATTGAGACGGATAATAATCCTGTTTATTAGCCAGACCAACCTTGCGCAACAACTCCTGTGCCAGCGGAACAATCTCATCACGCTTCATTTTTTTCACAGTTATTGGAGCTTCAATGATATTTTGTAATACGGTCATGTGCGGAAACAGATTGAACTGCTGAAAAACCATACCCATCCGAGTACAGATTTTTTTTATCAGGCCTTCAGATACATAATGAGCACGATTGTGGATATTGTTCTGTACCAGAAAATCATTTTCAATGGCAATACTGCCCGCATCTATCTTTTCCAGATAATTCAGACAACGCAGTAATGTAGATTTGCCTGAACCGGAAGAACCGATAATGGCAACTACTTCTGAGCGTGCTACCTGAATATCGACGCCTTTGAGTACTTCAGTATTACCAAAAGCCTTATAAATACCGCGGGCATCTATCATTAAATCAGTCGTCGTAGCGTGCATAGCGTTTCTCCATTTTCTGGAAGCCCCAGGTCAGAATCAGGGTCATAATCAGGTAGAATGCAGCCGCCACAAAAAACGGCATCAGATTAAATTCACGCTGTACCAGCTGATAAGTTACCCGCATCACATCCTGTAATGCCAGCACATATACCAGCGATGTATCTTTAACCAGTGTAATCGTTTCATTGCTTAACGGCGGCAGAATTTTTTTCCACATTTGTGGTAAAACAATACGACGCATGGTTTGGCCGTAGCTCATCCCTAATGTCTTTGCTGCTTCATACTGTCCCTTACCTACCCCCTGAATTCCGGCACGGAAAATCTCTGCAAAATAAGCAGCATAGTTAAGCACAAACGCTACTACCGCTGTAGTATATGCCGGCAGTAAAATATTTACTGCCGGTAAAGCAAAGTAAATAAAGAAAATCTGCAACATTAAAGGTGTGCCGCGCATCACCCAGATATAAAAATTAACAATATAATCCAGCGCCCTGATTTCGGAAAGGCGCAATAATGCCAATACCAACCCTAACGGAATAGACAGTAATAGAGTAATGGCAAACAGGCTCAGAGTAATTTTTGCTCCTGTCCAGAGTTCAGGCAGCATATTTAACACATAATTCATGTGTATTCCTTAAAACAACAATAACGCTGCCTGAATAAATTCTATTCAGGCAGCGTTGATTCCAAAGTAAAACAACATTTATTTAATGATGTCTTTACCGAACCATTTCGTAGCAATTTTAGCAGATGTACCGTCTGCTTTCATACTATCCAGAGCCCCTTGAATTTTTTGCTCCAGAGCCTGATCATCTTTACGGAAAGCAACAGCATATTGCTCCGTACCAAAATTATCACCTAATACTTTATATTCATTAGGTTTTTTTGAAACATAATAGCGACCGACTACTTCATCTACAACCAGTGCATCTACACGTTTGGCGGATACATCCATTAATGCTGTCACATTATCTGCATATTTCTTCAATTCTTTGAATGATTTGGCTGTATTCTGATCAGCTTCTACTGCATCAACAGCACTACTGCCATCTTGAACCGCCACAATTTTACCATTCAGATCAGCTTTAGTATTAATTCCGCTATCGGGACGGACAACAATAATCTGATGATTGTCCATATACGGTTTGGATAATAATAATTGCTGCTGCCGCTGTGGAGTAATGGTTAATCCGTTCCACAGCATATCAACACGTTTACTGTTAAGCTCCGATTCTTTGGCACTCCAGTCGATTGGCTTAAGCTCAACATTCAGACCGGCACGCTTGGCTGCTTCACGAGCCATATCAATATCGAAACCAACCAACTCATTTTTTTCATTACGAAAGCCCATAGGCGGAAAGCTGTCATCCAGCCCCATTACTACCTTTTGACCTGTACTCTCACCGGAGCTGGAAGCAGTACCTGAGGCAGATTCACCACCACAGGCAGCTAACGCCACCGCAACTACAGAACCAAATAAAAAATTACGTATGGCGTTTTGCATATATAAAGTTCCTGATTTAAAGGTATTAGATAATTGTGTCATACACACTATACCGGAATTTTTTAACACTTTCATCTGCCGGCAATCAGGTATTTGCTGCAAATACCAGAACACATAGCAGACAAATACCAAGTTATTATTGGTCATTTTATCTCTGATTCAGCATGAAACGTGCTGATACTAACCATGGAGATTCATTGTGATATTATGCGGCAGCCGAATGCAACGCTTGATGGTTCATACGAAAAAACAGTTTACCATCCTCTTCAATACGCCGGATGGGCCATTGATATACTTCACTCAGCAAAGCAGATTGCATAACATCCTGAGGTGTTCCTGAAGCAACTATCTGTCCTTCATTCATTAATACAATAAAATCAGAATGATTTGCTGCCATAGTTAAATCATGCAGTACCATAACAACAGAAAAATCATCGTGATGCTCATGTAAATAATGCATCAGTTGGTGCTGATGACGAATATCCAGATGATTACATGGTTCATCAAGCAGTAGTAATGGTGCATTCTGAAGCAACGCACGTACCACATTAGCACGCTGCTGTTCACCTCCGGATAAACTGCCTATGCGTTGCTGTGCCAGTGAGCATAAGTCGAAAACATCAAGTAATTGCTGGAGCTTTGCTGCGGGTGCCCGGGCTTTCTTAAACCAACCGCCCTGAGGAGAGCAGCCAAGCTGCACATACTCAACTACCGTAAGCGGCAAATTATATTGTCCGTGCTGCCCCACCCATGCAATCTGCCGGCGCTTTAAACTATTGTCAACCGATTCTCCAAATAATTTGACACCGGAACCATGCAGACCTAACAGTGCACGCAGTAAAGTTGACTTACCTGCACCATTCGGCCCGATAATACTGATATGCTGATTGGCCGGTAAATCAAGTTGTGGTACCGATAAAATACAACGGCCACGTGGTTGTACATGTACATTGCGAATGGTAAATAAATTTTCCATATCCAGATCCTAGCGACGCAATGGCTGTAAAAACAACCACAGGAAAAATGGTCCGCCAAGTAAAGAAATTACGATACCTACAGGTAAATCAACCGGATAACTCAGCCAGCGCGATACACTGTCTACCAGCAGCAAAAATATTGCTCCCAGCCAGGCAGACAACAGAATAATTTTACGCCGGCTGCCGCCGCGATTACGGGCAACTACATTCGGTACCATCATACCCAGAAAACCAATAATACCGGCCATTGATACCGCTGCTCCGGTTAACAGAGCAGAGCCTATCACTGCCCATATCCGGGTACTCCCGACAGCAACACCCATACTAATGGCTGTTTCTTCTCCCAGCATCAGAATATCCAGTCGCCTGCCCACTGCCACCAGAACACACAACCCCAGCAGCATTACTACCAGTGCATACCATGGTGAAGTAAAGCCGGACTCAGCCAGACTGCCAGCAAGCCAGCTAGTTGCACTGCGTAAAACCATATCATCCGACATAAACAGAATCATGCTTACCAATGCACCACAAAAGGCACTGATAACAAAACCCATCACCAGTAGCCCCAATGTTCCTCCGCCTAGTAGACGATGTACCGTCAGAATCAGAACACATACCAGCAAAGCCCCCAGAAACGCAGCCATTGGTACTGTTACTGCACCCCAGCCACCTGCCAGGACGGCAATAACCCCCAGTGCGGCACCACCGGAGGTACCTATCAGGCTCGGATCCGCTAGCGGATTATCAAATAATGCCTGCAATGCAGCACCGGAAGCGGCCAGTGCGGCACCCACTATCAGCGCTACCAGTACTCGCGGCAGCCGGATACCTAGTGTTATCTCATCCATGGATTGCGGCCATTGCCAGCCACCCATACCCAGTCCCAGACAAAACCAGCTCAACAGTAAACTGAATAATATAGCGGCGATAAACCAAACCAGTTTAGGCCAGAACGCACTTTTCACCCTATTGTGATCAGGCGTACCGGCCGTTTGCTGCACTTGCGTCATAATTATTGTGCCAGTTTATAAAGTTTAGGAATAACCTGCGGAGTATTCAGGCCATAACGAAAAATATCATTTGACGGCATAAAATAGATTTTCTTTTGTTTTGCGGCTGGAGAAGCAGCAATTTCCGGCCGTTTAATCAAGCCCTGCACGCCGCCTGTCAGTTTTTGGTTGCGTTCGGCAATCAGAATGATATCCGGTTTCGCGGCCAGCCATGCCTCGCGTGACATCGGTTTCATACCTTCAATAGCAGCGGCTGCATTAATACCACCAGCCCTCCTGATGAGTTCATCCGCAGCAGTACCCCGGCCGGAAACATAACGACCATCATAGCTAATCAGATAGCGCTTACCGGTTTTCGGCATCTGTTTCACCTGACTGAGCCAGCGATCTGCCAATGCATTGGCTTCTTTACTCTTACCAATAAGCTGTCCGATCTGGCGAATACCGGCCGCATAGCCATTAATATCATCCTTTGGCGCAACATTCACCGCTTTAACACCTACCCGGTTCAGATTGGCGTAAATACTGGTTGGCTGTGCCATCCACGAACCCAGAACAAGAGTTGGTTTTCTGGCCGCAATCGGTTCCACACTCAGCCCGTGAAACAAGCCGATACTGGGCACATTCTTTAAAGCCGGATTAGTAGAAGCCCTCTCGCGCCCTACTACTTCTTTAGCACTACCCAACTCCACCACAATATCTGCCACATCAGGCGTCAGCGTAACAATACGAGCAGCAAACGCAAATGGAAAAGCAGCGCACATAGCCGCTGCCAACAGTAATTTTTTCATAATCCACCCTTTAATTACTCATATTACAATGGCAGATATCCATATTCCTAGTAATTTATGATTTCACCATAACTACAAAATGCATATCTGCCCCGGCTGCTTAGCCTGCTAACAAGCCATCCATCAGCTGATGCCATGATTGCATTTCATCATTACCTTCTTCACGGCGACCAAAAATTTGCACCACAGTTTGACGATTTTTGTCAAAACCTTCTATACAGGTCACATAACCTTCACTGATCGGACGACGTACCACCCAGGTTTCCACAATATCACTATCGCGCAGATGCAAATCAAAGCCTTCTTCCGGTACTTTGGCATCCAGTACATTCAGATAGCCATGTGAACGTACTACATTGTGTAGTTTACCGGTCTGAATCTGCACTAAGCCACGATTACCGACAAATACCATAATTTCCAGATTATTTGCCTGAACATACTGCAGAACTTCTTCCCATACACTGCGATCGACCTGCTTAGTGCTGCCTGCCGGTGCATGACGGTAAGACTGCTGGCGGTCAATTTTAAAAGTCTCCAGCAAACCACCAAAATGATGTACATCTTTCAGCTCATTCCAGCGCTCCTGAAAGGCCTGCTCGCGCTCTGGTGACAATGGTTCCGGTATCGTTACATTAATTTCCGGTGCCGGCAGAAATTCCGGTTTGCCACTGGTTGCGAATTCATCAATCAGAGCCTGCCATGCGTCTAGTTTAGTTTCATCACGCATGAAAATTTTTTCAATACTCATGCCGTATTCGTCATAAAACTGAATCGAACGCATGGTTCTTTCACCAATCACCACAGTTGTAGCGATAGCATGATGCCAGTTATGCAGGAAAAAACGTAAATCCAGCCCGCCCACATTCAGCGCCAGCCCTGTACGCGCAGTTAGCGTTACATGTTCATAAACACCAACTTTTTCATGTACTGCGGCATCATTACGCACCACACTCAAAACTTCTCCCAGGGTTTCCAGCTTAAGTACCAGATCGCGAATCCGGCTGCCCAGATAAACAGAGTCCGGAGCATCTGCCATTAATGCGCCTTCACTCACACCCAGATCAGCTGCTGCCTGACGCGGAAAGTACATTCCTCCTTCGACAGTTGCCTTTTTATCCAGATATTGTTGCCATAAACTCATGTCTCGTTCCTTTACAAAGTTATTATTGATAGTGATTTAGCAAATAATTCAGCTAATTATTTTAATTTCAGATTTATTTAAAAGGTGTAGCGCAACCCTACATTAAATGTCCGTCCCGGAGCTGAATAGAAATCAGCATTGTCTCTGGTTAACTTAGTCGCATTGCCGTCGCTTTGCCCAGAAGTGCCCGACTGACTGTTTACATTCGGCATCATGTAAGCAATATCTGCCCAGTTCCAGTATTTCTTATTAAAAACATTATTCACACCGGCACGGAAACTCAGATGCTTAGTTGGTTTCCAATAGCCACCCAAATCAACCAGCGCGTAATTTCTGGATGGATTATAGTAACTTGTTCCTTTTGGAACATTTTGAATGTCGCTATCATCTTTTTTCGCCACATAGGTTAAATCAACATTAGCTCCCCACACTTCCTTATCATAGGCAAGACCAAGTTTCACTTTAACCGGCATCACTGAGTTAAGCGGTCTGTCTACGCCTTCCTGGCGAATCGAGCCACGCGAATAGGCTATTGAACCATTTACTTTCCAGTCTGGCGCGAACTTCCAGCGTGCATATGCTTCACCGCCGTAAATATGTGCCTTACTGAAATTCTGTGCCTGCAATACCAGCGTCTGTTTACTGCCCGGACGGCTCCATACAGCATCAGCCGGTAGCTTCACCACATCAGAAATATTTACATAATCAATAAAGTTTTTATAGTGATTATCAAATCCGGCTATACCGTATTCAAAAACATCATTTTTACCGCGTAAACCAAGCTCAAAATTATTTGCAGTTTCCGCTTTTAGATTCGGATTACCCCAGGAGCTGTAGTTTCCCGGATTCCATGAAGAAGCCAGCTGCTGAGATGATGGCGCATTAAAACCACGGGCATACTGAAAATACGGTACCAGCAATGGAGTAATCTGATACGAAATACCCAGACGAGGTGTTAATGCACTTTGATGTTTTTTGCGCAATTCACCGATTTCACCATTGATTCCGGTTACAAAGCCATTGGAATTAGGCTTCATATTATAGTAAGCAGCCGATAAACCTGGACTGACAACCAAATTGCCCCATTGCAGATCTGCATCTATATACGCACTGGCCCGAATAGTAGTGTTATCGGCATTAGGCTTCGATCTGGCATAATATCCTTGCCAGTCACTAGTTAATTCATGGTGCGCAAAACTCAGACCATAGCGCCATTCCTGACTCAGACTACCTGTATCAAAATGCGATGACCAGTCTGTTGTCAATCCCCATACATTATCTTTATTGGTAAAGTTAAAAACGCAACGATTATTCCGGTCAGGAACCATACTGGTACAACCTTTGACATAGTCACGCTGGGTACTTGAATCTGTTTTAGTCTGTTGCCAGTAAATCTGAGTTTTACCTGATTGAATCAATCCCTCATCACTGTGATAATCATGTCCCAGTGAAAACCGTGTTTTCTTGTTGTCATCTATACCGCGTACATCAGTATAGGTACTATTTACCTGAGACAATGAATCAGTCCACTGATTCCGGCTCAAATATTCAGCAGTAAAATTCAGGGTATTTTTGTCATTAATATCAAATTCGTGCTTAGTAAGGAAATACCGGCTATTGTGATCAACAGGGTCTGATTTAGTACGCAAAGCCCCTTTGCCGCCAATATTACCCCGGTTATCCACTTCATCACCTTTACGGTAAGTACCCAGTACCATTCCGCGCCAGCGGTCACTTCTCATTGCACCGACACCTGTTACCGCTGTAGATTTATCCACACTGTTATACTGAGTATCAATATAACCACCCTGATCTTTATCCTGCAAAATCTCATCGGGGGTAAGTGTGTGCATAGCAACAACACCGCCCAAACCAAAACCACGGGCATTTTTACTGATATCAACACTACTGAGCGCGGAAACATCCATAAAATTACCACGACCGAAAATCGCATACTGTCCCGTATGCTTCATTTCATTTGCTTCAGGCAACTCAATTCCATCAATGGTCATACCAACCCGGTTACCACTTAAACCACGAATATTGACACTATCATTACCCTGTCGTGTACCCTGAGTATCCAATACCTCTACACCCGGAATATCTTTTAATGCCGTTTTTAAATCCACCGCACCTTGTTTCTTAATAGTATCTGCCTTAACTTTAGTATCTTTGAATACACTTGGCGTAACACGTTTACCCTCAACATGAATTGTTGGCAAATGAGCTTCGCCTTCGGCATAAACTACTGCAGGAAAGCCGATATAAGCTACAGCCAGCGCAATAATCTTGGGTGAGCGGCGCATATTAAGTTAACCCCTTTTGACACAAATTAATATAAAGATGCCGCATTGTAATCAATAATGATTCTTTTATACAAGTGCAAATAGGAATTATTCTTATTAATTTTAAGTCATATTTTTCTAATACTGCTCAGCTGCTTTTTACAGTATTCTTATAAATGACAGTAAGCATAAATATGTTTTAAATCCGGACAGATCGGCCTTGCAAAAATATAATTTTTTATTAATATAAAAACATCACTTCTTCATAATTATTAAAAATTACTCTTGTATAAAATTATACAAACCTTGTTTTAGGTTATTTTATATTCTGAATTTATCTTTCAGAGTAATAAAAAATTTATTTTATCAATTATATTATCAGAATAAAATTTGCTGATTTCTATATAATAAGTATCTCTCATCACCGCTTACTGTCGGTTTACCACTGCCTAATTCAGATTATTATTTTTTTAACATTCTAAATGTATCAATGAGAACCAGACAAATACAAAATACTTCCTGAAACCATCATCATAATTAAAATCACACATCCGGATTACAAAACCGAGCAGCCTGCTACCAGAACTTAATCAGGCTATATTACAATTATTCCATTATTTATATTGATTATCACAGACAGCCATGCAACTTGACCGTACTCTTCAATATCAGATCCTTACCGAACTTACCGATTGTTTTCCGAATCCCTCATCGCAGGAATTTTTTGACCAGTTAGTAACACAACATAGCCTTGATCATGTACTGGGCAATCTTATCTATCTGGACGGACACGGATTAATCCGGTTAAAAATCGATCAGGGATTTAATTATAAAGAAATTCTCTGGACACTAACCGAACCAACCGTAAAGGCATTTGATTTTCTGGCAGACGATGGTGGTTTAGCAGCTATTCTGCAAACCGGAACAGAAAAACCGGATAATAAATAGGCAAATACCTGACCTGGTCAGTAAATTTAATAAAAATGAGACATTAAAGTATATAAAATCATTTGTTTTTATGTATTTTAATGGTAGAAATGTATTTAGTTTGGTAAATTACAGATCCTGAATTATTGTTAACTGATTCATATTGTTTTTTCTGTAAGATTACGAAAGAAAGTAATATAGCAGGTGATTATCTTGCATAAAAGTACAAATCTTCATATCTTTTCGCTCAAAGAGAAAATCTATCTTTTTTTTTCATCATTTTATTACCACTTATTAGCATTCGGCTAAGCATTTACTATTACCCCTCCTCATCACAAATCCAGAGCATCAATCAGGAAATCTTTCAGCTTTCATTACAACAGCAAGAGTTACTACAGCAGCCTGAAAGTTATGAGAATAACTGCAAGCGTCAACAAATAAAGCAAGAAATTAAAAAGCATAATTTCGCACTTACATATGCCAGACCACTCGCTACAGGCGGCATAGTTAGCGGTATCGTGTGTCTTTTTTCCGGAGTAGTTGCTTTATTCCTGATTCAGCATTTGGGTAGAAAAGCAGATAAATCTTTAAAACAATTGCGCATTAATTTTACTCGTGCGTCGCATATGATACAGGCAATTTTGCTGATATTGCCCATCAGTCTTATTCTGTCTTTTTTATTCGTTTTCATAATACTTACTGATGGTACAAGACCGGAGAAGGCAATCATCCCTCTGTTTGTTGTAGCAGGATTATGCTTTTTCTATTTACACAGATATAACAAACAGGATAATACAGGAACAGCCAGAGTAAGCGGTGTGCTGATCACGACTGAAACCAATCCGGAATTATGGAAATTAATTAGGGAAATTGTACAAAAGCTTGGGTTAAACGCTATGCCAAACCATATTGTACTTTGCATAGGAAATGGCTTCAGGGTGAGTAATAAACCGGTTCGTCTGTATCCGGACAGAATAGTATTAACAGGAAATACTTTATATCTGGACAGTACTTATATTAATTATTTAACCTTAGCAGAATTATCCAGCATAATTGCGCAGAGATTAAGTCATATTGCCAGTAATGATTTAAATGTATCTGCAAATTTTAATCGTCAGATTGATAAGTTAACTGAAACAGCTAATTTTTTATACCAGAATTATTTATCCTATTCTTTATTCGAAAATTATTTATTCTACCCTCCATATTTGCTAGCCAAATATTTTTATTGTTCGTTCAACAAAGCAATTCATTGGTGGTATCGTTCCACAGAAACTATGGCGGATTTAAATGTTTTAAAAGTTACCCATAAAGAGCAATTTGCTTTAGCCTTAAGTAAAATGCATCTTTTGCAAACACGAATTAATCAGGCATTGGAAAATTATTACTATAAAACACATATAAACTTTCTGCCTTTAGATTATGTTACACACTATGTAGAACACTCAGAAACACCATCGCTTAGCAAACTTCTAAAAAAATCACCTTCTGTTTATGCCCGGCACCCGACTTTAGCTCAACGACTGTCTTACATTAAATATGGCGAATTAAACCGTTTGAGTGGTTTGCTCATCAACATTAGTCCAACCACGCTTCTGAAAGATTTATTTAGTAAAGAACTAAACATCCTGCAATCAGATTATCAAAATGATATACAGGAAACAGCAGAAACTAAATTAAGTTATCTGAAACATATCAGTAGTCAACATCAGGAAACCATTACCTTAAAACAGGGCGGAATAATCAGATCGTTTCTGCGATCCCTGCTGGCTGGTCTGTTTATCTTAATAACATATGCTTGTATTACAACTAATAAAGCACATGATTCAGAGTGGCTGATAGGTGTCATTATCCTCTCAATGATCAGTGCTTTTTGCTTATTCAGATGCTACAAAATGTATAAAAGCATTGGTTCAGCACTACTTACCATGAAGCCACGCGGATTAATTCTTCCCTGCTTTGATAAAGCTATTCCATGGAAGCAAATAGACTCTTTTGAGATAACTGGCCAAATGTACAAAAAGCTAATTCTTTATCTCAATCCAGCATTCAAACCGGGAGAATTCAAACCATGTTACGCAAAAATAAAATATGGCAAAAAATAATCATATCCGGATATCTGCATACGAAATCAGAGGCAAAATAAAGATACCGGATTGTGAGTCTTTAATATCAGACTATATAAGAGTTGTTCATGCCCGAATAGAGCTTCAGTTATTTGTACAAAACAAAAAATAATCAGTAGATAAATTACGACTGATAATAATCAATAAAATTTTTACCAATATTTAAGTAATTTCTTTATGAATAAATTTTAAAATTAGCGAATTTTAGTATATTAAATATGTTCAAAGTCCTGCATTCTTTACTTTATCAGAGTTTTTAATTTGTATATCAGTGTATGTATATGCAACAATCAATTTCGGTTCTAGGAAATAATTTGAATAATAGTACAACCCAAACGACTCAATACAAGCCCAACAAAGAGCCAATTTAGTTCAATTGTATTTGTATTATATTATTGTTAAAATAAATTAACTTAAAATATCTTTTGATATTTAATCAAAAAAATATCAAAATTTAAAGAGTTATAAGTTAACAACTTTAAAGACAAAAGCATATTTATATATTTATTTTAAGAGAGGATCTATTTTTAGTTCAACAACTATCTTAATATCAGTACAGGAACAATATAGCTTATGCAGTTAACCTATCAATATCAGTGAAACAGCTTTCTCTAAGCAATCTATTTAATAATGAATCAGCACATTTACATCAAATTGATACACGGAAAGTAATAAAAATGAACCAGCGTGAACCAAACCATCATGTGAATTATGATCATAATCAAGAAACCATTACCATAATACAAGGCGGATATATTCGATTATTTTTTCGCGCATTAATAGCAATCTTTTTCATTATTATGACATATTTGATAATAAGATTTGGTCATAAAATGGATTATGGAAGTAAAATATCTTCAGTTCTGATAAGTATTTATTTTTCATCTAGATGTTACAAATTGTATAAATGTATAGGTTCTGCACTACTTACCATGACGCCGCAAGGATTAGTTCTTCCTTGTTTTGATGAAGTTATTCCCTGGGAACAAATAACCTCATATCAGATAATTAAAAACATGCATATCAAGCTAAAAATTTGTCTTAACCCTGCATTTAAATTAGGGCAACCTAAATTTTGCGGCGCAGAAATAGACTATTATTGTAATAAAAAAGAAAATCGTATTGAGATAACTGCATATGAAATCAAAGGAAAAATACAGTTATCCGACTGTATTCAACTGATATCAAAATATAAAACACTTTCCGAAGCGAAAGTTTGAATACTAAAATCTACACTTAATAAAATAGTTTATACATCAACTAAAGCAGATAACAATCAGAAAAATTTCTGAGGATATCTAAATAAATTTTCTTATGAATAAATATTTAGATATAAAAATTTTCACTACTATTGTAGTTAAATTTCAACTCTCTATCAGTAAACTGCATGCTATACAGCTAATATGCAGTTTACTAGCTACATTTTCTGATTACATGATTTTAAAAAATTTAGTTATGTAATAAATATAAAAACAAAGTGTAAGATGTAATCTTACCAAAACATTTACCATTGATAATTAAATGTAGACTCTACCATTCGCCCGCTACAATAACGGCAGGTAAACTTTCCGCTCAAGAAGCAACATATTTTTTATCAGTCTTAATTCTATTTCAGACATAAATTTGAATAATAAAATAAAAATTTGATCTCTGAATAATGCCCAATATTCTATCTAGAGAATATTTATTCAATATATATTTATTGAAAACAACTGTATACTATAGTTGTCAGTACATCTTATAGCTGGTTCAATATTTTTTCTGCTAGTTGTCTGACATTCTTTTAACCTTTACCGGTTAATTTATCCGGGGTGCCGCTGGCTGAGATTACACCCGTAGAACCTGATGCGGTTAGTACCGCCGAAGGGAGTATAAAACACGCTTTTTTCGAATAATAAGTCTGTTTTGTTACTCCTTAATATATTATTTATTAAAGGAGCTTTTATGCCATCATTTCAATCACTCACAGAAGCCTGTCAGGATGAATGGAACCGCTATATTCAGCATGATTTTATCCGCCAGCTGGGTAAAGGAATATTGGATAAATCGTGTTTTCAGCATTATTTAAAACAGGATTATCTTTTTTTAATTCAGTTTGCGCGTGCATGGGGACTCGCGGTTTATAAAAGCTATGATGTATTTGAAATACGCAAGGCATTAGCAGGTCTCAAGGCTATTATGGATACTGAGCTGGAATTACATATACAATATTGTAAGGAATGGGGTATCAGTGAACAGGAGCTTAGTACTCTGCCCGAAGCCAAAGCAAATATTGCATATTCACGCTATATACTTGATGCCGGACAACAGGGGGAATTACTGGATTTACATGTTGCACTGGCACCATGCTTAATTGGATATGGAATTATTGCCTGCTGGCTTAAAGATCAGCCATGGTATCAAACAATTAATAACCCTTATCAAAGCTGGGTAGAAATGTACGCAAATGATGAATTTCAGATTGCCATGCAGGAAGAAATTGACTGGATTAATCAGCGTTTAGCCGATATTGATTCACAGCGCTTTCAGCAACTGAGCAAAATTTTTACTAAAGCGACGCAATTAGAAGCTGATTTCTGGCAAATGGGGCTGGATAAAAGCTACTAAATATTTTATATACATGACTTTCCCGTCAGGATAACTGATGGGAAAGTTTAATAATATTCATATAGAATATTATTTCTATTAAAAATAAATTTAAATTTTAAAACAACACTAGAAATTGTATGATTGTTTATTCTCTATAAAAAATTGTTTATTTAAAACTCTGCTTCAACATTTATATTAATCAGATTTCCAATTAATCAAAACGCAGTACATCTGAAATTGAAATTTTCTGCTTTGTAATATTCCGGACAAAATTAATCAATAATGGGGCGGAATTTCATTAGCCGGATTAAATGGTTCATTACCATTTTCTATCTTGTCCGGCAGGCGCTGATAAAGCAGACGCAGTTGTGCCTGCTGTAAATCCAGAGTTTGCTGAATTCGTGCTATGGTATCACTCAGGCCCTGGATAGTTTCTGCCTGTAGTACACTTTCAATTTCCAACTCTTCGATTCGGTGTTGTAATGCTTCCAGAATTTCAGGCATATTATTGTCCATTGTTTAATTATTTAATCTTAACCGGCAAAGATAATCTGATTTTGATTATTTGTAATAAAAAAACCTGAGCAATAAACTGCTCAGGTTTTTCAAACCAGTAAGAAATAATTATTTCAGTTTGGTTTCTTTGTACAGTACATGTTTACGCACTACCGGATCAAATTTTTTGATTTCAAATTTACCGGACATGGTACGTTTATTTTTGGTAGTGGTATAAAAGTGACCAGTACCAGCAGAAGATTCCAGTTTAATTTTGTCGCGCATTGCTCTATCCTTAAATCACAATATGATTAAGCTTCACCGCGAGCGCGCAGGTCGGCCAATACTACATCGATACCTACCTTGTCGATTGTACGCAAGGCGGCGTTAGAAACGCGCAGGCGTACCCAACGGTTTTCACTTTCAACCCAGAAACGACGTGATTGCAGATTAGGCAAGAAACGGCGTTTGGTTTTATTGTTGGCGTGTGACACGTTGTTGCCACTCATCGGGCGCTTACCGGTCACTTTACATACACGTGCCATGGTTAACTCCAAACTTCTAATAATTTTGTAAAACGCGATTTATACCATGAAAAGCGGAATCTATTCAAGGGTTAAATCATTTTGTATGACATGAACAGCTGAAAATGTTGCTGTTGAATCAGGCAAACTGTAGTAAGTACAGATCTGATACAGGCTGATTACCGGTTCAGGTTACTGCCTGCACTGTATTTTCAGTAAGCTGCTTATGTCGTCAGACGGATGGCAGAGTAATACTGCCATCCGGATTTCAGACAATTACCGCACTGTGGTTGTGGTAGTAGTTGTCGTGGTAACGCTAGTGTTTTCTGCAGGTGTGACCGTTTGCTGATTCAGGCCGCCACCCAGTGCTTTATAAAGATCGGCACGGTTTTCCAGCAGAGTCTGCTGTGTATTGAGTAATGCCTGCTGTGCTGCATAACTGTCACGTTCTGCGTCCAGCTGTTCCAGTGAGCTGGCTATGCCGTGTTTATACCGTAACTGTGTGAGCTTGTAGCGATTAGTTTGTGCCTGTTCACCACGTGATTTTGCCTCATACTGCTTTTTAAGGGAATCACGCGCCACCAGTGCATCGGCCACATCACGGAAAGCAGCCTGTACAGTTTGCTCATACTGGGCTACAGCAATGTTTTTACGCGCTGTTGCCAGATCCAGATTACCTTTGTTTTGCCCCCATGTGAAAATCGGCAGGGTAATCTGTGGCGTAAAGCTCCATGTACGGTTCGGACCATTGAAGAGATGACCAATATCGTTGCTGCCGGAGCCAATACTGCCGGTCAGGCTGATGCGCGGGAAAAATGCTGCCCGTGCCGCACCGATGTTGGCATTAGCAGATTTAAGCGCAAACTCAGCTGCACGTACATCCGGCCGCTGATACAAGATGGTCGACGGCAAGCCGGCCGGCAGCTCCACATTCACGAACTGGCGGCTCAGTGGTGCTGCTGCCGGTAAATCGTCCGGCAATGGTTTACCCACCAGCAAAGTTAAGGCATTGTGAGCCTGTTCACGCGCCTGTTTAGCCGCAGCATAATCGGCACGGGCTGTTTCGATTTGTGCTTCTGCTACATCTACCTGTACCTGTGAAATCACACCGGATCTGAATTGCAGATCAGTCAGACGCTTGCTTTCTTCACGTGATTTTAATACACGGCTGGATAAGTCCATTTGTGCCTGAGCAATACGCTCAGCAAAGTAGGCTTTGGCCACGCTGGCAATCAGGCTGATCTGGGTAGAATCGCGCACCTGCTTTTGCTGGAAATACTGATTCAGAGCCGCATCAGACAGGCTTTTAACCCGTCCGAATAAATCCAGCTCAAATGCGGTTACACCTAAACCGACATTATATGATTCTGCAATATAGCTGGTTTGCTGACCCGCAGCATCGCGCATAGCACTTAAGTCCTGCGCAACACGCGAACGTCCGCCATTACCTGTCGCACCTAATGCAGGCAGGCGGTCTGCACGCTGAATAGCATACTGAGCCCGAACCGCTTCCACGTTTAATGCGGCCACACGCAAATCACGGTTATTAATTAAAGCCAGATTGATAATCTGTTTCAAACGCTCATCAGCGAAGTAGTCCTGCCAGCCGAGATTGGCGGCAGCCACTGAACCGGCATACCGGTCATTGGCTGCTGCACCTGGAAAGGTTTCTGCCAGCTCTACTTTCGGCTGATGATAGCGGGGTGCCATCGAACAGGCAGACACTACTCCGGCAACTAATACAGCCAGCAGAGTAGGTTTCACTATGTGTTTCATGCTTTATCCTCTTTGTCTGTCTGGTTGGCAGACTGCACACTGACACTGCCATCACTGTTTACTGTCATCGGCAGATTTTTGTCATTGTCAGGAGTACCGCCATTTTTGTCGTTCTTTTTCCTGCTGAACAGACTGCGTACAGTTGAATAGAATACAGGTACAAAGAACAGAGCCAGACAGGTACCCACTAACATTCCCCACAATACGCTGGTACCAATGGCTCGCTGACTCGCAGAAGAGGCACCACTGGCAAAGTACAGAGGCACTACACCCATAATGAACGCAATGGATGTCATCAGAATCGGACGGAAACGCAGGTGAGCGGCAGCCAGTGCAGCTTCAAGCGGACTTTTACCCTGCTCTTGCAACTCCTTGGCAAACTCCACAATCAGAATGGCGTTTTTAGCACTCAGACCAATTACGGTAATTAACCCCACCTGAAAATAAACGTCGTTCTCCATACCGCGCATCCATGTACCCAGCACGACACCAAGCAGACCCAGCGGTACTACCAGCATTACGGATAATGGAATTGTCCAGCTTTCATATAGTGCGGCCAGACACAGGAATACAGCCAGCAGTGAGAACATATAGAGGATGGTAGACTGGTTACCCGCATCTTTTTCCTCTTTAGACAGACCTGTCCACTCATAACCAAAACCATCCGGCAGCTTGCTGGCAATTTTTTCCATTTCATTCATGGCATCACCAGTACTGTATCCCGGAGCAGCATTACCGGTAATCGCCATAGCGGTATAGCCATTGTAGCGGACAGTTTGTGCCGGGCCGGTAATCCAGCGTGTCTTCATGATGCCGGATAATGGTACGGGCTGTCCCTGTGCGTTATTAACGGTAAGCTTGCTCAGGTCTTCAGGTGTCATACGGGAAGCCACATCTGCCTGTACAATTACGCGCTGCATACGTCCTTTATTCGGGAAGTCGTTAACGTAGTTGGAACCCAGAGCAGTACTTAATACAGTTGAAATATCACCGAATGACACACCTTGTGCATTAGCAGCATCGCGGTCGATATCAATCTGCAATTGCGGTTCATCTTCCATACCGTCCGGACGTACCTGTGTCAGCACTTTACTTTCACGCGCCATACCCAGCAGCTGATTACGCGCGGCCAGTAACGCCTCATGACCTTTACCGCCACGGTCTTGCAGCCGGAAGCTAAAGCCGGTACTGGTACCCAGTTCAGGAATGGATGGCGGTACCAGAGCAAAGATATAACCATCACGTACTGAACCCATCATAGCACCGGTAATACGGTTAGCCAGTGAATTGGCGCTGTGTTCCGCACCGCTACGTTCTGACCAGTCTTTCAGTACAAGGAAGCTCAGACCAACGTTCTGCCCCTGACCGGTCATACTGAAGCCCAGTACGGATACCATGTTTTTCACTTCAGGCTGATGAAGAGTGAATTCTTCCATCTTCTTGAAAGTATCCAGTGTACGATGCTGAGTCGCACCCGGCGGCAACTGAATCAAAGCAATGGAATAACCCTGATCTTCCTCCGGCAGGAATGAAGTCGGCAGACGTACCATTACTAATAACGCACAGGCTGTGATAGCAGCATAGATGATGAACATACGTACGCTGCGATGCAGTACATAAGCCACTTTGGATTCGTATTTTTTGGCACCGCTGGTAAATTTGCGGTTAAACCAGCCATAAAAACCCTTTTTCTCCGCTTCATGTTCGTTAACTGGTTTAAGCAAAGTAGCACACAAGGCCGGTGTCAGCGACAATGCCAGAAAAGCAGAGAAGAAAATGGCTACCGACATCACAATAGAGAACTGACGGTAAATATTACCAGTAGAACCGGAGAAGAACGCCATCGGGATAAATACGGTAATCAGTACCACTGTAATACCGACTACAGCGCCGGAAATCTGCCCCATAGCCTTTTCTGTAGCAGGCTTTGGCGGCAAATGTTCATCGGCCATGATACGTTCTACGTTTTCCACCACCACAATGGCATCATCGACCACAATACCGATTACCAGCACCATGGCAAACATGGTCAGTACGTTAATCGACAGACCGGCAAAGTACATGATGGTAAAAGCACCCAGCAAAGCAATCGGTACCACAATCGTCGGAATCAGGGTATAGCGAATGTTTTGCAGGAATACCAGCATAACAAGGAATACCAGTACAATCGCTTCTACCAGAGTATGTACCACTTTTTCAATGGAAATACTAACGAAAGTGGAGCTGTCATATGGTGCAGACCAGCTCATGCCGGCAGGGAAATATTTTTGCAAATCGGCCAGCTTAGCCTTAACTGCATTGGCTGTAGCCAGTGCGTTACCTTTAGTCGTCAGCTGAATACCTGCACCCACCACGTCTTTACCATTCAAACGGGCACCAGTAGAGTAATCCTGTTTACCCAGCTCTACACGAGCAACATCTTTCAGACGTACCAGTGAACCATCGGTATTGGCTTTAACAATAATATTTTCAAACTGTTCAACTGTTTTCAGCTGACCTGGGACAATGATAGTCGCTGTAGTCTGAATATTATCAGGTGAAGGCAAAGCACCCAGACTACCTGCAGAAATCTGCTGGTTCTGTGCAGCTACTGCGGCATTAACTGCTGCCGGTGTCAGATTAACACTGCGCAGCTTGTCTGAATCCAGCCAGACACGAATGGCGCGTTCAGAACTGAACACCATTACATTACCTACACCGTCAATACGCTGTAATTCCGGCTGAATGTTACGTACCACATAGTCTGCCATATCTGCCGGGGTCAGATTAGGACTATCACTGGTATACATGGTTACCATCAGGAAGTTACTCCGTGATTTAGCAATCTGTACACCAGTCTGTTTGACCATAGCCGGCAAACGCGGTTCTGCTCGTGAAAGCGCATTCTGCACATTCATCTGTGCAATATCATCATCAGTACCCGGGTAGAAGGTCAGGGTTAATGTACCCGTACCGTTGGATAACGATTTTGCTTCCATGTATTCCAGGTTTTCCAGACCGTTCATTTCACGTTCGATACGTGACAATACAGTATCTTCAATGGTCTGGGCATCAGCACCCGGATAGGAAATAGTCAGGCTGATGGAGGGTGGAGCTACTGTCGGATACTGGGCAACAGGCAGCTTGGTAATACACACTATACCGGCAATGATGATGAACAGCGCCACCACCCATGCAAAAATCGGTCGGTTAATAAAAAATCGTGACATATTACAGATTCCTTACTGAGCCTGAGAGGCAGATGCCGCAGAAGCTTTAGGTGCAGATGCAGAAGCAGCCTTAGCCTGAGGCATAGGCGCACCATTAGCAGGTGCAGGTTTCCACGGCTGAGTCTGTACTTTCTTCGCACCGGTTAACTGCACTAGTGCCAGACCATCCATTGCTACTTTATCTCCCGCACGCAAACCTCCGCTGATTACCCAGTTTGTGCCTTTTTGCTGTACTACGGTTACATTGCGCACAGCCAGACTGCCATCAGCATTAACCACCGTAACCGTATCACCACTGGCACCACGGGTTATTGCCTGCTGAGGCAAGACGATGGCATTCTGAATTTCAGCCTGCGGAATCTCTACACGTACAAACTGTCCGGGCAGCAGCATATCATCATCATTAGGAATTTCGGCACGTACTTTAACTTCACCGGTACCTTCATCTACTGTCATATCTGTAAACAGTAAACGACCTTTTTGCGGATATTCACTACCGTCATCAAGCTTGATGGCCACTTCGA
Organism: Snodgrassella sp. W6238H11; assembly: GCF_016100525.1. Taxonomy (NCBI): domain Bacteria; kingdom Pseudomonadati; phylum Pseudomonadota; class Betaproteobacteria; order Neisseriales; family Neisseriaceae; genus Snodgrassella; species Snodgrassella sp. W6238H11. Next base: position 15,980 of record NZ_JACFSH010000005.1, on the reverse strand, counting down.
CGGCACCATTGATGGTTTTCATCTTACCGGCAGCAATATCCTGACGGATCTTCATTGCCTGTGCGGCAGTCTGGGTCAGGTCAACATATAAAGTATGTGTTTGCTGAATCAGCGCCAGCTGAGTAACATCATTCTGGCCGACCAAAGCGCCTTCAGTTACCAGCGCCTTACCAATACGGCCTGAAATCGGAGCACGGACATAGGCATAACCAACATTAATCTGTGCGCTTTTAATTGCAGCCTGTGCGCTGTCAATCTGTGCATGCGCCAGGCGCTGTTGTGCGATTGCCTGATCAAATTCCTGTTTACTGATTGCGTTAGCTGCAACCAGCGGGCGATAACGGACAATATCGGCATCAGCCTTCGCCGCATTAGCCTGTGCGGTTGCCAGACTGGCACGTGCCGATTGCAAAGAAGCTACATAAGGCGCATTGTCGATCTGAAACAGTGGTTGGCCTTCTTTAACATAAGTACCTTCTGTAAACAGACGTTTCAGCAAAATACCAGCCACACGGGCACGTACTTGTGACTCGCGAATCGGCTTCAAACGACCAGTCAGCTCGGTATCTACAGTCACCGTTTCCGGATGTACAGTCAGTACACTAACCATTGGTGCAGGTGGTGCTGGTGCTTTGTCGCCTTTGCCACATGCAGCTAATGCCAGCGCACTTGCCAGTACTATCGCACTGATGCGCCATTTATCTGCTTTTCGATTCGTTCCCATATTCACCTCAATATGTGCATATATACTTTAAAAATTAAATAACTTTTTACTATACTGTGCTAAAAATATGACAAAAATAGCGCTGGTGCCAACACTTAGGGCTGCCGAAATCTAAATATCAGGCAGCCAGCAATGCGACAACAGACGATTAAATAAGAATAGCTTTACGCTGCGCATTATACATGCAACAATGTATGTATACCAGATGCAATAATTTAATACTTAAGTTATTTTAATCAAAAAATCTTGTGCTAATCTGAATTAAATACAGATTTGCCTAATTTAATTTACAGATAAACGGAAATTTATTATGCGCAAGACCAAAGAAGAAGCCCTGCAAACCAAAGAGGCTCTCATGGCTGCTGCACTGGATATATTTTACCGGCGCGGTGTCAGCCGTGCTTCACTGCAAGAAATTGCCAGCGCAGCCGGCGTGACTCGCGGTGCTTTATACTGGCATTTTAAAAATAAGGAAGACTTATTCGATGCGTTATTCCAACAGGTTTTCAGTAAACTGAGCAGCCAATTGCAGCATGACATTGACACCAGTTCTCCTGACGCATTGAACAATCTGATGCAGGCGCTAAAACACATGTTTCAACGTATGGCTAGTGATAATAATTATCGTAAATTCTGTCATATCCTGCATTTAAATTGTGAGCACACTGCTGACAACCATGCGATTGTGGCTTTGTTGCAAAAATACCAAAATTTATGGTGGCAAAATCTGTGTGCTGTATTTCATATGTGCTGTCAGCAGCATATTTTGCCGGCAAATATCAATATCCAGCAGGCTGCCCTGTATTTTCAGGCTCTGTTTATGGGATTAACCAATTTATGGCTGACTGACCCGGATAATATAGATATTACCAGTATTGCCCCTAATTTTATTAATATTGCCCTCGAATCACTGCACCACAATCCGAATCTTCGCCAGTAAATCATCCATCCTGATTAGAATTGATATTTACATAAATAAATAGCAGGCAATAACCGAGCTTATTGCCTGCCAGATTTCAATAGAAATAACAAATTGTTAATCAATCATCATCACGTACACGTAATAACATCACCGGAATATCAGACTGGCGTAAAACACCTTCAGCCACAGAGCCCATTAATATATGCATAAAACCACTGAAGCCGTGAGTACCCATCACCAGCAAATCAACATTATGTTCCGTCGCTTCCTGAATCAGCATATCAGCCACTTTATCACCGGCACTTTCCAGCACTTCAATTTCATACTGCATACCGGATTCTTTAAGTAGTTTTTCTGCCTGCTCTAAACCTTTTTTACCTGCTGCATTAACTGCTTTGCGTACTTCTTCAGAGGGCAGCGCTCCTACACCACCCCAGCTAAACTGTGCCAGATCCACAACATTGACTACCCGTAGAACCGCATTACATAATTTAGCCAGCATTATTGCTTCCTGCAAGGCTCGCATAGCAGCTGCACTTTCATCTACCGGTACCATAATTTTGTGATACATCGTTATTCTCCCTGCCCGACAAACCATAACTGCGTTTGTTAATAAACTGAAAAACAACAATACAACCTAAGAAATACTGGCAAAGCTTAGCACAAATTTGCCTGATACAAACACCAGCCGGCTACAGAATACCTCAAAAACTGCTACCATCTAGCCTGAATTCAGTAAGGAAAACCCATGAGCCGTATTCATATCGAACCACCCGAACACTGGCTGTTTCATACCACAATCAAGGTATATATCGGTGACATTAATTATGGTAATCATCTGGCCAATGATGCTGTATTACGTCTGTGCCATGAAGCACGGCTGCGCCTGCTGGCCTCGTTCGGCTTTAGTGAAATGGATATTGGGGGTACCGGTTTGATTATGCTTGATGCTGCTCTGCAATTTCAGGGACAAAGCTTTTATGGTGATGAATTAAACTTTGATTTGGGTATATCTGATCTGAGCAACACCGGTTTCAGTATTTTGTACCGTATAACCCGTGTCAGTGACGGTGCTGCTATTGCCATGGTAAAAACCGGTATGGCTTTTTTTAATTATGAACGCCAGCGTATCAGTCGCACACCAGAGGCTTTTCGTCATCTCCTTGCACAGAGTAATTAAATGCAGACTACTTCATCCCCCAACTGGATACTCTGGAATGAATTTTTTCAGCACTTACAGCAGCGTGGTCTGTCTGCTTTAACCTGTACTGCCTACGCTCGTGACCTGATTCAACTCAGCCGGATTCTGCCCGATAATCTTACTGCTGAAAGCATTACACGGCTGCATCTGGTCGGTGCATTGAAAAAACTTAGCGGGATGGGTGATAAGCCTGCCTCTCTGGCTCGTAAGCTCAGTACGTGGCGAGCCTATTTTAATTTCCTGCAACGCCATGGAAAAATTGAAACCAACCCAACTAACAACATTAAAGCTCCTAAAGCGGGGGCACGTCTGCCTAAAGCCGTTCCGGCGGAAAAACTAAATCACACATTTGACCAGCCCACAGCCGAAGATACTCTATCACTGCGCGATCAGGCTATTTTCGAATTACTGTATGGCAGTGGTTTACGCCTGAGCGAACTCGTGCAACTGGATTTGCATCACCTAATGCTGAATGAAAACTGGGTTCATGTTAGTGGTAAAGGGAACAAACAGCGTCAGGTTCCTTTGGGTCAGAAAAGTATTGATGCTTTACGGCGCTACCTGCCCCACCGTTATGCCATTGCGGGAGAAAATGCCGTTTTTACCAGTCAGCGCGGCACACGTCTGAGTGCGCGTCAAATTCAAAACCGTTTAAATGTCTGGTCAATTACTCATGGCAGCGATCGCCATTTATCACCGCATATGCTGCGGCATAGTTTTGCCAGCCATGTTTTACAAAATGCTCACGACATCCGCGCCGTACAGGAACTGCTTGGGCATAAATCCATCAGCACTACCCAGCAATACACTAAGCTGGATTTCAATCATCTGGCACAAATTTATGACAGTACTCATCCGCGTGCCAAACGTCGTAACAAATAGCCGTTTTAACTCTGAATCTGTTTATGCTTAATCAAACACAATCTATGATTGCCAGTATCGTTTTGCTTAATCTTCTGGGACAGCTATCTCCGGGGCCGGATATGCTGCTTATCAGCAAAACCGCACTGAATTATTCACGCTGGGCTGCATTTTGCGTAGCACTTGGCATTACTACAGGCGTGGCTTTCTGGTTATTACTGACTATTGAAGGTTATAGCGCCTTATTGCAGCAGCTGCCCTGGTTACAGAATATCCTGATGCTGGCTGGCGGTTCATACTTAATCTATTGCGGCTACCAGATGCTGCGTACAGTTATACCCCAGAATAATTCCATTACTGCACCAATACAGGAAAAGCATTTTTTCTGGAAAGGTCTGATTACCAATCTGTCCAATCCGAAAATCATTTTTTATCTGGGCAGCGTTATGTCCATGGCTATGGCTAATGTACATAAACCCACATTAAAATATGAAATTATGCTTATTTTACTGGTACAGGTTTTACTGACTTTATGCTTAATGATATGGCTGTTTTCCTTACCTGTTATTAAACGCAATTATTTGCACTGGAGTCTGGCTATCGACCGCATTGGCGGCTGTGCATTCATCTGCTTTGGCTGCTGGTTATATATTCAGATTATCACCAGTCTGTTTTATCATTAACTGATAAATAAAAAGGACAGATAAATCATCTGTCCTAATTTTTTACTACCATAATTTATTTTACCCAGTGCACAATAATTCTACTGGCTAAATCCATCATGATAAAATGCCGCCAGCAGTACCATAGTTACCCGATGTGTAATCACCAATTTCCGCACAAATTCATTTTCCGGCGCAGTGCTGACATCTCCGTAATTGAGTACCCTAAAATATATTCTCTGAGGCACATAAACCTCAAAACGTGAATAACGCAACCCAGCTAGCATAAAATCGTATTTTTGCTGAAAAAAGCAGCCTAACTTTTCATAATGTGAAGCATCTGCCAGATAAACAGCAATAGCATACAGTACAGGCGTATGGATACCAAATACATCAAACTGATAACCTTGCGAAACTCTGTCATCAATACAGCAGCTGCTACACAATAGCCTATTTTCCAGCCAGTTGCATGTAACAACTTAGCAAACAACCGATAACCAAAGTTCGTTCATGTAATAACGGGTGATTTAACAATATCTGCGGACGGGGTAATACACAAAGGCATTATTACCAGTGCTCATCTCTGCCAACGCATTCTTATATAATCATTTATTCTACTCAATTGAACGTAATTGATCGACTCCTTCGAGTACTTTTCCATATGATGATTTATCTTCAATAAGAATTTATTTGAATTGTTAGCCACATAAGTAAAAATGAGACTGTATTTATTTTTTTATTCTAAATAAAGAGACATATGAATAAACAAACATAATAGAGAGTACACTAAAAGTAATACCCCATAATTTTTGATAGGTAGAAATATTCTCTAAAGGTGAAATCTTTGCTTCTAATAACATTAAAGAACATGCTGACCCAATAATAAGTCCTCCATTTTGAAAAAGCCTTAATAAGCCTCCAATCGTTGATTGTTTATCTTTTTTTTGATCCATCGCCATCTGAATTAATGAACCTTGAAACAGTCCGCCCCCTAAACCGTAGCACAAAGCAGCTATAACATAATTAAAAATTGAAATATTAAAACTCACAAAGAAAAGCAAGGCAAAAGCAAATAGCATAAGCGGTAAAGCATAAATTAGTATAATTTTATTACAACTTGAATTTATTACTTTTCTGCCAAACACACTTAAAATAACGCCAATGGGTGCGGCAGTACAGATTAATCCTATATAATTGATTGGATAACCAGCTTCTCTGATAAACATGAGAGGTGACGCTGAAAAAATGATGCCCGCTGTCAACCCAAATATCAAACTGCCAATTGAAACGTATCTAATTGACGAGATGAATAATAATTTGACAGGAAAAAAAGGATTGGAGCATTTTGACTCTATCCTCAAAAAAATAAAAAAAATGATTAAAGTAGAAATACCAATAAAATTTTTTTCAATCAATAACAGATTTAAATTATCAGAATAAATAAGAGAAACACAAGCCACTAACATCATAAAAAAAAGTATCATTCCTTTTAAATCAAAAGTCTCTCTTTTTAGTGTGTTTACTGCTTTAGTTATTTTTAAATTAAAAAAACATCCCACAATACACAATGGAACATTAATTAGAAACAAAAATTGCCATCCCCATAATTTTAAAATAACACCGCCGAAAGAAGGCCCTAAAACTGGTCCTAAACTTATCGCCAACATTATGAAAGAATTTAACCTTATTTTCTGTTTACTTGATTGTAAACCAGCCAGCCCCAAGCAATTTGCCTGCAATAGCGCGGCACCAATTCCTTGTCCGCATCTTGCTATAATAAGCTGATTGGCAGACTCAGAAAAACCAGCTATCAATGAGGTTAGACCAAAAAGCACGAAACCTGCTATTAACGCTATTTTTTGCCCCCAAAAGTCACCAAGCCAACCGCCAGGAACAAGAAAAATAATTAAAAATAATAAATATAAAGTAACAGACAATCCGATATATTCCAAAGAAACGCCAAAGTCGATGGAAAATGTATTCAGAGCTAAGTTTATAATACCGGTATCCAGTGTTGATAAGAACAATCCTAAACAACATGTAATATAAATAGAATATATTGGTTTAGAACTATCTACTACTTTAGTCATTTATAGTCCCCGTCTTAATTTGATTACACCATTAGCTAATTGCCTGCAGAAGAAAGTAATTTCACCCTCAACCAACCATCAAATTTGCAATAATAAAATATCCATTTTTCATATTGACTCAAATCTTTTCTCTCTTGTTTTTATTGGTGAAAATATCTGATTAGCTTATTTACTTTTCAGGAATAATGTTTAAAAAGAAATTTAAACAAATTAGCTAAAAAGCGTATATTAATTCGCTGTGCTTAATTGATTTCAAATTGAATAATAATAAAAAAAATCATAGATTTTTATGGAGATTCTAAAGAGTGAATAAATTATATTGTAAGGATTTAATACGATTTTCAGACGCAATGTCTGATTTCAGTAGAGTTATAATTATCACTGAATTAATGAATGGCAGAGCTCTTTCAGCCTCATGGTTAGCAAATCGACTGAATCTGTCACCACAGGCTACGCGTTTTCATTTAAAAAAACTAGAAGATGTTGATCTTATTCATCACAGGGCATGTGGTAAACACCATTACTATGAAATAAAAAATCAAGATACCGCAATGTTTATTGAATCAACTTTTAATATTATTCCCCCGAAAGAGTGTTTATTTTTATCCAATACTAACACTAAAGAAAAATTTAAAGAGGCAAGAACATGTTATAAACATCTAGCCGGTTCATGGTCTGTTGCACTTACGCAGTCATTTATTAATAATGAATTTATTGTTATACAAGATAATTTTTTTATAGTTACTGAACATGGTAAAAATTTTTTTAAAGGACATAAGCTATTACTCAACGCTTCTAATACAGCTAGTGTTGGAAAGCGCTGTATAGATTTTACTGAGCATAGGGATCATATTGGTGGTCCATTAGGAGCTTTATTACTTCAATCAATGCTACAACAAGAATGGTTTAAACAAAATGATAATAATCGTGAATTGACAATTACGCCAAAAGGTAGAAAAAATTTAAATGTATTATTAATTGATAAATAGAGATTTACAATAAAAATTAACTTTTTGATGATAAACTAATTATATATGTTTAGCATGATGTCAATTCTGGATTAACTGATTCTAAGCAATTTTTAGCTCAAATAAGAGCTTAAGCAGTTCATGCTTTAATTGAAAATGATTGCTATCATATCCAGATAAATCAACAATTAGAAGGGGGGCTTTAATTATTATGAAAAAAACATTATTTATATTTTTCTGCTTAATATTTTTTTCTTTCCACACGGCTTTAGCAGGACAAAATAATTTAATACTATTCGAGAAAAAAACAAAAATTATTTTTGACAAAGATATAGTTATATTAGTCACTCCCAGTGAAAATACAATTAATAAGTTAAAAACTAATATGGGTGATGATTTCTATGTTATGGCCGATGACGCCAATTATTACTCCTTCTTAGTTTATAATTACCTTAAATCTATTAATCAACCATATTTAATAAAGCGAGATAATGAAGCTATTTTTTATTTTCAAGAAAATGGCGTACTACACAAAATACAAAATAATAATTCCCATCTCCATTGGTGGGCATTGTTATATCAACATAACGAAGGAAAATACAAAATTGTAGCTTTAATTGATTTTGAAGATGAATATAAAAAATTCATATCAGATGGAGATACTTATTCAAAAGATGAATGGATTTTTAATAGTAAAGTTAGCGATATACAAAAATACTTTTTGAGGTTCTGCATTAGACTAATTTTACTAATCTAAAGAGCTCTGCATATACTACGTTTACCATTTAACAGTAAGTACTGTCGCAAACTTGATTTATATATTTTATTTGATAGCAAATTAATAGATGTTTTTTATATAACACCATCACAAATTGCAGTTCCTATGGATGGTAATTTAAAATTTAGATTCAACATGATTTAAACCAGAAATAGAATACCATATAAAAAATATTTAATATATTAATAATATATTAAATTCTAACAACAAAATACTACCCAGCTTTACCAAATAAGACTAAACTAAAAAATAATAAACCCATAGAAACTACATCATGAGAAAAAATATTTTAGCTTTATGTCTTAGCCTTGGTCTGGCTACCTCTGCCATGGCAGAACAAACCCACTGGGGTTATCAAGGTGATAATGCACCGGAAAACTGGGGTAACCTGCCTGATGCACAAACTTGTGCATCAGGCAAAACTCAATCTCCGATTGATATTTTTGACAGCAAAAACAATAAGCAATTACCGGCACTGAAATTTAATTATCAACATGCCGATATTAAGCAAATTATTGATAATGGTCATTCACTCCAGTTTAACTTTGATGCAAACAGCACATTTAGCTACGAAAACAAAACATACAAACTGGTTCAGTTTCATGCTCATGAACCGGCTGAGCACACGATTAATGGTGTCCGCTATCCGCTGGAATTACATTTTGTTCATCAGGCTGCTGATCACAGTAATCTTGTCATTGCCGTATTTGTACAGGAAGGCAAAGAAAATTCCTACTTTGAAAAATTATCCGTATTTAAACAACTTGCCAAAAATAGCAGTGAAAATACCGATATATTATTCAACCCTGAACACATTTATCCGAAAAATCACAGCTACTATCGCTATACCGGTTCACTGACCACTCCACCATGCAGTGAACCGGTAACGTGGATCTTATTCCGTCAGCCGATTACCCTGTCCAAGGATGAAATCGAAGAAATTTCTCATTATTTGCCGAAAAATAACAACCGGCCGGTTCAGCCACTCAATAACCGCATTATTGAAAACAATTAAGCCATAATTGCTTAATAAAAGGTCAGAAGAGCATCAGCAAAGTCTGGCCTTTTATTAAACCTGACAGCCTATGTGTTTTTTAATCCTGCATTTATAAAACAAAATTACATCAGCTAAACTTAAGCAATACTGGAAAAACTATTATCCATGTATGCTTATTGTTATTCTCAGTTTTATAAGCTTCAAACTCTTCAACCGTCTTTTCTCAGTTCACCTCTGCCAGTCAGCTCATTTTCAATTTATTTCAGCATTACCAGTTATTCTGATTACAACATTTTTATATTTTTACAACTGAATTATCCACGGATTAAGTTCGAATACTTCACAACTTCATATCTAACTGAAAAATAATCTGAATTTTAATTATATTTAGATAAATTCATATCCTATATTTTTGGATTTGCCTAATTTTAGGCTCCACTATCCAAGTACAAATAAGCATCTGAGAAGTGAAAAAATGATATGCTACTCATATTCAAAACAATATCCAGAAATTTATCTTTTCAACCCGTCTACACTAAGGAAAAATAATGCATATCTCTATTATTCTATATCCTGATTTCGAAACCCTTGATGTTTTCGGACCTGTAGAAATATTTGGAAAAGTTCCAGACTGGAAAATGCAGTTTTATTCCCGTGATGGTGGCCTAATAAGCAATCGAGATGGTGTACAGATTGCTACCGAAAGTTTTAACACGATGCCGCAGTCCGAAATCGATACGCTTTTCATTCCTGGTGGAACAGGAGCTAGAACACTTATCCTTGAAGCCGACTATATCAACCAGCTAAAGCAATTGGCACAAAAAAGCCGGTATGTATTAACAGTATGTACGGGTAGTGCCCTACTGGCTAAATCAGGATTACTTGATGGAAAACGAGCAACATCCAATAAACTCTCTTTCGAATGGGTAAAAACTTCATCGTTACAAACTCAATGGATAGAAAAAGCCAGATGGGTTACAGATGGGAAATACTACACATCTTCAGGTATTAGTGCAGGTATGGATATGGCTTTAGCCTTTGTACAAGACAGGGCCGGAGAAACCGTTGCCCGACAAATCGCAACCAGAATCGAGTATCGTTGGCAGCAAGACAGCCAGCAAGATGAATTCTGTCTGAAATAAAATTTTATTGTTATAAAAATTAACCCGGGAAAAATTATGCTGTTAGATGAGCAACAAAAAATAGGACTGTTTTTTGTAGTAATGTATTCTGTCTTTTTTATCATATTTATGGAAATACACTTAATGTCCGGTGTTATTTCCGGTTTACTTACCTATACCCTGACACAGAAGCTTGAAGATTTTCTGGCCAAAAAAATGCATCGCTGGGGCAATAAAGCCAAACTTTTTTCCGTATTATTACTTTCACTGCTCATCATGGCAATACTCATTAGCGGCTTTGGTTACCTGATTAGCTGGGTAATCAGCGTAGCCAAAGATCCGCAACAAACCCTTACTCATATTCAAAGCTTATTTAACAGCATTGCCAGCTCACTGCCCAAAGAACTAAATAAATATATTCCTGATAATCTGATTGAATTGCGAACCAATGCACTAAACTTTATCAAAGAACATGTTCTATATCTTCAGTCTGTAGTTAAGCAATTATTTCATTCATTGCTAATCATCATCATTGGTATGGTTATCGGTTTGATTGCCGGCTATCAGCAGAACAAACGCAATATCACTGAAACCCATTCCTCATCAACAATTTATATGCAGGCACTCAAAGAGGGGTTAAATCGTCTGGTACTGGTATTTCAATATGTTGCCTTCTCACAGGTAGTGATATCCTTTTTTAATACCATTCTGACTGCTATTTTCCTGCTTATCATATTACCTTTATTCGGTATTCATCTGCCTTTCAGCAAAAGCCTGATACTGGCTACTTTCGTTCTTGGGCTGATCCCCATTATTGGCAACCTCATAGTCAATACTATTATGTGTCTGGTTGCATTTACTATTTCCTTCTGGATGGCGGTAATTGTCCTGTTATATCTAATTATCATCCATAAAATCGAATATATACTCAATGCCAAAATAATTGGTAACAAAATCCACGCCGGCATTTGCGAACTGCTGATTGCAATGGTATTGTCTGAAAGCTTATTTGGCGTAATCGGATTGATTTTTGCGCCTATCTTTTATGCTTTCCTGAAACTGTCTTTAAAACAACTCAAAATCATTTAATCTGATTTCGTATGTCAACAAAAAGGCCATGAACAGTGGCCTTTGGGTATTTTAGCGTTTATACCGCTCCACATCCGGTAACAAAATTGTCAGTATTCCAAGTAATGGCAGGAAAGAACAAAATTTAAAAATAAGTTGTAAGCTGGTTTTATCGGCCACATACCCTAAAACTGCTGCTGCAATTCCACTCATCCCAAACATAAAACCAAAAAACAGACCGGCAATCATCCCGACGCGTCCGGGAATCAACTCCTGAGCATAAACCACAATTGCCGAAAAAGCAGAAGATATAATTAAACCAATCAAACAGCTTAACAGCGCCGTACCCCAGAGATTTGCATAAGGTAAGGCCAGAGTAAAAGGCGCAGCCCCTAAAATAGAGAACCAAATAACATATTTCCGACCAATACGGTCACCTACCGGACCTCCGACAAACGTACCAATTGCCACACAGGCCAGAAATAAAAATAGAAATAACACTGCAGATTGTTTAGTTAGAGCAAATTTTTCAATTAGATAAAAGCTATAATAATTGCTCATACTGGCCATATAAAAAAATTTAGAAAAAATCAGTACGGCAAGAATGAATAAGGCCAGAACGGTCTTACTTTTATCATAAGGTAAAGTACAATTTGATGTTGCCTTGTGTTTATTTGCAGCCAGATGACGAGCACTCCATGCACTGATGCGGCACAAAAGCAAAATAGCAATTACACCAATAACGATAAACCACAGAATATTACTTTGCCGGTTATATCTCAGCACAACCAAACTCACCAGTAGCGGCCCAAGTGATGAACCCAGATTACCGCCTACCTGAAATGCCGACTGAGCTAAGCCAAACCGACCAGCAGAAGCATTACGTGCAACACGGGATGCCTCAGGATGGAAAGTAGATGATCCTACTCCCAGAAATGCTGCGGCCAGTAATAATAAATAGAATTGACTGACCAAACCCAGCATGCACAAGCCAAACGTCGTTGAAACCATACCTAATGGTAATAAATAAGGTTTCGGATGCTTATCTGTGTAATAACCGATTGCGGGCTGTAAAATTGAAGCTGTAAGCTGATATACCAGACTAATACAACCCACCTGAGCGAAACTTAACTGATATTTTTCTTCCAGTAAGGGATAAGTAGCTGTCAGCATCGACTGAATTAGGTCATTACACAGATGTGCGCCTGCTACCATTAAAATAACCGAAAGAAATAACTGATTAGATGAGAACTGACTATCTTGCTGATTCATTATTTTCAAATTGTTATGTATGTAATTAGGATAATATAATAAAAAGAAAAAACTTTTGAATATAAAATAAACAGTAAAAATTAGATCAAGATAAATTATATAATAAAATTTGGTCTTAATACTCATTTTTGTATTTTTAAAACAACAATAAATAATTATAAAAAACAATAAATTCTATATAAATTAACTCTATATTTGTTTTTTTAAGTTGATATCAAAATAGTAGCATTCTAATTTTGTTAATATTTAATTTTTTATTACCTATATGACCAAGTTGACCAAAGGAAGTTATGAATAAATCAAATTTGGAGAAATTAACACAATGCTATAAAAATCAAATGACTAATTTTGAGCCATTCATTCGCAAGGTTGTATTTCATAATTTTAAAAATATTGCTTCATCGCAAGAATTAGAATTAGATTTTCCTATTACTGTACTAATCGGAAAAAATGGAACAAATAAAAGTTCTGCACTTTTGGCACTATATGCTATACGTGAAAATACTAATCTAAGCGATTACTGGTTTGGAACATTAATAGATAGCTTTAATACCGAAGAGGAATTCCCAAGATATTTTTACACCTATCAAGATCCAAACACTAAAGAAATTGCAGAAGTATTACAAATTAATAATCAAAAATCCAGTGATTCTGACTATTGGGAAACATCTAGACCAATTTTAAAAGATGGAATGAAGCTTTTCAACAAACATCCATCTTCAGCACAAAAAACTAAAACTAGGTGGAGAAAATTAAATAAACCTGTTTTATATGTTAATTTCAAAGCTCACATTAGCGCATTTGATAAATATTTTTATCATTCAAACAAATTAAGTCAATTATCAAATAAAAAAGAAGTAATTCGTAGAGGAACTAATAGGCTTAGTCAAGCAATAAAAAAAAATCTTTTTAAAGTTAAATATAATGGTAGTGAGAAAATAATAAACAAAATTAATTATCAGTTAGAACCAGAAGAAGTGAAAATTATATCTGATATTTTAGGCAAAAATTATTCTAGTATTCACTATATAGAACATAGATTTTTTGATAAAGTTGAAGGCGGAACAGCGATCCTAAATTCACATAATTTAACATACTCTGAAGCTTTTGCGGGTAGTGGTGAGTATTCCATTGTTTCTTTGATTTTCAAGATTATGCGTTGTAAGGAAAGAAGTCTAATACTATTAGATGAACCAGAAGTTTCGTTACATCCTAGTGCTCAGGTACAATTAATGGATTTTTTAATGAATCAAGCATTAATAAATAAACATCAGATCGTTATTTCAACTCATGCACCTGCTTTAATTGAAGGTTTACCGCCAAGTGCAATTAGATTATTTATTGAAAATCAAAGCACACACAAAGTAGAAATATTAAAAAATATTCATTATTTACATGCATTTGAAGAAATTGGGGTTCAAACAGAAAAAATTGTCATTTATGTGGAAGATAAACTCGCTCATGAAATCATAACTCGTATAATTGATCAAAATAACAATTTGGCAAGTAGATTTACATGTAAGTTTTATGTGGGTGGCGGTGATATAATAACAACAAAAGCTACATCTGTTCTTGCTGCTGCTAATATTAAATGCATTATTTTTTTAGATGGTGATAAAAAAACAAAAGCATATATAGAAAATAATAATCAATTTCCAAATCATGAAAATATTCCTCAAGCTAAATTGGCAGAAACAATAGAAAATTATTACGGAAAAGTAAAAGTATATCCAAGTGGCAGTGGCAGTAGTAATGAAACAGAAAAAAATGAATTATTATCACAAGTCTGGAAATTTATTGAAAACAATGTTTTTTATTTTAATTTTGATTACCCAGAAAAATTTATAGTTGAAATTTTAGATAAAGATGACAAAATCAACATTCCAGATATTGAAACCAAAGATAATAAAGATTATTTCAAAAAACGAATCAAGGAGTATACAATAAAGGAAATCGGGTATGGAGAGGTTTCATCGGAAGAAATTTTCACGATATCCAAAACATTGATTAATCGTATTTTTGAAACTAATCCTGCGGAATTAGAAGAAATAAAACAAATGTTGAATAATTATGAAGCATAGGTCTATATCAGTATTTGATTTTTTTTCTGGATGTGGCGGAACCAGTCAAGGATTTCAGCAAGCACAAATGAATATCATGTTAGGTATAGATTATGATAAAGATGCATGCGAAACATTTAAGTTGAATTTTCCACATGCAAAAGTTATAAACGATGACATACATAATATTCCAACATCTTCGATAAGAGAACAAGTTGAATTAGCACAATCGAAAGGATTTGTTCTTTTTTCTGGTTGCGCTCCCTGTCAACCCTTTTCTAAACAAAATAAAAATAAATATGCATCTGATCCTAGAAGATCTTTACTTAATGAGTTTGGTCGTTTTGTCGCAGAATTTCAACCCGATTTAGTATTTATTGAAAATGTCCCTGGAATACAAAAGGTTGGAAAATTACCTACACCATTCAACGATTTTTTAAATCTACTCAAAAATTTAAACTATAGCTATGATTTTAAAATTGTTTCAGCACTATGGTATGGAGTTCCACAGAATAGAAAACGTCTTGTATTAATTGGTGCTAAAAATTTAGAGATTACACTTCCTTTTCATAACTATCTCCAAGATAATGAGTTTTCGACTGTACGAGATTGGATATATAACTTACCCGCAATTAAAGCAGGCGAAAAACATATGTACATTGAAGATCATCAGGCAGCTAGGCTATCAACAATAAATTTAGAACGCATTAAACACACCAAAGAAGGTGGTGGTCGAGAAACTTGGCCATCCCATCTTAAATTAAATTGCCATAAAAAATATAAAGGACATAATGATACTTATTCCAGAATGGCTTGGGATAAGCCAGCTAGTGTTTTAACTACACGTTGTATAAGTTATTCTAATGGAAGATATGGGCATCCTGAACAGAACAGAGCCATCTCTTTAAGAGAAGCTGCTTTATTACAAACTTTTCCTATGCATTATAAATTTTATGGTACTCAAGTCTCTAAAGCAAAACAAATTGGAAATGCTGTTCCACCATTAATGGCTCAAAAAATAGGTGAGTATTTTTTAAATTTTATTAATCAATAGCAAAAACAAAAATAAAATGACAATAATTAAAAAATAACCCATTACTGGACTGCCCTGGGCATTCGCACAGGCACGCGCCGGGCAATGTCTGCGAATCCCGCAGTCAGAGTATATCCGTCACTGAACCTGTCCAACGCCGCCGCCATCGTCCTCTACGAAGCACTGCGTCAGCAGTCCTTCCCTTCTCTGGCCTAGATACAGC
>NZ_JACFSH010000026.1:0-287 GCF_016100525.1 Snodgrassella sp. W6238H11 | reverse complement strand
ATCTGACCAATATCAATGGTAATATCAGTACAGCAAACAGCAATATCGCTGCTTTACAGTCTGATGCGCTGCAATGGAAAAAGAATGTCAATGGTAACGGCGGCTTTTACGATGCCAGCCATGGCACCAGTCAGGCGCAGAAAATTACCAATGTGGCTGCCGGTCAGCTGGAAAACGGTTCTACTGATGCAGTCAATGCCGATCAGCTCTATCAGTTATCCACCTCTTCTGCTACCAGCTTCAGCTCACTGTCTACTGTTGTAAGCCGTGCCGGTGATCTGACCAAT
>NZ_JACFSH010000004.1:0-200503 GCF_016100525.1 Snodgrassella sp. W6238H11 | reverse complement strand
AAATTTTTTCATATTGAAATTCTCCTTAAAAATATCATAGAGAATTTTCTACTTTCTTGCTGTACTATTTTAGGGGATAGTTACACCCCGTTTAACCGGGACTTTTTTAGTTATTAAAGCAAATAAAACACGACAATCCCTGATAATTAAACCGCTATAAAAGCGCTCCTTTTATCTTTTGAATATATTGATAAAATTTTAATAAAAAACTAGTGAAAATAAAAAGTCAAAACTAGAATTGTGTTTTGGAAATTATTTAGGATAAGTTATGAAAATTACATCTAAAATAAGACTTGAAAATTTAAACCTATTAGTCAAAGAAGCTGGAGGTGTAACGCAACTAGCTAAAAGAGCAGGATATAAACAGTCTAGTTACTTATATCAAATCATTAATCGCACACCTGTTCAAAATGGCAAAGCAAAAAATATCGGATCAAATATGGCTTCAAAATTAGAAGAAGCCATGAATAAACCTAAGGGATGGATGGATCAAGAACACCAAAAAAATTCAAAATCAAATTCTGTGTATCTCGGCACTCTAGAAATCTGGGGCTATTCTAAACCTTCAGGTGACATTGAAATAGAAGTACCGTTTTATAAGGAAATTAGTTTTTCGGCAAGTAATGATTTTGCAGAATACATCAAAGATTACAATATATATAAACTTTGTTTTGCGCGTTCTATTTTTGCAAAGCACGGCATTAATCCAGAATCCGTTGTGTGCGTTACAGCAAATGGCAATAGTATGTATCCTGTTATTCCAGATAGCAGTACTATCGGGATCAATACAGATGATAAAGATATTCGAGATGGCAAAATATATGCAATAAACCATAATGGATTACTGCGTATAAATATTTTAAAAAGACGCCCAGGAAACAAATTATTGATCCAAAGTTTTAATTCTTCAGAATATAAGGACGAAGAAGTCAATCGGGAAGAAATACATATAATTGGTAGGGTGTTTTGGTGGTCTGTTTTAGCTTAATGCGTAGATCTATTTAAGAATAAATTATAATAAAACTTTCTATCGATATTTATTACAAATAAAATGCCTAGTACACTAAGAGATCGTTTAATAGAATTAATGGCTAAGTGTGGGCTCAGCAAACAAATCGAACTAGCCAATCTTGCTAAGTTTAGTAAAGAATTGGTTAATCAATGGTTTAATGGTGATACAGGCTTAGTAAAAAACCTTTGTTAGAACTGTCAAAAATACAGCTTTTTCAGCTCAATGGTTAGTAGATGGAACAGATCCAAAATATAAAACAAATGACACTGATTCATTAGCTCAAAAATCAAGCACATTGGAAACAGTAAATAGCAATTCTACAATCCTGAAATTATATGATAGGAGTGCTTTTTGCGGTCAAGGAACCATAATTTCTGAATTTCCAGTACAGTACTTCTTAGGACAGTTGAGATTCCTAACGATGCTATTATAAAGCTATTGGGCACAACAAATTTACAAAGTGTTTAGCTTATGCCTCCTGACGGGGATTTAATGGAATCTACTATACCCAGACGCTCCATAACATTCATTAAAACTGATATAGATAAATTTCAAGATAGCGGAGTTTATCTTATAACATTTGATGGTTATACCTATATTAAAAGACTAGCAAGAGGGAAATCGGGGGTAATCAATGTAATATCTGATAATAAACTTTATTCATATACAGATTTTGATATTGCACCAGATGATTTAGATCGATTAATAATTCACGGTAAATTTTGGAAAGCATTACCTTTAGATTTTTTTGATATATAATTTAAATTAACAGTTTATTTTCATTATTTAAATGATTTCAGCCGTATTAACACAGTATTTTTGCATGTAAATACCGGCAGCTGTTTACCGGTGTTTTTTGTTTGAAGGACATCTAAATCTCTATAGTATACATTCCAAGCAACCATAATAAACTTGGCAGAAAAACTAATTAATTCTAAATGTTACACAGCTGATCAATTTCTAGGTAAACAATAGATTTTACAATTAACTATAATTCACAACTCTAATATTAGGATTTAAAAATGGATAGACGAGATAAAATATTGTATTTAATAAATAATTCATTCAACGGAAGCCAAGTAAAATTTGCAGAGGCAATTAAAAGATCTCCAGCTCAAGTTAATCAATGGGTAACTAATCGCAGGGCTGTTGGCGACGTTTTGGCTTTACATATAGAACGAACTTTAAATCTACCATCAGGTTGGTTAGCTAAAGAAGAAGACAATAAAATCAAAATTAATCAATCAAATGCCTTTCATTTAGGAGCACCCAGATATATATATGACGAATCATGCCCATTGGGGAATGATGAGATTGAAGTTCCTTTTTATACGGATAATATTTTAAGCGCAGGTAACGGATTTGTATCAGATATACAAAATTTTAATAATATGAAAATGCGCTTTTCACGAACAATGTTAAATCAAAAAGGTATTGATCTAAGATGTTTAGTATGTATTGTGGCTGATAATGATAGTATGGAACCAGCTATTCCAGATGGAGCAATTGTTGGAATCAATACGAGTAATACTCAGATTAAAGATGGTAAATTATACGCAATTAATCATGACGGTTTATTATGTATCAAAATCCTAAAAAGACGACCTGGCAACAAAATTCTGATACAAAGTTATAATTTTAACTCATATCCTGATGAAGAGGTTGATACAGGAGCAATTACTGTTATTGGAAAAATATTTTGGTGGTCAGTTTTGCTATAACATAAATTTATGTTTTAAATTGCAAGAAAAGAAAAAGAGAGAGATTATTACATTAAATTGCTATTTTATCTAAATAGCCGAAAATCTAGTCATTTATAGTGTGGAGGACATCAAAATTCGCACATATTAAATGGCAATACCTTGATAAATGTTGCCGCCCCAGTTGATTTTTACGCCCAGCTCCTTGGCTGCCTGTTGCATGGCTTCATTAATTGCAGCGAATTTCTTCGGGTCGTTATCTTTCCTATTGATAGGGTACGGATAAATATCCACCGCGCGCCTTGTTGCGTGCTTACTCGCCAGCGGTGTACTTACACAAGTCACTTTTTTCTCATTCGGCCGCGCGTATTTCGGATCAACTCCCTTTTTCACACATTCAATAGCAGTACGTCCTTTACCATAATTGATGAAACACTGTTTCTTACTTCTTTTCTCCTCAAAAACGGTAAAATCCTGCTTAGAGATTTCAATGGCTCGTTTAACGACCTTAACCAGATTGGCATTAACATCACGTAAATTGTTCAGAGAACGGCTGCTATGTATAGACTATTTACATTTATTAATGTATTATTAAATTTAATCCCCTTTAATTAATTTAAAGCCCTCAAAAACTCCTCCGTCTTGAGGGTATTTTTTTGCCATAAAAAAGCTGCCTACTGGCAGCTTATTCAATTCCCCAAAACTCACTTAGTCCATTTAATATCAAGCTTACGCTTATTTTCGGCGCAATCTTTTAAATACATATTCATTAAAACCTGATACGGTAATCCGGTTTCATCAGCCATATCTTTGAAATAAGTAATACTATCTTCATCAATCCGAATAGTGATTGTTTTCTTTAACTGTCCGGAATACGGATTGCGTTTTGCTTGACTAAAATCGTACTCTTTTTTCATAAATGTGCCTCGTACTGTTTGCGTTCTTGCTTGGTGGCCGTCCTTGCTGAAATCAAACGGATTGTATTGCCTCTTTCACAATGAATAACCACTAATATGCGTAAATTCTCACTCATCCCTAGCAATATGAAACAGTCTTCATCTTCGGAATGATCTGGATCATTAATTATCAAGGCATTTTCGTCCCAAAATACTGTAACAGCTTCATCAAATGATACACCGTGCTTTTTGATATTGCTTGCTGCTTTTCCCTGATTCCATTCAAAGCCATTAATCATTCTATCCCCTTAGTTGTAAATATATTATATTTATATTTTAAATATATAACAAGTAGTTAATTTTCATATAGATGATTTTTTCACATCATCTATAGTTACAACTGTATCAATGGCACCAGCGCTCCAAATAGAAAAGCTGGCATTTAGCTGGCTTAAATCAGTTAAATAATCAAAAAACTACAATCAAATCACTATTTATGCTTATCATCTGTATCACCGATTATCTTTTCTGCCCTGTTACACACAGCATTAATCAGTTTTTTAGCCAGCTTCGGCGCAGTTGCTTTGAATGCGTCTAACAGAGATTTTGAGGCCATACCGGCAAACACACCAGCACCGGCAAACAGCCACGGGTGATCCTGTGTAAAGAAATACTCTGTTACTGCGGCTGAAAAAACCATGCCTATAATGATGAATGTCACAGTGAGCATGACGCCATAGCGTCGGTAATCAGACACTACCAGTGAGCCGAGAAAGCCACCAGCAAGGGCGAAACAGTTGGACAGTGTAAAAACTTCATTCATTATTTCCCGCCTTTTTTATCTTCTGCCTGTTGCGTGTTTTTAATCAGATTCCTGCCAACCAGTGCGCATATGATGGCAATCAGCGGATAGGTAGTCATGCCTGTGGACAGTGGCGGATAGGCGGCGATAAATGTTCCGGATATCACAAACCAGATCAGTGCCGACCATAACAGGCAGCAACCGGAAAGAATATTGCTGCGGCTGGAATGACAAAAGGCAGTAAATAGTTGCCCGATGGCAACCACAATTAAAATGGTCACAAACACCTTAGGGTATAAATGCGGGAATTTGCCGTATAGATCCTCCTTAATTATCTCGTCACCATGCAGGCCGAACACCAGCGCAAAACCCAGCATAGCGAATCCGTTCAGTACTTCGATTATTCGCGTACCGGTACCGAACAGCCAGTTTTGCAGTCTGTCCGGTAAAAACCGGAAGTCCAGTAACCAGTAAAACCATTTAATCACTTTTGTCATGACATATTTACTCCATAAAAAAACCGCTTTTCAGCGGTTATCAGTTAATAGTTGCTTTTAGCTTCTTCCCATAGCCGGAACAGCCTGTCCTGATCAATATCCAAGGTATCAGTAAAAAACTGCCAGATATCATCATTTTCCAGTGTGAATGTCTGTGCTTCCATGATGGCATTACGCACTTTAATCAGATGAATACCAGTTAATTCTCGCTCAGCGATTTCCACCAGTTTTTCCTTATTTTTCCCGTACTCCAGCTCAATCTGAGTTAATATCTGGCTGCGATTCAGCATACCGGCATTTTTTCTTTTATCGAGCTGACGCAATTCATCGGCATTAGACACTTCTATCCATGTTTCTGCCTTTTCTAACCATTCGCTATAGGGTAATGGCGCCTGCGTTGTTACATCATCCGGTAGCACTCCCAGTTCAGATATGCGAATGCGTTCGCCGGTTTGTTTGCTGTAAACGGTTTCGCCGCGATGATCTTCAATATATTTCCAGACGTTGCCCAACCATTGCGGAATATAGCCTGCTTTTAATTCAGGCTCATCAGCGATGATGCACAGCCAAGGTATCAGGTAATTACCATCCGTGTTAAGAGGGTCTAAATCCGCTATAGTCATACCGATAAAATAGTTATTTTCGTCCAGCTGGCAGACGGGAATAGTTGGTGAATATTCTTTCATTCATTACTCCTTAAATTTTAATACAGGCAAGCAGTGCAACATTGCGTGGTCGTGTTTCTGCTGATGTTCTTGCTACTTCCGCATTGTCAAATTTAACTTTAAAGTTTAGTGTTAATGGTGTGACCGTTCCGATTTTTGCTGTACTCACATTCTCTCTGCTAAAAACACCATTGGAATAATCCTTACCCACGAAAGTGATATCACCAATTTCACCAGTCATACGCTGTACTGTATCTGACTGGGTGGTACCCAACTGCCTGCCATCATCAACGCCTCTACCCTCATCATATGCGCGTAAAAACTCACCTCTTAAATCCGGCAGGTTAAAGGTAGTTTTCCCGTCCCCTGCACCGAAGCGTGTACCAATAGCCGCATACAGACTGGCATATGATATGCGTGATACTGCTACGCCATTAGCCTTTAACCAGCCGACAGGTGCGGTATCCATAGCGAAAAACTGCACAGCTCCGGCAGGCGTGGCATTAATATCTTTGCTACCGTCAAACGGTATGCCATTAATACAGACTGCATTCTGTAGCCTTGTGGCAGTTGCGGCATTGCCTGTTGTATCTTGGTTACCTCTGGTATTCACGCCGGGCAGATCTATGTCCTGTGTACCATCAAAGAAAACCCCGCCGATATTGCGCCCATCAAGTAATTTTGAGGCTGTAACAGCGTTAAGTCCTATGCCGGCAATAACCTCCCAGTACTGGGGATTCTGATTAGGGTTATTGGTGTTCTTATCTGCAACTGAGATAAAAACTTTCGTGCCATCATCAGCCAGCAATACCGCACCTTTCTGATACCCGCCAAAAGCATCACAGTAGGCTTTATCAAAATAGAACAGATTGCCTTTCTGCATATGTACAATAGTGGCGGATAAGGCGTTAAGAATGCCGTTAAAGTCCATACCCTTTGGAGGCAGGCCGCCCGATTCTACCGGCTGCATGGTTACGTTCGGAAAACCGTCGCTCCATGTTGCATCCTCCGGATCTTATCCGGGCTGCCGGGTGTTCTGAATATTGTTTTTACTGCCGTTAGCCGCAAATGCCTGCGGGATTAATACTGGATTTTTACTCATGCGAAACTTCCCTGGTTAAATGGTTGAAAACCTGTTCCGGAAAAACCAAAAATCCCCGCAGGCGGGGATTCACGATAATCAATTAAAACGCCGGACGGGCGCGGTAATAATTGCAGGTTATAGATAATATGCCTTTCAAATTTATTGGGCGTAAATTCAAAAAAATACCGCCCTTTCATGTGGCCGGTAATTAAAAAATACACGCGCTTCTCAGGAAATATCATGCGCAGGTATTTATTAATATTCGGTGCTGTTGCATGAAGAATATTGGCAGCCGCCTTAATCATAATAAGCAGGCGGAAACGCTCATCCGATAAATGATAGGAACTGAACCGTGCACCTGCCGAACTGAACGGATAGCTGTTAAATGGCTGGAAAGCCTGCGGACTGGTTTTAAAGCCGAAAGTATCGATATCATCAGGCGGAATACTGATATTGCGATTCACCCCCACAATCCGCCCCCAGATATCCAGCCCGAAACTCTGTGCAGTTTTCACATTGAAAGCCAGCCGGTAAAAATCATCAATTGATCCGGCAGGGTCTATGCATTCATTCATGCTGTCAATCAGATTGCAGATAACCGGACTGTTTGCATACTGTGACATTAAAGTGTCTTGAATATTTTTCATGATATTTTAATCTGATAAATTGAGGCTGCCGGGTATTCATCCACGCCGATTTCGAGCATGTCTGCCCATTTTTTACCGTCCTTACTTACCCGCAGGGACACTACACTTAAATGAGGAATAGCAGCAGCAACCGGACAGATGAATTTAGAAGCAATAACCGGCTGTCCGATTGCGGCCTTTGCGGGTCCGGTTGTAAAACCGGTAATAATGGCCGCTTTTACAGCTTCGCTATCCTGATATGACAGCAAATCAGGATCATCAACCATAACCTGAAAAAAAACCGGCACAAAAGCCGGTCGTAAAAATTTTACGGTGTATGTCGGCGGTCTGACGGGGAAATTTTCTGTATCCGCTATCACGCATTCTGTATTGCCATTAAAAGAACAGCCCGAGCCGGCTTTGTTCAAAATGGTACGAGCAATGGTTTCATCATCTCCGCCCACTACAGAAACCAGAATACTGTTACGGATGACCGGATAATTGGTAGTACCAACCTGTATAGTCTCATCTGTCGGGTTGTCGATAACATACACATCTTTAACATCGGCTAAATCAGCCACTGCACCATAAGTTGAGGCATTGGTATTTTTGCTGTTAATCGCTACCGATGCCCGCCGGCGTTTTTCAAAATCCAGACGGCTTTCTTCCTCGACCCCGGCAATGGCAGCATATGGGTTGGTTACCCGATCTAAGCCGGTAATTGCTTTAGGGATACCGGTTATCGTATCGGGTACGGCATTGATATTGCCGGCAGATACGCACTGCGCATGCACGCTTACTTTACCGTCTTGAGTTATGGTTGCTTCGTTAGTTAACTGCCATTTATTACCGTTATCGTCGTTAAATACCGTACCGGCTGGAATAGTTACCCCGGCCAGCCCGTTCAGCACCAGCATTACACTGGAATGTGTAGCCTGCTTTCGGGTCATAAAATAAATATAACCCAGCCCGTCCTGCCAGATACCCTGCGCATAACGCGGATCGAACTGATTCAGCAGGGTTATCATCTGATTGCGCTCATCGGTAATAATGGCAGCCAGAGAAGTTACTAACTGCCCTTGCGGTGTGTTCATGGCCGTATTCAAGTCCTGCCCGAAAGCATTTCTGAACAGTTCCCATAAGCCACTAATTACTTCATCTGTAGACGGTGCAATAATCCCCTTATCAGTAACCTGTAATTGCGGAATGCTCATAAACCAATTACTCCCGTTTTATGATTGCTGTTGGTAAATTTAATCTGTCCGTGGATAATCCGGTCACCGTCAAGCATTAACTCTGCCTGAGCTGTGACGACTCCGGGGACGCTCAGCGCGGCATCATGAAGATGTTTGCGATATAAAGCCAGTGGATAGCGACCATTGCCAAGAATGCGCGTTAAATACGGTATTCCCTCCTGCTGGTTAAAATACATATCTTCTTTTATGGTACGGCAGGCGCTGGCAATGTCCTGTGCTTGCTGATAGGTACTTTCAGCGACAGCAATATTGCCATTAGCATCAAGCACCAGATCCCATGTATCAGGCATTAAAAATAATGTTTTCATGAATTGGGCTTCCCTGTATTGCCGTTGCCAGTAGTTACACCTTTGTGAGTGTGATTTTGCAGACTGACTGAACCGGCTTTAATATCTCCATCGGCACTGATACCGCCGCCACCGGTAAACTGTGCGGTCTGTAAAGCATTGACCGCATAGCTGCCTGTCGTAGTAGTTACCGCTGAAGCTTGCATGTTGATTGATGGTGCCTCCAGCGTGATACTGGTCGGTGAGTGAATCACTATGCCGCTGTCTGAAAAACTAATGTACTGCTGCGGTGTACCGTTTAAAAATCCGCCGATATACAGCCCGTCATTCCAGTCATGCTGGCGGCGGCTGCCGGGTGCGGATTCGGCTTTATTGCGCTTAACTGCGGATATGTCGCGTGAGGCAAAAGCACATAAGCCGATATCGCCTGCGACCGGATCGCAGATAACCGCATTGCTGCTGCCCTGTAAGCGGAAATACGGAACGCTGAATATTCTGCCTGGTGAGTAGACATTACCTGCACCGTCAAGCATCTGCACCAGCGGCTGTACGTTTACTTCACCCACCGGACTGACACCGGTACCTGAAACCGCCAGCACTTTGACAAGGGTTACGGTCTGAACCCGCGATATCAGGTTGGAAATAACCGCGTTAAATTCTGCTGCTCCGCCTAGTGAATGATTGATATTCAGGTTGTCCAGATTTTCATATTCTGCTGATTGCTGCATCTTTGCTGTCTCTCCATGTTGCGGCTATATCACAAAACCAGTTCCCGTCCGGCTGATTGGATTCAAGGCTTTTATGCATGCCGTATATGCGCCATTCGCCGTTACATACTTCAACCTGGCTATCCTGTATCTTGCAGATACCGCCGAAACGCAATAACGGGTCGTACAGGCATTTAAAAGTTACGCCGCGTATATCGGGTACCGGATAGCTGATCAATCCTGAGGCGGGCGTAATGACCGGAATTTTGATGTTGCGTGAGCCGCCTTTCGGTGTAACCGCAATCAGGTTATTCTCAATGTACATATCAAACTCAAAATCATGTTCAAGCGTTTTAAGCTTATCCAGATTAGAGCCGTTTAAGGTCAGATTTTTGGGGATTGCAGATACGCCGTTATTCTCAAGCTGATAACCCATACTGTCGCAGATATCCTTGATTGCATCGGCAATATCCACCTCACCTTCTTTTTCATATGGCGGCTGCGGTTTTTTGTACTCCAGAATGGCCGCCTGAGATTCAATAACCAGACAGACATCGGGAGCCACGGAAAAATCCATTGTCGCAAAAGTAATATTGCCCTCAAATTCAGTAATCAGCTGATCACTCTCTTCTCCGACTTCAACTTTTACCCTGTTCATCAGTGCATCAAGCGTATTCCAGTGCACACGGAACAGTTTGGCCATTTTCTCTAATGCCAGCCCGTAGATTCGTATTTGTGCTACCGGCATTACTGAGCCGTAACCGAACATGATGTTACACATCACACGAAAGCCGGTTGCGCTGATCTGGTTATAGTTGCCGGTAAAAACAATCTGCTCACCCTGTTTGTCCTTGTCCCGCAGGGTAACGGTTACTTTTATCTGTTTACGTTTCATCGGTATATACCAAAACAAACCGGCCATTCAGGCCGGTGTAAGCCGGGTTATCGCTGCCATGTGTATCTATGAATACAAGATTTCTGGTTATCGGCGTTCCGTTGAGACAGACGCGGTTTTGTACCTGTACGCCTTCTTTGTCGTTTTCTACGCTGGCAAAAAGCTGCCCGAGCCGCGTAAACAATCGGATATGCCAGCGACTGCCGTTAATCACAAAAGATATATTCTGATTAGGATTAGCATCCAGCGGTATGGTTACTGTTGTCATTTAAACCACCCTTTAATAGCGTTTACAGCCTGAGATAACAAAGATTCCCCGGGTTTTTCGGGCTGTTTTTCTCCACCATCGCTTTCTTTTGCATCATCAGGATTTTTTACCTCTTCGGTATCGTATTTCACTACCACTTCGCGCACTTCTTCTAGATGGAGATTTACTTTAATCAGTTGCGCACCGTCTGACGCTTCACGCGCGGTGTCGTAACCAACAATACAGGCGTTGGTATAAACATATTCAGGTGTAATGATGTAAAACAGCAATGTACTGGCTGCCAGTGTTTCAATCTGTCCGAGAAATACGCCGCGCATTAAAGTGCCTCCTGAGCCTTTGGTAAGCTGTACGGTGGCTTTATACGGATTGGCGACTTTGTTGTAACAGGCGAATGAGCCTTTTTCAACCGGTGCCTGTGCTATTTTGGCGGAATTACTGTACTTGAGAGAGGTGACGTTATCAGCCAGCAGAATAGGTATTCCGTACTCGTTAAATACACCCCAGTAATTACCGAATACGGCATTTATCAATGCGGCACCACCCAGACTGATCAGGGCATTAGTACCGGCAACATTCAAGCCTTTAAAGTTTGGTATGTTAGGAATACCGTCAATTGGCAGCATAGTTTACTCCAATAAAAAAGCAGCCCGAAGGCTGCAATAGAAAAGCCAGCACATGGCTGGCTTGAATCCGTTAAAATAAAAGAAAAAACACTAATAAATTAATTTTGAAGAAATTTTAATATCAATTCCCATATTTTTATTTGCGTTTGTGCTGAACGTATCTCTTTTTCTGCATTAGTTATTCTATCTTCATGAATTTGTATTTCATTGATCCGATTCGTTTTTTTTAATTCGCTAATCATAATATTAGCCATTTGAATTATATTAAGATAGTTCTTTTCTATCTCTCTCTGAGTTATTACAAGCTTTTTAATCCACAAACAATGATCATCTTTATCACTTTCAAATTTACAAAATAAAAACATTATTATTAATGCTAGAGTATTTTTAGTAATTTCATCATTTGCAAGCCATACAACTACTTCTTCCATCGTAATAATGAAATCTGAAACAAACTCAGATGGCAATCCATTCTTTAACAGAAATGATCCCGCTAAGCTAACTGATGCACGTTTATTACCATCTATAAAACAATGATTTTTATTTATTGAAAAGATTAAATGAACTAATTTTGAAGAAAATGTTGGATAATACAAATCGTTTTGAATCAGTGTTAAAGTACTAATTAACAATCCCTCATCACGAAGCCCTAATAATCCTCCGCTTGCCAAAATTATTGCATCATGTTTGGCAATAGCTTCTTCTAATGTAATATACGTAATTGAATTCATTTATCACGCAAACGAATAAATACATTTAATATTTCTGGTTTTTTTAGTAATTCATCAAAGGCTTTATCTGCATCAACCGTTTTCATTCTCAATTGTCTTTCCTCCATAGATTCCTGAAATATCTTATCTGCTTTGGCTGAAACTTTATTGATAATATCTGTCTCTAATGACTTTATAATACTAAGATTTTTCTCAATATTTTCCATAATTTATTCCTCAAATTATTTTATTCTATCATACACTTTAATAAGAGTATAAAAAGCCGGAATAGTACCGGCTTGTTTTGTTAGGTGGATAATACCGTATTTAGTGGAACTACATCGGCGTATGATTTCTGACTAGCTATCCATAAATCATAATTAACCTGCAAATTAATCCAGAATTGCGGGCTGGTATTCAATAAGATGGATAACCTTACTGCCATATCAGTACTAATTCCAGCTTTCCCATTAATGATTCTAGATAGAGCTGGCCGTTTTATTCCTAAATGTTTGGCGGCTGTACTGATGCTGGTCTCACCTAAATATTCTTTTAATACTTCACCTGCATGGCAAGGATTGTGTATACTCATACGCTTAACCTCCTAAAACCCAGATAAACCACTCCGAAGAGTGGTTTTATTGTGATTAGAATCAAATAATAAGCTTATTATTTGAGACATTTTGTACTACCCTAGTTTTTGCAAGTTTATCCTGTAAAGTTACAGATAAAAACTTATTCGAAAATAAACGATATAAACACATCAAATTGAATATATCTATCAAAAGAAGCAAAGGTACTAATGGAGCAGTCTCTACTGAAAAAAACAAATCAGGTGGCATAAACATGAGACATATATAAAAAAACACATCCTGCAGACCTTGTGAATAAAAACAACTTCTTGCAAGAATATACATATATATATAATAAATAAATTCCCTTTTTATCACATTATTCCAAAAATCAGGCGATCTGTTATCAAGGCGTATTACCTTAATACCCATTATTTTTTTACCTATAGACTGCCCCCGTTTCCACATCCAGAAACATTGCCAGAATGGAAGAATCATTAAAAATATAATGCTAGCTAGTGTGAGACAAACAAAAGGAATGGCAAAAATAGCTTTAATATATTTAGTATGAAAAAAGATATATACGACATTTGCAGGAATAAAAAATAATAGTATATTGATTATGCCTGCTATTAATCGTTTTAAGGGAGTAGCCGCCACATAATCTTGTGCAGTATTGCCATCTTTATTTAGATTTTGTATTTTTGTAAAATCACGTACACTCATACTATTCTCAATAAATTATTATAAAATCAATATACAATAATTATGTTTAGAATAACAATAGTACTGAATTTTGTTCTTTGACATAATTGGTTAAACGTATAGTTTATTTATGTCGTTGCTTTTTGATTTCAGTGCGATAAAAATCATCAAGACATTTAGATTTATCTTTTGTGAAAAGTTTCCCTCTTTCAAATATCTCAGTGATTTTGCAATCATTAGTTTCTTTTAGACATATAACCTGATAAGTAACCGAGCGTTTTTCAAACCCTTTTGTAGCTCCGATTGTTACTTTAACTTTATTTCCGGTTGGCTGGGTAAATGTTAGCTTAGCATTTGGATCTAAATCTTGCCCCTGCCATAAAACATCATAATCAATACAAGCTATACCACCAGTTGCCTTTTGGTATTCATCATCTCTTTCGTATATTTTTCTGAGGTTGCTATCAAAATATTTTAAATAAAAATGAGGGTTATAAGTTGTTCCTCCGCTTTCAAGTCTTATGCTTTCTTCATAAATTCTTTTTATGTAGTTCACTTTAGGTCTGAATATTTCGGCAAAAACGCATGAACTGATACATAATCCCAAAACAGCAAGTAATAGTTTTTTCATATAACAGAACTTTCAAGTTAATTAAATATATAATTGTTTATTTTCTAAATCGCACGCTGTCGATAGTGCACAGCATGGCTGTTGAAACAATTAATTTCTTAATCATGTCATCAATACTCTAAACTGATTAAACATATAGTTTTGTGTTTCTTTCATCGCGACTATAGTATCCAAGCTAACAGTATTTGATAAATATTTAACATTTATGCTTTTATATTAACATAAACATGCTTTTTATATTAACCAAAACATTGCAACGCTCTTTACCGAACACTTTGGCTACAAATTCACTATCTGATAGCACTGATAATCTCAGGCAACCTCCACGCAATTATAATCATCAGAATAATTAATGCAGCCGTCCACATGGTTTTGCGTAATTCTTTGGGTGTGAAATTAATAGCTTCCATATGCACTCCTAGAAACTTAAATGTAAATCGTTTATCATTAGCCATGTTGTTCAAGCGCTCTTTGAATAACAAAGCCCACAAAGAGTACGAATCTTTGCGGGCATTTTTTTGCCATAAAAAACCACTCCGAAGAGTGGTTTTGATTGTGTTACGGAACCAACTTTTAAAACAAATTATCAAGCGATTTGTTATCTTTCTTGTTTTTGTGCTTATCTGTTTTATCTACATTTTCATCATATCGAAGACGTCTATCAATTACTTTTTCCTCAATAGTATTAGGAGGAGGTAAATTAATCGATTTAACGGAGTCTACTTTTGGCTGAGAATTATGCTTTTGATAAATTGAATATCCCATGAATAAAACGAAAATAAAAAATATCCATTTTATTAATGTCCATAGTGAAGTAAAACAACCTTTTTTAGGGACTTCTTCATTTGAGTATGAATAACCTAAAATATCAGCACGTAATTGTTGATATTCAAAATCAGAAATCTTTCCATTACTATGCAGCCTTTCTAATTTTTCTAATTGGTTTATCTTACTGGCTTTCATATTTCCAGTCCCCTTCGATTTTATTTTTTTGCGATAAGACAGCCCTGTTCCTGGAATACCTAAATTTGCATATGTCCCCCTTTTCCCAATATTGATACTGGCACCACGCTTACCTATCGTTGCACTTGTTATTCCTCTCTTGCCTACATTAATTTTTAAACCTGGTGCAAGCTTAATTGTTTTACGAAATCTCCATCCCATGCCTGCCCTATCCTTTGTGATAAATATAATTTTATATTGTATGCCCTCAAGAGTTTATTTAGTATCCAGATAAATCCTCATCAAAATTTATATATAAATCTTTTTTTCTTTTATCACAAATAATACTAGATATTTCTTTATCATTTCGCTTAACCGACACGCTAGCCTCAGTTGCAATTTTGCCGTTTTTATCTGGATTCCCAATATACGTTCTTGGCATATATATATACTCTCCGTTTTTTAGAACAATCCATTGCTCATGATAATTCAGAGGGGGATTTTCTTTTGTCTGTTTTGCAACTTGTGTTTTAGAATTTTTAAAAACTAATTCAGGATTTCCCGGACGACCAAAACTATACTGTATATTTTTCCCAATCTCTTTAACCTCTACTTTTTTGCCTTGATTATTGGTACAAGAAAAAATTAAATGATTAGCTGCAAATCCAGATACAGATATGGTCGATACTAAAACAGCCACAATTATTTTTTTTATCATGTCATCGATACTCCAAGTTGATTAAACGTATAGTTTTGTACTTCTTTCATCGCTGCTACAGTATTTCCGCTAACTGTATTTGATGAAGTGTTAACATTCATATTTGGTATATTAACATTAACATATTTTCTGTTGTCATTATGCGTCACAGGAGCAGTTTGCATTCGTTGCCCGTATGCAATCATACTTTGAGCCTTTAAAGCATTTTCTTGTATGTTGTTATTTGACAGCACTCCTTTCCCTTGCAAATATTGACCATACAGCCTCATGTAGTTATTCATACCAATAGTGCCGCCGTTTACCGTTTTTCTCGCACCTGCAATATCACCCGCTTGTGCCTGTTGTCCCGCTTTACTCCTTTTCATAAAAAACCAAGCAGCAGAATCAGCAGCTAAACGAGGATCTGTTGCTATTAAATCAGGGTTAGACATAATATCTTGCCTACCAGAATAATCCGCATAGGCTTGATAATTTGCACGTCCGGTAAGCTGCATTCCTCCGCGCCCTCTAAATTTCCATGGATCATCTGCATATTTATTGCCAATCATTTTATTGTACATAATATTAACCTTATCCTGTTGAGATAAAGCTTTAAATGCAGCATCTTGATTATCTTTATGAGCATTAAGCCAATTTCTAATATTTTTTTGGTTATTAGCCAATTCCCTCCAACGTTTAAGTGAAAAGTTTGGATTTTCAGTAAGTTTTTTCCCTCCACCGGTCTCATTGTCGACATTTGATAGGAATGAAGCGCGAGCCTTTGCGTCTTTTATTCCATATCTATCCATTGCTGCATTCAATTCCTGAGCAAAAGAACCTTTACTTTCAGTAACTGAGCCTTTGGCAACAGAGCCTCGACTAGTATTAGCTTTTACAGGCTTTTGAGTACTATTCTGTTCAAAGTAATCCTTACCGCCATGAAATAGCTTGTACATACTTTCACCAACGAAATCTGCTACATCTTCTTTCTTTTGTCCTGTCGCATCAGCAATTGCCCCTATTACAATATCAGAAAAAGTACCAGACACCTTTTTGGTTTGCTCAGCTTTTTTAGCCTGTTCAACCTTTTTGGTTTGCTTAGCTTTTTTAGCTTGTTCAACCTGTTTAGCTTGTTCAACCTGTTTAGCTTGTTCAACCTGTTCAACCTGTTTAGCTTGCTCTGCTTGCTCAACCTGTTTGTCGGGACCATTATAATCATCGTGTGCTAGTATGCCTACAGCCTCCGCATAACTTTTCAGGGCAGGAATAGCGTTATTTTTCACCGCTTTAACCATATTACCAAATGCAGTACACAGAGTATCAACAGATATTTTGATGCCTTTAATAGCAGTACTGAATGCACCCCAGTCAAACAGAGATTTACCGCCCTTAGCCCAAGTGTCGTAATCGTCGTACAGGAGCAAAAAGGCACCCGCCAGAGCTGTTACCGCAGCAATTGCCGGTGCAAACGGAGCAACAAACCCTAGCAGCGCACGTCCGGCACTAAGTAAGGTAGGAATCAGTAGCATACCGATTACGATGGCTGCGGTCTGGAATACTGCCTTAATAACTTTTTCATGCCGTTGCAGAAAATCAAAGAAGCTGTTTACTACCTTAATCAGAGTAAGCAGTATTGGCGTTAATGCATCACCCACCAACTGCTTCATGCTTTGCCAGTGTGCGCTCAATATCGCCTGCTGTTTGGTTAATTCGCGACTACGGGCAATGGCTTCCCCGTCTGAGTGATACATTCTTTTCTGAATATCCAGAATTTCCTGTAACTCTTTGCGACCAGAAATTAAGGCGTTGATTGTGCCGTCATCAAAGCCCATTTTTTTACCGATTGTATAAGCCTGTTCTTTTGGCATTTTCTGGAATGAATCAGCCAGATCAAGCATTACATCATCCAGCTTGCGAACCTTACCGGCATTATCAACAACACTGACGCCCAAGGCATTGAAATAAGGCAGCATGCTGGCGTCACCAAACATAACCAGCCCGTTCATAGCCTGCTTAATGCCGGTTAAAGAGGCTGTCATACCCTGCGAACTGCCACCGAAAGCGCCTGCCGCATTCTGCCAGTCTGTAATACTCGCAGTAGCCATACCTAGCTGCCCGGAAAGCTTTGACACTTCCATATTGGCATGCGCAGCATCATTAGCCAGTTTAAACAGGCCTGTAGAGCCAATGATAACCGCAAAAAATCCGGTTAACTCCTTAGTTACTTTTGCAATGGCCTGACCGAATTTTGCTGTCTGTTCGATAGAGGAATGATATTTCTTCGCTAGTTCCTCGTTAGCCTTTCCTGCCTGCTTTGAGGCTTTTTCGGTCTTATCCAGAGACTTTTCGAGTGCCTGATTTTTCTTTTCCGCTTTATCTGCCTGCGCAGCAAATTTAGATGTATCAAGCATTAGCT
This sequence comes from Snodgrassella sp. W6238H11, assembly GCF_016100525.1. NCBI lineage: Bacteria > Pseudomonadati > Pseudomonadota > Betaproteobacteria > Neisseriales > Neisseriaceae > Snodgrassella > Snodgrassella sp. W6238H11. The sequence continues at coordinate 182,512 of NZ_JACFSH010000004.1, read as the reverse complement.
CGACAAGCATTTGTTCAACTATATTCGTTGTCATACTTATTCACCAACATTTTGTTATGTTCAGAAACCTGATAAACCTCAAGAATATTCAGGACATCCTCAAGCCCCAGCACACTATCAAGCTCAACGTAAGAAGCCAGTCCGGCTGTAATAACCTGACTGGCTAAAGAAGAGACATTCACTGTTTGTGCTAGTACGCCTTCACGGAAAGGCAATCCCGCCGTTAGTTCGTATCTGGGGAATTGCCGTCCGCTAAAAAATCGATATGCACCAGTAAAGCCTCTTTGCGTAACTCAAACAGTGTTTTTAAATCCTCAATGTCACTTTCTATGTCCAGACTGCGCGCTAGTCCGCCAGATGGCACTATCTTCACGCAGGTAAGTAGTTCATCCAGTAATTCACCGCCTATTTGCGGGTCTATCTTTCCGATAACACTAATGGCCAGTTTTGCCATTTCCAACATGCCGCCGTTTGGATTGATACCCGCTGTATCAATGCCGCTTCCGGCAAGGGCAAACAGGGCACGCTGCGCCCATTTATCCGCCTGTATAATCGGCATTTCAGTGATCAGAAAAGTTTTACCTTTATCGCGACCGGTATCTATTTGAATTGTTTTTGTTTTACGTGCCATTAGTTAGTCTCCTCTGCGCCATTCAGAACTAATCTGAATGTGTACTGGCTGCCTGCCAGTAATTTCTGACCGGAAGCCCCGCCGGTTAATTTAACTAATGCACCAGTGGCGCTATAGCGTTTTTTTACAGACGGAATTTCAACCACAATATCAATCGGGCGTGTTTCCATGTTGGCATTAAAGTCTTTGCGGATATTCTCCATATGCTCGATTGACGGGCTGTTTGCTTCTAAATGCAGCGTCCATTCCACTTCGTGCGGCGTATAGCCCATTGACTGTTTACCATCCACACCCATGCGGGTTTCTGCAATGTTTGCATCACCAAAGCCCCATGCGTTATCCGCCTGAAAGCCTTGCATCGTAATATAGTTGTCGTATACACCTGTGCAGCGCACCATAAGTACGGAATTGGCAGATGTAATCGTTAGCGGGTTATGTCCCATTGGCATGATTTAATCTCCTAAAACTTCAAAATTGTTTAATAAGGGCTGTAACTGCTGTATATAAGACATTATTTTTGCCTGGTTAATTGGCTTTTCAGTTTGTCGTTTGCGTAGAATTTTGCCGGCTAGGCTCGCTGTGGCAAATGACTGTTTTTCTGCTTCTAGCGCAGCCAGCAATTTAGTCATTATTGATGTATTTAGATTATTGAGCATGGACTGCATGCAATTAAATTCTTTGATATATGCCACTTTAATCTGCATAGCCTGTTCAGTGCTGTAACCCATCACCAGCAACATAAAGCCGTCTTTGGTCATCTCATACATTGGGCGAAGTTGGCCTTTACCATCAATATATTCAACCAATCCAAAATTGGATTGGATAAAAGAATCAGGTAGTTGTGCTGTAATATTCTTAATATCACGCATTACATGGAAGTGTTTCTTCCCAAATGCACCAGCCACTTTAAGGCTATTTGTTTTCAATTCTTCGCCATGTACAAATACTGAATTTTCAGGTAATTCAATTTGCATTGTTGTCTTCCTAAAATGAATAAATAAAAACCCGTACATCTGTACGGGTTTTCAGGGTGGTTTTAGGGTTGTTCCCTTATTTGAATTCAGTGTTATTGCACCGCGATAGAAGCCAGATTCACAGTATGAACACTGCCGCCGTCTGCATACCAGAGCTTTAACGGCAATGATTCGCGCTGACCGCGTACCTGTGCTGAAGCTTGATTTATCAGCAGGCAGTAACCGGTTGTTTCAATCTGCCGCGCTGCATCAAAACCGGCCTCATAATTAATCTGCGATTTCTGCGCTTCGGAAAGGTTTACCCCGCGCTGGATACCGCCAAAATTAAGCATTTCATTAATCGGGTCTTGTGCGGCTGCGCGATGAATAGCTATACCCTGCGCGTTATACGGGATAGCTTTATAGCTGATAAGCATATTCATAAACGCCAGTTGCAGCTGAGCGTTGAAATACACCTGATTCAGGTAAGTATCCACCCAGGCAAAATCGCCGCTTACTCTGGTATTTCTGAAAAAGATAAACCGCTCATTCGCTGTTGCCCACGCGCCATAATAGGCGTAGCCGTTGCTTTCCAGTGCTGTGGCATCTTTAAGGGCGGTGACAGAGGCGGCGATACCGCTTTGCCGCTTGAATTCCATAGTCGAGCGACCGTTTAATTCCCTAAAATTGATGGAGGCTGCATAACCGCAGGCCAGTCCAGCCTGTTCGAGCGTGCCGTAAATCGCTGTTGTTCCGGATATGGCATTTTCTTTCAGCCATGAGGCGAAGCAGTTGGTGTTATTGGCAATCAGAGCTGTGGGCTCCTGCGCATAATAAACAAACCAGTAACGGCTATTCTGTTTACTGTTCCACTTAGCCAGTGCTTTCAGAACATCCTGAGTAAATGCATCGCCAATGGTAGTAATAACAGCATAATTCAGGGTATAGCCTGATACACGCTCCATTACAGAATCCGGACTGTCTGCCTTAGTGGCATTATCAACAATCGCCCCAGTATTTTCAGTCAGGCAGAGGGCTTCTGCTGCTGTTCCACTGGCAAAGGAAATAGCCGAACTTGCACCAACAGACGGCGAACTGATAATAAATGCCTGTAACTGCGTATCAAAGACAACATCGTTAGTTAAAGCCTCTTTGATTTTTACCGCAGCATCACTAAAGCTTTTGGCTTTGCTTAAATCGACTGTACCAGTGGTTACCGTGCCGTCTATGGTTAGGGTTATTTCCCCTTTGATGGCTTGCAGTTCATGCAACTGCAATGATTTAACACTGGCACCAATCAGCTGAGCATTAATATCTGTCTGATTGTATCGGGCGATAAACAGGGTTGAGGGCTTGATAGTTGAACCGACATAACCATCAAAATAACACTGAGCAAACTGATACTCTTTACTGTTATAACCGTATACAGTGCCTACATCGGCGGCACTGGCATACTGATTTATCGGGTAAATGCTGCTATCTGACAGTACAACGGTATTTAAGTCCAGCGCATCACCGCCTGTACCGATTACCGCCGGATTGACGGTAACAATATTACTTGCAGGAATTGAAGGTAACATAATATTTCCTATAGGTTTTTCAAAGTTATAACCGGCATGTCCAGATAAGTCTGTTCATGCGTAAATTCAGGGTTGTATTGCAAAAGCAGTTCAACCATCCAGCGTTGCTCATAACGTGACTGCTCATTGATAAACGTCATCTGCACAGGGTCTTTGCAGTAAAGCGGCTGGCAGGAGATCAGCCGCGCCGTGGAATAGTGGCTTTTCCAGAGATTGCACAGCTTGCGCGCTTTATCGCCTGAATCAGCCCCGTAAAAATCAATCTGCATGGTTATCTCAACTGACTGCTGCACAAAGGTCTGATTGTCTGCCAGCTCGTAATAATGCGCGGAGACATCCAGTGCCTGCTCAAACAGAATTGACATAACAATTGCCTGATCAGGCAAAGGTGCATCATTCTGATAACCCTGTATGACTGATTCAGGCGGGCATAAAAAAAGCCCGAGCAAATATGCGCGGACTTCTGTGTAAATCTGTTTATGCGTTACTGTCGCCATAGCAGCACCTTGCACCATGCCGGAAAGGATTCCAGCACCTGTTTAACCATCCATTCTGAGGTCTCGTTTTCGCCGTATGCGGTAAAAATTACCCGTTCCGCACCTTTGCCCTGTGAGCGGCGGATTGCAGCTATCTGACCGGTTAGATAGGCATAGATAAACTGCCCTTGCTGGTTAATCAGGTTAAGGTGCTCGAGATCGGCGGAGGAAATGCTTTGCAACTGAATAGTTATAGGCTTTTCCTCAAAGCATGGCACAACGGCACCGGATTCATCTACTGCTGAGCCGGAATTGATTTTTAATACTGCCTCCTGATTAGGATTAACCCCAGCAATAATGCTGTTAGCCATTCCTCTAAGATTCATCATTATCTGATACCTCTACACCGATCGATCTAGACATCTGCATGGTGTCACGCAATGGAGCGTCTCTGCCTTTTCTGGCAATAGTCGCTTTAGAGTTAGGTGGGTCTGTCCATGTCATGATTGATTCAACCAGATCGCCTTTCATCGCCTCGCCGACCAGTTCCAGTCCTTTAGCTGCACCATGCTGGCTAACCAGACCCGGTAAAGCCCTAATCCATTTGCCCTTATTCACCCGTACTGTTTTACGAAAGAATGAGCGCGCCGGAATGTTGATTGTGTGCGCCGGTACGGTATGAGTAGTGGCAAAATTGGCTTTAGACTGTTTAACAAAACGACCGTTAAGCCGGAAATCCCCGGTTTTTTCACTAACCAGCCGGTAAACGGTTACCTGATGTTCCGGAACCTGAATCTGTGCGCCGTATTCATTCCAATAAGCAACTTGCGCAACATGTAAAGGCTCTTTATCTGCTTGTGCATAGGTTGCACTCTCAAAAATACCTGCCCGCACCTTTTTATTTTTGCCGGCTGCATATTTTTTCAGTGCATCCGATAAATCACCGATTTTTTTCATACTAACGCCTAACTGGCATGGGAAACTTGCCGAGCACATAAAAGAATGAGCGGTATTGTTTGATCAATGCCCAGTAGCGCGCCCCGTATGGTGTCTGCTGGTACCACTTTTCCGACTGGGTAGTCTGGCCATTATCCAGTGATACAGACACACTGCCCTCAGAAGCACTGGCAATACGACCGACCGCCTCGTTACCGCTGTCTGTACGCTGCTGTAAGGTAGCAATATGCGCCACCAGCAGAAACAGCATCAATTCACGCTCATCAAGATTTTTAATAATGCTTTTATCGGTGTTATTGCACTGCATGCAGGCTTCAATAAAAAACATACTAAGCTGATCATCTGTTGCAATGATTTTTGGGTACAGTTCCCGGAACTTTAAGAGGTTAAACTGAACAATACCGCTCATAGTTGCACCTTATTCCAGCTCGTTGTCTTTGGGTGGCGTAATAGGCTCTGTGCTAGATTTAGTTTTGCGTTTCTCTTTAGCTTCTGCCGTAGTGTCTTTGGTGTTGACATGCGCAAAAATCAGCCCGTTTTTAACGAGATCGCGATCCTTATTTTTGACCAGCCATGCCTGCCAGAAATCCGCCGGCACATTTTCAGTAATACCATGCCCACCAATAACATTAGATGTATTAAACCCGTTAATCTTTACGGTTTTATCATCAACCTGTAAAAGCAAGCCATTAGCTATCTTGCAACCAATAATAACTGTGTCATTCGACATATGAACTCCTAAAATAAAAACCACCCCTAAGGGTGGTCGTCTTTATATAAAAATTAAGAAGCCAGCATGCTTGCAATAAACAGCGGCCGGTAAATAATAGCTCCCAATGTTCCCTGTGACCGCTTCTGCTCATAACCTGATGACATCTGAATCAGCGGGTGTACGCGCATTTTTTCGGTAAATCCCAGTTCTACTGTCGGCTGACCTTCGTACTCATCTACAATTAACTGAACTAATTCGCCAGCTTCGGTTTTATATTCCGGTATTGTGACTATTTTCAGATTCGGGAAATTTTTATTAACCTGATCGGTCACGTTTACATTGTAGGTATTGGTTTTCGTTAGTTGTACAGATGCATTTGGAGACAACAGCATAGTCATTGGTGTTTCAAGATCAACCAAACCTTCCGTTTGTTTTATGAGTTGAGCGAAAAGCCGCTGGATTGAATCATAAACCTCTTGTCCGTCCATGCTCTCCCATGATGAATCAACTATTGACGGCAATAGTCGCGGATCATTTATCAAGCCGTAATTCTGCAAGCCTTCAATTCCGCGAAGATAGCTCTTGTTCTGAAATTTATTTAAAGTCAAGGCAGCCGCAATCTGCTTACGGCTTGCCCAATCCAGTCCGGCAGCACCAGCTATTGCTAATTCCCGTTCACCAATACGAATAAATGTCTGGTAGTGATAAGGCTGACGAGACGGATAGTTAACATTCGCATCACTTAGTCCGTTATTATTGAAATCACCATAGGACGAAGTCTCACCAGTGCTTTCCAGTACCTGAAATGTCACTGTTGTTGAGGTAAAATCACCTTTTTTACATTCAGCGAATGCTTTTGCCGTTTTCATTGGCGTTACCAATACCTCAATAACCTTTGGATCAACATAAGTTGTAAACAAAGCGGGAATACCGGCATTTGGCGAAGTTTGCAGGTTGCTGGCACTATCCATAGCCAGCGCCATTCGATTTTTATCGGTTAGCTCTACGGGAGCCTTACCCGTTGCAAATACAATCCCTGCACGTTGATTTAAAGTATTAAAATTTAATTCCATTTTAAACCCTTTTAATGTTTTGAAATCTTGGCTAATGCGCCGGCTTCTGCTTTGCTGGCCACAATAAAGCCTGTTTCTTCGTAATCAGCAGGTGCTGTATCAGCAGCAACAACACTGCCATTAGCCGTATTGGCAAAAACTTTCTGTCCGATATTTGCGCCACCAGCGAAACGCGCCCAAAAATCGCCGCCATCATAAAGTGTTACGATAAAACCTTTTGGAATAATTAGACTGGATTCAGCCAGATATTCATTAAGGAGTGCGGTATTATCGCGACGCACAAACCCGATTAACCCATTGGTAACTTTGGTATTAGTCGCCAATCCTGTTTCAGGATCGAACCAGGCAAAGCTGCCAACAATTACGCCTTTTTCACCAGCTTTGATTTGTCCCTCACCAGCAAGTACAGAGTAATAGGGATTGGTAGAGGCAAAATCACCCTCAACACCAACCGGCAGATCATTATTTAAATATGTTTGAAATCCCATTTTTAATCCTTTATTTAAAACGTTCTGTAAGCTTATCCGCAGGTGCTAACATGCTATCCATCGCCACGGCGGTTTTAGTTTCCGCAGTACCAAGCATTCCAACCATTGCCTTATAGGCACTAGGGTGCACGCCATTAATATTTATGCCTTTTTGCTGTAAGGCATATTTATAAACCGCTTCGGCACTGTCCATAGCCACCACACCAACCAGCTTCTTAACCCGTTCGCGCGCTTCAAAAAGCTCAGTAACATCCTTTACTGCTGCGGCACGGATTGAATCAGCATCCATAGCCGGCTTGGATTTTTCTGTATCGTCCGGCTCTTCGTCTTCTGCCTTTTCTTCCTTGTTATCAGATTCCTCATCTTCGGCGGTTTTTTCTGTTTCATCTTCGTCTTCCGCTTCTTTTGCCGGCTCTTCTGTGTCACTGGCAGCGGGTACCAGCATATTGTCTGCAACCGTTTTAATTACTCCCTCGACAACATCTGGCGTAATATCGCCATCCATGCCCATAAGAGGCTTTAGCACTTCTGCTACAGCCTCAATTGCACCTTGTTTCAGCTTCATTGAATTCTCCATAAGTCCGATTGGTAAACTATCTGCAATAACTGCATCTCTTCCTATCCGTCCGCGCTCAACCATAGCTACATGATTGCCGTGGATATTCCTCATAATTCCGTCATATTTCTGTCCCTCAAATTCGCCCGAAGTCATATCTGCGGTGTAGGCATATCCGGCAGACAGTTCGTTCAGCTTTTCGTTTTCAATCAGTGCAATGGCTTCTTTGTCAAAAATACGCAAGCTGGCATAAACATCGTTACCCTCTAGCTGCGGGTTAATTACTGTTCCTACCGTAATATCGTTATGCGGCTCTTCTGCGCTGACCGGCGTATGCCTGAGCAGCAATTGCACCCCGTTAAAAGAAAGGAGAGCTTTTTCAAGCTCTCCCTTGTCACGTAGCAGGTAATAGATTTTGTCCGGTTGCAGTTGCAGCCTTTCGTAATCCGGTATTTCCCGCCCGAAATACGGATTAACGGCAGCCTTACTGATAATTGTTCTTTCAACCAGTAAATGTCCGTTACCGTCATAAGAACGCATGGATTTATCCATGGCCAGAGTTTTTTCGGTCATTGTCCTATCCCGTCTATAATGCTTTTACTGCCGCAGCGGCAATTAATCAGCATGCCCGGCTGTACCCATTCACCGTCCAGATACATTCCTTTGCTCACCTCAAATACTTTACCGTTTGCCTGTAAATGTGATTGCCGTGGCTTTTTGCTGCGGTGTGAATGCAACCAGATTGCCTTGGTAATACCCAGCTCCTGCCGTTTGGCGCATTCAATGACCGCATGCGCCTTTGCCCCCTGATCTCTTGCAATCAGTTCAGCACGGCGTTTACTGATGTCATAATTTTTTTCAAGTTCTGTTGCCAGTCCCGAAAGGTCATAACCGCTGGTAACGCACTGCCATACCTGCTTCTGTACCCGTTCCAGATACTGTGAAGCAATAGATTTAATTTCCCCGACATTAGTTTCAATTGTCGCCTGTAACGCTTCACGCTGATATGGTGTTATCTGAAACCGGACAGTAAAACCGGCTTTACGCATGTGTGTTTTTAACAGGCTTTCGTAGTTAGTTACGGTCTTACTGACAAATGCTTCAGCAATTTCCGGCGCCAGCCTGTCCAGCCTGTCTGACCATTTAGACGCCAGATAATCAACCACGTGGGCAACCCAGTCGACTATGCCGTCCATAGCCATCTGAGCCTTTTCCTGAGCGGCACGTTTGCGAAATTCTGTCACCAGCCCCTGATTCACTTCATCGGAAATCTGATTAAGCAGTTTAATAAGTGCTTTGCGGTAGCTGTTTTCTATGCCGGCATTAGGCCATAGTGCCGGCAGTGTTGTCGGCTTCTTCCTGATTATTGCCATGATTAAAATCCCACTGCGGCTGTTCCGGTACGTCTTCCACATCAATACCTGAGTAATCGCCGCTTTCGTCTTTAGCCAGACGCGCGCGTACTTCTTCCTGAGAAAGCACACCGGCGCTAATCAGTACATTGTCTCTTTCCGCCTTAACTTTATCGGTGTTGGCTTCCTGTTCTTTATTCAACTGCTCCAGCGGTTTAAATACAAAGACAATCTGCGGGTCTATTTCCCCGAACAGGTCAAGCTGAATCAGTTTGATAATGGCAGTAAGCTGTGGCAGTAAATGCGCTTCCTGCATACCGGAAATGTACTCGTGATAAACCTGAATCTCACCATCACTACTGGCGTTTAATCCGCTTGGCGTAATCCCCAGCAATTTAACCAGTGGCGTACGGCTTGGTGCGGCCATTTGTTCCTGTGATTTTTGCAGCAGGTTGTCCAGCGTGGATAGCGGTGTGTTGAATTGGAAAAACTCTTCATTATCGTTATCCAACAGCATCAGATTCTGATTGCCGCGTAACTGCGAAAACAGTTTAGAGCGCAGCAATAACTGAGTAACACCATCATCACCGCCGGCTAGGATATTGCTCATATCGGTTTTAATGCCGGTGAGTGAAAACGAATGAATCAGCTCAGACACGCTGTCGACTGTACGCTGCCACCTTTCCACATACGGCTGCATAAGCTGCAACATGGATATACCACTAAAGTTATAGGCCGGCTTGAGCATATCCGTCACCGGACGCATAACCAGTGTTAGCAAACGGTCTGCATGTACCTCTTCGCCCATAACAAACCATTTTGACGGCTTAAAGAAATCCGCAGCAGTTGCATCACTGGCGTTGTAAAAACTTGGTGTAGTCCAGATCGGCTCAATCAGTTTAAACCCTTTAAGACAGCCTTTACCCAGTACAGCCTTATCAATCAGCAGCGGTATGTCTTTTTGGTTTTCATGCCCTTTGATATTAATGAATATTTGCGAACGCCCGAAAATCATTTCATTTTCAATATGGCGGCGCATCAGCTCACGAATATTCAGTGCTTCCATACGCGCTTCAATGCTTTTGATTTTGTCGCGGTAGTCTTTATCGTTGCTGTCACTGGCGACTTTGACTTCGCCCCATGTGCGGGTCATTTCCTGCGCTGTGGCTTCATAAACGCAGCGGTAATCCGTAGACTGGGACATGCTGGCCAGTGCCTGATACCCGATAAAGCATGGGTAAAAGTGAGGCGCATTAATATCAAAAGCATATGAAGATGTAAGACTGTCCTGAGCAATAGCCGGCTTTCTGCCCTTCGGTACCACACCAGCAGGAATATCAGGCATTTGGTAGCCGTGTGGTGGAGTATTCGCTGATTGCATTTCTTGCATAAAGGCAATTGCCCGCTCATTAGCCATACTTTGCTTATGCTTGGCTTCCAGCTCAAGCTTTTTAAGCCGGCTGGCTTCTTCCTGCGCAGCCAGCTCACGCTCTCTTAGTTTGTTGCGTTTCCAGAATTTCATCATAAATTATTCAGACTGTTAGGATTGATATTTAAACCAACGGATACCGGAGCAAAAGCCATGATTAAGGCATCAGCACGGTTAGGTGATGGAATGCCGCGCTTTTTCATATCCTTTTTACTTTCTACCCGCACCCGCCCGTTATCGTCATACGCTACCTGCGGCCGGCTTAATTCAGCCTTAAGATATTCAATATCCCTGATACTTCCATCCAGACTGATCAGCTCATCCGCAGGGTAGTTATCGCCTTTCTCAACTGCACGCCACGTTTTGTAAAACCGGTCACGCACATGCCACCACGCTTGCGCTTTGATATTGGCAAACATATCTTTGTTCTTTTTAGCCGGCATATACGGCGATTCAGGCTTATAAACCTTGCCGCCGGCATTAAATCCCACTGTCTGAATGCGGCCTTTTTTACGTGCAAACTGAGCCTTGACGCCGGCACCCACACCAATACTGTCATATATAACCTTATCAATATTGGCTTCGAGTGCATCCTGATAGACTTTATCAGCGGAATAGATGACATCCTGCCCGCGCCATTCATCCATACAGAACACAATCGAGCCATGCCGCCCGACAGTTGCGTTAGCGTCCTCACCCTCGTCTGCCACATCAAACCCTAAAATGCGTTTGCCTGCTGCGGTTAAATCCAGACGAGTATGCGCATTTGTTGCCGCCTCAATCCATGCCGGTTTAATAATAGCCAGCTCACTGTCTGCAACCGGCTCACCAAGCCAGATATGCCGGTACAGCTCATAATCCCGTTCTTTGCAGGCTTCCATCTCAACGCGCAGCACTTCTGGGAAGTTCAGGTTATCGTAATAGTTAGCTTTAATAACAATTGCGTTATCCGGGGGACGGATTACAAACCGCTGGTGTGTATCGTCCAGCATGTTCTTAGGATTGTAAGAAACCCATATCTCACTGCCCAGTGTCCGGATTGTAGGAATCAGGGTATCCCACATCTCCTGAGTGATACTTTCTGCCTCTTCTATCCAGCATACGCCGGCACCCTCAAGTGACTTTATCTTTCCCGGGTCATTCTTAATCCCGAAAAAGATAAAGTTTGTACCTGTCCCTCTATGGATAATGGTTGATTTCTGTATTTCAAATTCATCATCATAGCCAAGGCGGGAAATAGTATTTGAGAGTAGCTTGTGTACTGAATCAGCAATCGATAACTGTAATTCGCGTACACACGGGATAGTCGTCTTTGTACGTCTGGCTATTTCAATTGCCAGCTCAGCAAACATCCACGACTTACCCGATCCACGACCACCATACGCAACCTTGTAACGCGCCGCTCTGGCAAATTTGGCAAAGTGTTTACTAATCATCTGCCTGCTCAAATATCGCACTAATCGGGCGTGTTTCTATTTTTAACTCACCTGATACAGAAGTCTTTTCATTAAACGCCTGTACAGTTACATGCTTGCCCAGTAGTTCAAGATTCTTCACCTTGTCCGGCCATTTAATTTTTTTGAGAATACTCTGGCCATCTTCTTTATCCGTCATGGTAAGTACATCAAAGCCGCTTAATGTCTTTCTCCATACTTCCGGCCATTCCTTAACCGGTAATACTGAGCCATCTGCATTAAGAATATCCGCAACATCCATCTGGTCAATCTCAACCAGACGCTGCAGAACATAATCAGCATTAATCTGTGTACGCATGCAGCGTTTTTGCTTTGCTTCGTTCAGTGCCTTTACAATCTCAGGTTTTTTGAGGTTTTCATGCCCTACCGCACTCGCCGTTCTGGCACTGTATCCTGCCCTGATTGCAGCCTGTGTGGCATTAAAATCTATTAGGTACTCTTCAATAAAACGCTGCTGTTTTTCTGTTAATCCGCTTATGGCGGAGTTGTTGGTATCCACCATGGCAATCTCCAATAAAAAAGCCCACGCGCGCGTAGGCTTGTCTCTTTTTGCTGGTTAATATGCATACACCAACAAAAAAAGCGGATTAGCTATTAGCCAACCCGCTATAAATAAATATCATATGTAATATAAGTAATTTGCTACTAAATCCTACAAAAAAAGCCCAGTATCTCTGGGCTTTATTATGCGTGGACGGGAACAGGTGTTTTTATGCGTTCCCTTATTTGCATGTTAATGATTTAGAATATCCATCAGTTCGTAATTGCGGTACACAATACCTCTTTTTTTATTGTTCGGATAGATTATTCCCTTTTCAACAAAATATTTCAGCCATTTATTAACTGTTGCATTGGAAATATTGAGTTCCTGCTGAATATTTTTAGCTGTAAAAACGGGATTTGAAAACACCTGAAGCAGAATTTTATATCCATTCATGCTTTCCATAATTGTTTTATTCTTAGTATAAAAATCCAACAGATGAAAAATCTTTTTGGCCTTAAATATTTCATTTTGTGCCTGATTACTAATGCTTTTCAGAAAAAACGCCAACCAGTCAAACCATCTTGGCTGTTCAGTTCTTAAATTATTCAGAAGTGAATAATATTTAAATTTATTGCGTTCCAGTTCTTCACTAACAAATACAATATGATCTCCGCATACTTTCTCTTTGAGCAGAAACAGAGAAATTAACAAGCGTCCTACCCTGCCGTTACCATCCAGAAACGGGTGGATACTTTCAAACTGAGCATGAATAATGCCGGCCATGATAAGCGGGTGAAACTTGTCATTAGTCTCATTAATAAATTTATCCAGATTTCCCATGAGTTCGGGTACACGTGCAGCTATAGGCGGTACATACTGAGCATTTTCTATTCCGCCTGTTTCTGAGCCAATCCAATTTTGATTAGTCCGAAATTCTCCAGGATTTCTTGATGCGCCGCGTGCACGATATAAAATCTCTTTATGAATGTCTTTTAACAAAGATGTACTCAGCGGATAATCATTTCTAATGGCTATATTAATGCCCAAATCAAGAGCCTTCTGATAATTTAACACCTCCTGAACATCAACATTGCCCTCTCTCTGTACTGCTTCTGCTTCCATTACTTCATCTAAAGTTGTCTGTGTGCCCTCGATTCTGGTTGATTGTACAGATTCGGTCAGTTTAAATACTGATGTCAGATCGGTCGGAATAACTTTGCGCAACATATTCAACTCATTCAGACTTTCTGTTGCCACAAAGGCATAACGCATCAGTTCCAGATGTTCATTGATACTGAATAATTGCGGTTCTTCCTGATATGGAGGCAATGGTAACGGCTGAAGGTTGAAAGCAAGCATGATAAAATATTCAAAGATTAGAGATATAAAATTAAAAAAAAAAGAAATAATAAATTTATTTTTTTATTATACCTGTTTAAGATTAATTTTTAATTATTTTTAATCTTATTTAGTAATAAGATATAAAAAAAGGTACATATGTTACTCTACATTGCTATTCACAAAAATGAAAATACCGGCATAGCTAAATGATATCCGGAATAAATCTTCAAAATGCTATTCCCAGTGAGGTAGTAAGCCTTATTTTTGATAATGGCTCTACACCAGCCCGTGCATGGCGTGAATACTTACAGCTTACTCAGGAAGAATGCGCCAGAAAGTTAGGAATATCTCAGGCAGCATACTCCCAGCTAGAAACATCAAATAACCCACGCAAAACCACAAGAAATAAGCTGGCTACTGCACTAGGGATTAATCCTGAACAACTTGATTGCTGAACATAACAAAACCAGCCTTTCGGGCTGGTTTATCATTTAGATTAAATCTCGCAAACTTACCAATTATTATCGTAAGTGTCTTTTAAAAATATAAACATTTTGCTTACATTCCTCTTGAAAATGTAAGCAAAAATGTTTATACTTCGGATTAGTTACTTCTTGATGTAAAGATGTAACTGATTGTGATTTATGTTTAACTTTTATTTTTTATATAACTAATAACCAATAACTAAATTTTTTGACCTAAATATAGAGAGGCTAGGGATATGTCATATAATTTTTTATTATGGAGCAATCGATTAATATATGAAAGTAAAACAATTTTTAACCTCATTAATCAGTCAAGGAGTAAAAGCGAAAGATGGCACTAAACACATAAAACTTTACTATAATGGTAAACAATCGACTTTGCCCAGACACCCCAGTAAAGAGATTCCAAAGTGGTTGGTTGAAAAAATCAAAAAGCAGTTGGGATTATAACATTAGCAGCCCTCATTTTAAGTGAGAGCTGCTTAAATCTAAATTTATCAATATATTAAAATTAATTAAAATATAAATAATATAAAATTAGCTTTAATTCAGTTAAGGAAATGGTTCAAATATCAGAAATGTATTCTCAAAATACAAACTGTAAAACAGATATGTCTTACAGCGCATTAATACAAAAAGAAGCAAATTCATATGTAGTCACTTTTCGCGACTTACCAGAAGCATTAACCTGTGGAGATACGCTTGAAGAAGCACGTATTATGGCCGCAGATGCGTTACTTACTGCTTTAGAATTTTATTTTGAAGACCGTCGGCCAGTGCCTATGCCTTCGAAAATGCAGAAAGGTGAAGAATTGATTTCTTTACCTCCTAGTGTCACTGCAAAAGTACTTTTACTTAATGAAATGATTAAGCAAAATGTTTCCAATGCAGAGTTAGCCAGACGTTTACTTACACGTCCTCAGGATGTTCAAAGGCTTACCAATCTTCGTCATGCAACTAAAATTGATGCTATTAACGCTGCGTTAAATCAACTAGGTAAACAACTACATATTAGTTTAATACCCATTCATCATTCAGCATAATATTAATCAGGTAATATCATGCATAAAAACAAAGAAAGACTGGTTTTTAGCCAGTCTTTTATCTTGATATTACCACTCATCAGTACTTGATATTATTAAGATTTAAAATACTCTTAAGTCTTATCCGAATAATAGCAAAACTGTAAATTATTTCCCCGCTTTTTTCAAGCAAAATCAGGCTTAAATTAATATATTTACATTTATTTACTTAAAAGCTCTTCCATGTCGATTTCAAGCTTTGTTATACAGTCGTTGTATAACCTATTAACCTGTTTTCTAACTTTAGCCATCTTTCTAAATAATTGACCTTTACTCCAATTAAATCTATCTTGGATATCTATTTGTCGCATCTTTCTTTGTTTATGCAAATCTTTAGGCAAAAAAAGGTGCTCCAATAATGCATCGCACTCAAGCATAGTTAATCCACTTGTATTACTAGTTATAAAATTAGTTAAATCTACAATGCCAGATAAATCATTTCCATAATGAGCATTTAATAAGCTCCATTCGACATCATTTAGAATTAATTTTGCCCGACTTAAAATTATAACGCTATCAGCATGATAATCATGCTGGCTTAATCCTGATTCACATCTATCTACCACACCTCTGGTTTTAATCCATTCCTCAATGCGCGCTGAATTACTTTTACCCATGATTAGCGTATTTTTTATGAAAAACACTTCACACAGCATGTGATCTATTGATGTATACATGTTTTCTCCATGGCCGGCTTAACTTGCATCTGCATCTTTCTCTACGAAAAACGTTACTGGCTTTTTTAATTCTTTTACTCCGCATATAGGGTTAACCCATACAGGCTGCTTTGAATGCTGAGCCTTTAGTGCATACAGAGGTACGATCAGGTTATTTAATATTACGATAGCAATATCCAGCAGCCATGAAAGGTGATATCTATGGTGTATTTCCGGATTTTCAAAATTTGGATTGATGTATATAGGGCAAAACAAAAACCAGCCAGTGTGTGTAAAGTCAACTCTTTCAAATTCCATTTTTCTACCTCAGTTTATTTGTATCAGATTATTTGCATTCAATAGCAGTTGCATCCTCAGTACGCCTTCTGCGTGGTACAGGTTCGCAGTTTCTGCATCTAGTATCGTTGTTCTTCTATCCGCCTCATCATGGCAGGCACTGCATGCGTATGCGCCTAATAGATCACTGGGTTTAATTCCGATACCGCAACTGCCTGCCAGCCTGTAATGAGCGAAAACCACTGTTTCAGGATTACCGTTACAAATACCGGGCATGCGCACCTGACATTGCTGCCCTCGTGCTGATCGGGTTATTTTGCTCATGATTAATTCCCTAAAGATAAAAGCTGATCAATAGCCTGCTGTGCTTCATCTTCACTAGAGAAGCGGTTGCATAAAATCATGTTCCAGCAAACGTTAAAACAGGCTTTATAAAAGGCGTTAAACTCGTCCTGATCCATACTGGCAAAACTGATTGATTTAGGTTCTTTCACTACGCCTGCTGGTGTTAAGCGATAATTAAAATATCCGGCTTCGATAGTTAGCCAGCGACGAAATGAATTAATGTCTTTGTCTATAACGAGTAGTTTTTCGGCGCGCTTTTTAGCCAGTAAGTTAAGTGCTTCCTCTGCGGCTGTAACAATAATGCCTTTATTACCGGCGAACTTATCCAGCCTCTTAGCTATCCACAGCACAACATCCCGCTCTTTAGGGCTGATAACTCCGCCTGCCGGTTGCCAGTAATCAAAAGCAAAAGGCAGTAAGCCGCCAAAGAATAAACGGTGATGAGGCAGGCTCCGGTCTTTTTGTCTTGTTACTTGTATCTTTACCGGTTGGCCAATCTTAACTTGCTTGAGACTATCGGCATCAATTGCTGTAACTGGTCGCAAGCTGTTATCAATTGCCTTAACTGCTACTAATTCCATGATTAAAATTCCTCAATGCTCCAGCCTCCGCCGTTCTTCTTGGCCCGGCGTTTTACCGCAATAAATTTAAGCGGGTACATATCAGCGGCTACTTTGATTTTTACCCTTGCATCATCCTGCCAGAAGCCCTTTACTTCGTGCATTTCCATCGTGCCGTCACTGCGCATAACGCAATAATCCGGTGTGTAAAAGGTGTTATCTGCCAGCCTGAGTTTTACGCCTTCAAACCGGTACCAGCTTACTGATCCGTCCTGCATGGCTGGCTTTAATACTTCAAGCTCATATGCCTGCTCTGTTTTGTTTTTTTGTCCGGTTTTTAATCTTCCCAGTGCGTAAAAATTTTTTGACATCTTTTCTCCAGTATTTGTTTTTCCAGTTTCTTAAGCCACGCAGCTTTGCTTCAATGTCATCCGGGCTTATATCGATTTCTGCTAGAGCGCAGACTTCTTGAAAACCTCTACTCCTGAAATATCCCATTTCCTGTTCAACCGCCTTATCCAGATCTCTGGAATCGCCTATAGCTTCAGTAGCGTCCTGCAATGCCTGAATAATGACCATTCCCCATAAGGCTCTGCATGCGTGATATTGTTCATAAGGGGATTCAACATAATCATCCGGCTGCTTATCCATGCTACCTCCTGACATACTTACTCCGCTTATTATTTCGGGCTTCCCACCACTCTTCGCGCTTTATTCTCAGATCTTCGGTTATAGGCTCAAATTTGTTGTTTGCACATTCTCTGTGACCGGGGAAATAGTGCCATTTTTCATCATGAGCACAATAGCCATATCCGAGTGCCGCCATTTCGTGGGGGATATATTCGCCTTTATTATTTTTTTCTCTTAGCGTCCAGAATCGGCATGCTATACAGGTATTTTCAGACACGATGTGATCCCCTGTTAATTCAGCGCGCATTTTTGCGTTATTAAATTAAGCAGTTTTCCTAACTGGGCTTTGCCCTCTTCTTTTTGTTTATCGGTTAGAAGATTTCCGGCTTCAATATTCATGCGCTCTTCGCCTGCTGGCAATAAAGCTAAGGCATAATCGTTTGTAATTTTCCCTGTTGCCGCCGCTTCTGTGATTAGTTGCGCTAACTGTTCTTTATCAAGCCCTGCGCTAACGTACCAATCTGGCTGTATACCTTTTGCCTTCTTCTCGCTAACGATGCGCTCATATGCAGTTTTAAACGCAAGCCCTGCACGGTATTTGTCTCCTGCGTTGAATAATGCTGATGCACTTTCTGCTGCATGCATAGCTGTGTGAATTGTAAGGAATGAATTAATGACATATCCTTTCTATCGTAAATCGTAGATACGCACACCCAGTCTCAGGCAATTAAATTTGCGCAAGGCTTCTAAGGGCGTTAAAGCGTTACCTGCCTGCAGGTATTTCAGAATTTGTTCTGATTGGGAATTTATTACTAACCCTCTTAAATTACCTAAACTCGTGCTTGGTTTTAATTGCAGTCATAACTAACCACATTCTTTTAGTACCGAAAAAATAAACACTATTAATTAAAAAGTTATTAATAAAACTTTTAATTTTTACTTATAAAAGTATTTAAATATTCTTCTTTTCGCAGTGTCTTTAAATAATTTAGTTGAGCTTTTGGAATACCTCATTTTTCCCATTGCGAAACAGCACCGCGTGTTATACCGCATAATTTTGCTACAGCCGTATCGCTACCTAATATCTCTATGAATCTATTATCCTTTTCATACATTTTGTTAGCTTTCTATTCTTAAACTATAAAAAGTATAGTTTACTAAATAGTGTAAAGTAAACTATACTTTTTATAGTTTAGAATACTAAACAAATAAAAGGACATTTATACTATGACAAATAAGCTAAAAGAACGTCTTCATGAATTAATGCGGGAGTATGGATTAAAAACCCAAACACAGCTTGCAGATTTTGCTAAGGTTAGCAAAGGATTAGTTCATCAGTGGTTTAATGGTGATACAGGTCTTGGGAAAAAGCCGTTACTAGAATTAGAGAAGAAAACACGATTTTCAGCACAATGGCTAGCAAATGGAACAGGAAATAAATATAAAGATAATGCTATTAATTTATCTGATTCATATAAAATGTATAGTCCATTGGAAGCAGCCGATAGTAATACCACAACCCTGAAATTATATGATATGAATGCTTCTTGCGGTCAAGGAATCATAATTCCTGAATTTCCAGAACTCCTTAGAACTATTGAAATTCCTAATGATGCTCTTTTAGAGTTACTAGGAACAACTAATTTACAAGGAGTACAACTAATGCCTCCTGATGGCGATTCAATGGAGCCAACAATACCAAGGCGATCTATTACATTAATTAAAACAGATATAGATAAATTTCAAGATAGTGGTGTTTATTTAATTACATTTGATGGATATACATACATCAAAAGATTAGCAAGAGGGAAATCAGGTGTAATTAAAGTAATATCTGATAATAAATTATATTCAGATACAGATTTTGACATTAAACCTAATGAAATAGACCAGTTAGTTATCCATGGTAAGTTTTGGAAAGCTTTGCCCTTGGATTTTCTAGATATATAAATTTTAAAATGAATAATGAATATTGCATAAAAGCCGCTTTTAGCGGCTTTATATATTTAATTTTAAATACTTTGAACTACAGACCACCAAAAGGCTACACCGATGATCTCTATTTTATCAATTTTTACTAGCTCATCAGCATATGCTTTATCTTCTTGATTGTAACAACTAATTTTTAAGACATCGCTTGCGATTCTATATAATTTTCTGATTCTAACAAGGCTGCCCTGTTTAATCGCATAAATCCTTCCATCCTTAATAATTTTACTTGATGTATCTATAGCTACAATAGAGCCATCTTTTAAAACAGGCTCCATACTGCTGCCGGCAACTGTTATGCAAACTACGTTCTCTTTTTGGACGCCAAATTTTTTTAATAATTCTTTGGAACATGGCAATTTGAAATCAGATTGATTAAATTGATAACGGTAAATACCTGTTTTTGCGTCAAGTGCATAAGTGTCATGATACAAAGGTATCAGTACATAATGCCCAGAAAAGAGGGAATTTTCATCATACAAAAAGAAATCACCATATAATTCGATATTTGATTGATTATTAATTCCGTCGTTTGGATTATCGATAATTAATTCATTCCCAACTCCTGATACTAACCAATCTGGATTGATTTTTAATTTTTTCTGAATCAGCAGCAATCCTTGTTTTGAGATTCCTCTTTTTTCCCAGTTTACAATTGATTGCTGAACGACACCAAGAACATGAGCTAATTCACTTTGCTTGTGTATATTGTTATTTTTCGCCACGACTTTATACAATCTTGCTGCTGTTTCATGCATTTTCTTATTCATGTAGCTCTGTCAATAAATTAATTTAATATCTAATTGTTACATATTTTTTACATATCACTACCATTTTTATTTTTAAATTTAGTTTTCTAAACTTTTTATTGTTTAAAATCAGAATATAACGTCAATAATAGATAATTTGTTTATTTTTCTATACTCCAACCATTAAAACGATTTAATCAACTCAGTTGATTATTTTTATTCGTAGCATTATCCGCATCGGCTCAAGGCAGCGGAATATAAAAGCCTGAGGCAAGTAGGAGCTTGCTGGCAAGCCGTTAAGCCTTCGCGGGCGGCCGAAACAAAATTGGTAAGTTCATGTAGGACTTACAAACAGAAAAGTCTAAAAATCCAAAGAACTTTATGAAAGGAGAACGACTTTAAATATTAATTTTTGATAGATTCATGAAACAACAAAAGTTAAATTAATATTAAATTTTCAAAGAAAGGAAACGTAATGAAAACTTACTATTTTTATAAATTATAAATTTAAATTCTTTTTCATACTTTAAGTTGATATACGGGCGAGCTAGTGAGTATGCCTGTTGGGAACATCGCCCGACCAGATTGCTAGTGCTGCAAGTTTCTAATTGACATTATGTTTTAATTTTTCCTAAAGAGGTGAACAAGATAACGCCTGATATAGAGGGATATTACAACGTCAGTAATTTAAGAAATGCGCGAACTATTATCAGAAAAGACTGGGAAGAGTTTGGCAGCTTAAATCAATCAGCATAACCAAAGATAAACAGAAATAATTTCTATATCTTTTTATCATTTTATTAATTCAGTTAATAAGTCCGGGGTATTAATCATGAGTAAATTTTCTAGTTATTATGATGATTTGGCTAATTTGATATCTAATGCTGATATTGTGGGAGTTGTAAATAGTTACGCAACGCCAATTGATGAGCAGTTTAAGCATATTAGCGAAGAGGACTTAGCGGATATTATATCGTGCTGCATTAACGTATCGGATAATTCCAACACGATACTAGAAGCATTAAGTATGCTACATATGGGATATGCTAATAAAGATGTGATTGCTTATTTAAAGCTTGAGGATTTTTTGGAGTTTGCAAGTAATATCACATCATTAATAGGCGGTGTTAATAATTGCTTAACACATATTATATCTTCGGCGTGCCGTCTGCAGAATGAAAGACAAGCCTCTGTATCTAATTAATAGATCTATGAATCAATCGAAATTTTAACAATTCAACTATGAGGTGAATAAAGCCAGCTAACCGCTGGCTTTTTAATTCTAACGAAAAGGAAGAAAACATGTAAATTAGATACCTAGGTTTAAAGTCTATTATTTAACCTTCATCGGGTGCTGTGTTAACATTTCATTACCCAGCAAAGGAATAAATAATGGACTTTAAAAATTTATATGCACTTTTAAATATAAAGCCGACAGCATCACAATCAGACATTGCCAAGGCAATGAGGCACGCTGCGCAGCAACAGACAATCACTTTAGATGATTTAAAGCTGTGTAAACAATATCTTTTAAATGAAGAGGAACGAAATAAATACGACGAACGTTTATTTGCCGCATACCCGGAACTTTTAGCCCCTCCGCCTGAACCGAAACCCGAAAAAGCAGAAGAAGTTAAGCCATTAGAACCAGCAAAGACAAAGCAGGGCAATAAAAAGCTGTATCTGATTTTGGTTGTTGTAGCCGCTGCAATTGTGCTGATTGGTACTGTGGCTTATTTCAAACATTTTAAACCCATCGCAGAAGCAAAAGAGGCGGTTAGAGATTTATTGAAAGATCCTGATTCAGCCAAGTTTTATGATGTTAAAAAGGTTGTAAATACCCACAACAAAGAGATATATGTTTGCGGTGAAATGAATGCGAGAGCTCTTGCTGGAGGTTATGCTGGTAAAGAAAAATTTGTATATGAATTAAAATCTAAAAAAGCCACTGTAATCCCAGATAAAAGACCAGATAGTATAATTGTTGAATATTATTATAGTACTTTATATAGAGTAGGCTGTTTAAATACTGATCCTGCAGAATTACTTAAGGCGATGGAAACTACAGGCGATTATGCAGGAAAGGTTTTATCTCTTATTGACAAAAGAAAAGTTTCTGAAAATAGTTTTGAAAGAGAAGAGCTAGCTAAATCTATAGCTAACTTATCCGCGAAGACAAAGGCAGAAGAGCAAAAGCTAACAATTTATACAAATAGTGATGACGATTGATTCAGTTATCACAGCATATGAATAAGTAACAAAGTAAGCAACACAAGCCAGCTAATAGCTGGCTTTTTTAATAGGTTAAAAAAATGAATAGGGTTATTAATAGTTGGAATGAAAATACAACAAACCCAGAACCTGTCGGATACCATGATTTGATAGCGTATGAGGAAGCCTCGCAAAGAGTAAGTGACGCAGCCAAAGAAAAGAAACAAGAAATACTGGAAAAGCTTGGAGACGATGAACTGGTATATATCGCTGGAGAAGCTACAAAATATTCTGATGAAGCGGACAGACTTATAAATGGAATAGTTAAGGCACTTGTATTGGGCTGCCATAAAGATATGACAGTAAGACAACTATTAAGCCATCTATCATTAGAAGCAAGAAAAATCCTAACTGATTATATTTTAAAGCATGCTAATTAAATCAAAAGCCAGCCAAAATGCTGGCTTTAATTTCAAGCCTAAGCTAATCAATCCAAGCACATTTAAACAAGTGTGCTTGGATTGATTAGTAGACATATTTAACATTATTTAACATTTTCTGTGTGCTGTGTTAACATTTTGAAATGTATCAAGGGGAACATAATGGACATTAAAAATTTATATGCACTTTTAAATATAAAGCCGACAGCATCACGCTCAGACATTGCCAAGGCAATGAAGCAAGCAGCGCAGCAACAGACAATTACTTTAGAGGATTTAAAACTATGCAAACTAAATCTTTTAGATGTAGAGGCGCGCAAACAATACAATGCTCGTTTATTTGCAGAATATCCAGAACTTTTAACCCCTCCGCCTGAGCCTGAATCAGTAGAAAAAGCAAAACCACAGCCACCAGCAAAGACAAAACAGGGTAATAAAAAACTGTATCTGATTTTGGTTGTTGTAATTGCACTGATTACCGGTACAGCAGTTTACTTCATGCACTCTAAACTCATCGCGGAAGCAAAAGAGGCGGTTAGAAATACATTGAAAAATCTTGATTCAGCTGAGTTTTATCATGTTGAAATGTCTGTAAATACCCACTACAAAGAACATCTATATGTTTGCGGTGAAGTGGAAGGGAAAACTCTTGATGGTGGTTATACCGGTATAAAAAAATTTGTATATAGATTAAAATCTAAAAAAGCCATTGTAATTTCAAATAAAAGATCAAATGATATAATGCTTGAATATGCTGATAGTTTTACATATAGAGTAGGCTGTTTAAATGCTGATCCTGCCGAGTTGATTAAGGTAGTGAAAACTACAGACACTTATTTAGAAGAGCTTAGATCACTTACTTGGGGACCTGCTCCTAAAAATAATTTTGAAAGAGAAGAGCTAACTAGATCTATAAATAACGTAATCGCGAAAATAAAGGCAGATCGGAAAAAGATAACAATTTATGCAGATAGTGATGACGATTGATTTAGTTATCACAACATATGAATAAGTAATAAAGTAAGCAACATAAGCCAGCTAAATAGCTGGCTTTTTTATTAGCTATAGAGGTGATATTCCAACACGATAAATTAACCCATGTAACAGCAACAACGAGGGAATTGTACATGATTAAAATTCTATAACTGGATTTATTGCAGTTTTTTTAATGTCTGCTGCTCTTTCAGTGTCCCCTGCTTTGTCTGATAAGGAGCAATTAGATATGCAGCGCAGTTATACAGCAAGACAAATGCAGCAGAAAGAATACCAGGCAGATCTGGAAGTAAAACGGTTAGCTGATACATATGCGCGCATGAGTGATAGCGAACGCATGAAAGGTGATGCAGAGCTTAAATGATTTTAGGTGATGATTGTTGACATTCCCGCCCAGCTAAATAGCTGGTTTTTTATGAGACGCGCTTAGAAAATGACTGGATCACAGGTGAATGTGATATTTATGACCCTAAAGAACGTTTTATTATTGATACAAAATGTTCTTGGGATATAGGCACTCACCCGTTTTTTATTGAAGAGGCGCAAAAAAAGGCAGAAAAAGCAGGATATATCTATCAGATGCAGGGTTATATGTGGCTATTTGATTGTGATAAAGCTGATATAGATTTTTGGCTATTCCCCTGCCCTGAAAATCTGCTGGGTACTTACGATAATCCGGCCATGTTGATTGATGCGGTTGAAGATATTCCTATCGCTAAGAGGTTAACAACGGTTACGGTAACAAGAGATGAAAAAATAATCGAAAAGATTAAAGAAAAAGTAGAAATTTGCCAGGAATATTATGACTTGCTGCTAAAACAGGTCGCATAAAAGGATTTCATTATGTCTGTTAATAAAGTAATTCTAATTGGTCGCCTTGGGCGCGACCCTGAAACACGATATATGCCCAATGGCGACGCCATAACGAATTTCTCGCTAGCAACTGATGAACAGTGGCGTGACCGTAATGGAGAACGCCAGACTCGTACAGAGTGGCATAACGTATCCCTGTACGGCAAACTAGGAGAAATAGCTAACCAGTACCTGAGAAAAGGTAGCCAAGTGTTTGTTGAGGGCAAAATTCAGAGCCGTAAATATACCGATAAAGATGGTATCGAACGCATGGCATACAATATTATCGGCAATGAGATGAAAATGCCGAGCAATCGTAATGATGGTTCTGATTCTGGCAATAATAACGCTGCACCACTTACATCATCGAACCCACCACCAGCACCACATCGGCAACCGCCTCAACATGAATCTACAACCGCGCCAATAGATGATATTGATGACGATATTCCGTTTTGATTGAAAAAAATTAAATTGATCAAAATCAAAAATATTAAACCTTTTAAATATTGAAATATTTAAAGGTTTTTTTATATACTCAAAGAAATGTAAATGTAATATTATAAATATATAAATTTTCTTATTGTGGAAAGAAAATAACTATGAAAAAAATCCTTTTTTTATTATTGCTTCCAATTACCTGTTTCGCACAAAGTGAAATAAGTAATTTTTGGGAATATGGCAATGGCACTCGGGCAATTAGTATTAGTTCCGTTATAAATGATAAAGTTGATTCATATATGATATATAAAGATGTAAAACAGGATTCAGATAGTTTTAGATTTCGTTATAGTCCAATTTTATATCTTAAGGCTGATGGTACTTACTTTTCAACGACCACTTCTGAATGTGGTAACGATTGTTTTTATTATTCGGACGGTATCTTTAAAAAAATTGATGAAACACATATACAATTACAAATTGAAGAATCCGGGCAATCGGATTTGTGTCCGGGTGGGAAAAAAGTCAATAGAAAACGACGAGATTTGGGTATTTTTGAAATTAAAACTGATGAAGATGATAGTATAGTAATGAAAAGACAACCCTCATTAATAATGAGGATCGAGCTGGACGAGGTGCTCAGAGCTATAACATCATCAATGAAAGCGGCTTTTACTGACTTATATTACATAGTCACAAAACTGAGGCTAAACAGTTTAAGAAATGGGTAACTAGTGAAGTCCTGCCCTCTATCCGTAAAACAGGCGGCTACTCTCTAACATTAAATAAGCAGCAGCAATATTTGATTAAAGAGGCTGTACTTAATAATGAATGCTGCCCAAACAGGCAAAACATATCAGTCTGTGTATAGAAGTCTCTATACCAAGTTTAAAGTACCCAGATACCAAGACATTCTTGCTAAGAATTTTGATGAGGCACTTTCATTTTTAGGTGGCTCAGTTAAGCCAATCAATAATCAGTCTGCATTATCTAATATGAATCAGGACGGACGCTGGCTGGTAATTGTCGAAAATTACAAAGTTACATATGCAGAGAATATCAACGGTTATAACTGTATCAAGGCCGACTAAAATTATTATTTGATTCTGTAACAAAAACAAGCCAGCTAATTGCTGGCTTTTATTTTGGAGAAATTTATTTGTTGTTCTATAAAACAATATAGTTGAATTATCGAACCGATATAGCTGAATTATCGAACAGGTATAGCTGGATTATTGAACAAATGTCAAACTTGATAACGAGGCACAAAAGGGACACATTTTACTGCATTTTGAAAATATCCCTATGACAGTTTTTGGCCTCACTTTAAAATAGCTACGTTGTAACCAAAATACAAAATAAGTAATCAATATTAAATTTTTTAATATGATAAGCCGCTTTTAAGCGACTTTTTAATGGAGATTACCATGATTGGCAATTATTTAAAGGAACCAGATAAATATTTATATGGAATTTTTGTAAGTGGAGATCCTGGAAATAATAAAAATTACGTGCATTGCTCTATAGAAGAAGCCATCTTTTTTGTTTTTTTGTTCGAGATATTTTAATTTATCATACACATGAAAATATAACAGTTTATATTTATCGGAGAGAGCAAATTGTACCGAGTGAATGTAACGGACAGCGAATACGGCAGGCTGCCGGGACTGACGACAAAAAACAAGCGAATGAATTAGCAGCTAAACATTATTATGAAATGTTTGAGGTGCAAAAGCTTGGTTATAGCCGTGAATACACATGGCGCGAATGTGTTGTTGAATGATTAAAAGAAAACCCGCATAAACAGGAGGATAAAACCACATTATCATATTTACGCTGGCTGGATCATTTTCTTGGTATGCTCACGGTTAATCAGATTGAGCGTGTAAATATTCGCGAAATACGCGACGCTAAGCTGAATCAAGGACGTAAACCAAGGACAGTAAATGCGTATTTAAATCAAGTTAAAACTGTTTTATTAGCTGCTAATAAATAGGGATGGCTGCCTAAAGTACCAGATATTGAGATGCTCAAGGAGCCAGAACCAAGGGAGCGATGGCTTACCGCTATGGAAAAAGAAAGATTGTTCAAGGAGCTGCCAGAGCATTTAAAACCAATTGTAACTTTTGCACTGGCGACAGGTTTAAAAAGGGCGAATGTTGCAGGCTTGAAATGGTCGCAAATTGATTTATCTCGAAGGATCGCATGGATTTTTGCTACTCAGGCAAAATCATCAAAGCCCATAGGAATTCAGCTAAATGATGAAGTCATGAGCGCAATTTTAAGCCAGCGAGGTAAGCATAAAACGAATGTCTTTACTTACAACGGTAAGCCAATTAAAAACCCTGCCGGCACCGCATGGAAAAAAGCATTAAAGCGAGCCAAGATTGAAAATTATAGATTTCATGATAACCGGCATACGTGGGCAACTAATCACGCAGTACAAGGAACACCCACGCGGCAACTAACTGAGTTAGGCGACTGGTCTAGTGAGAAGATGGTAAAAAGATATGTGCATATGAATGTTGAGCACTTAAAACAGTACGCGGCAAACTCGGCGCAAATTGACACCAAATTGACACCAGCTAAGCTTCAATAAAAAAAGCCACAGTGCGAATGTGGCTTTTTTTATTGAAGCTTTGATGTAAATTGGTGGAGGTAAGCGGGATCGAACCGCTGACCTCTTGCATGCCATGCAAGCGCTCTACCAACTGAGCTATACCCCCACTGTATACATCGAGTTACTGCTGAATAGGTTGCGCATTTTACCTGAACTACCGAATTTTGCAAGCCCTGATTCAATCTTTGCTGAGAATAAGAGAAAATATGGTTTTCAACCGGTATGATTTTAAATATAACACTTATCCCATAATAAACATGGATTGATAAAGTAGTCGCATCTGATAATTAAATTTATACTTACATGCTAACCCAGATTTTTTGTTCTCAAACAGGAAAGCGTTTATGCAGCGCAAAAAAAGACAGACTATACTTTTAATATTAACAGGCTTACTGGTATTTGCGCTGGTGTGGGCAACACTTTTATTCCTGCCTAAAAGCAATACAGGCTATCGGTTAAAAGTACCGGCTGGCTACGGCATTAGCGGAGTAAGTCGTAATTTATCTGCTAATGATGTGATTTACAGCCGCTGGGTTTTTGTCGGTACTGCTTATATGCTGGGTATGGGAGATAAAATCAATCGGGGTAATTATCGCATTCCCCATTCAGCTTCCAGCTGGCAGATTTTACAAAGGCTGCGCAACGGTAAACCAGACAGTATTACAGTGCAGATTATTGAAGGCAGTACATTTGCGCAAATGCGCAGGTTAATTGATAACACACCGGATATTGAGCATATTACGAAAGACTGGCCAGACAGCAAATTGCTACAGCAGCTAAATGCTGAAAGTAATTACACTCAGGCGGAGGGGCTGTTTTTTCCGGCTACTTATGATATTAGTTCAGACAGTAGTGATTTATCTCTTTATCAGCAGGCATTTAATACGATGCAGCGACATTTACAGGCTGCATGGGAAGAGCGTCGCAGTGATTTACCCTATCAGTCTGCCTATGATTTACTAATTATGGCCAGCCTGATTGAAAAAGAAACCGGTCATGCTGAAGACAGAAACAATGTAGCAGCTGTATTTGTTAACCGACTCAATCAGCACATGAGATTACAAACAGATCCTACTGTCATTTATGGTATGGGTTCCCGTTATAAAGGCAAGATTGGAAAAGCGGATTTACGCCGTGATACACCATACAATACTTATACTCGTTCTGGTCTGCCGCCTACTCCTATTGCGTTGCCGGGTAAAGCAGCGCTCGAAGCAGCGGCACATCCGGCCAATAACAATTATCTTTACTTTGTAGCGCGAAATGATGGTACAGGACGCAGCCAGTTCAGCCACAATCTGAATGAACACAATGCTGCTGTCCGCCAATATATTCTGAAAAAGCATTAACCGGGTTAACTATAGATGAAAGCAAAATTTATTACTCTGGATGGAATTGACGGTGCCGGTAAATCAACCAACCTCAATACCATACGTAACTGGTTTGAAAAACACCAGCTGCCGGTACTCTTTACCCGGGAACCCGGCGGTACGCCCATTGGTGAGGCATTACGCGAATTATTATTAAACCCGGCTACTCATGCTAATGCCCGTACTGAAACTCTGATGATATTTGCTGCACGCCAGCAGCATCTGGATGAGGTCATTAAACCGGCACTGGAAAAAGGCATACATGTAGTCAGTGATCGTTTTACCGATGCTACATTCGCCTATCAGGGAGGTGGTCGTGGTTTACCGCTGACAGATATCACTATTCTGGAAAACTGGGTGCAGCAAGGTTTTCAGCCCGATTTAACTTTATTACTGGATGTACCTCTTACAGTTGCACAGCAACGTCTCAGCCAAAATAGCCATCCTGACCGCTTTGAACAACTGGATACTGCGTTTTTTGAGCACACTCGCGCTGTCTATCTGGAACGAGCTGCGGCCACACCCCAACGCTATTCTATTATTGATAGCAGTTTGAATCTTCAGGATGTGGCACAGCAAATTAACCAAGGATTAGCACAGTTGTTTGGATTAGATTCATGATTTATCCATGGCTTGAACCAGTCTGGCAACAGATAGCCCGACACTGGCAGCAACAACCGCATGCATGGCTGCTTTATGGTCATCCGGGAATTGGTAAACGGGAATTTGCTGAATATCTGGCACAAGCATTATTGTGCGAGTCGCTGGGTACTAACCATCAGCCGTGTGGTGAATGTACATCCTGTCATTTATACAGTCAGCACAGCCATCCCGATTTTCTGTTGGTTACCCCCGATGAAACAGATGGCGAAGGCGGAGAACGTAAACAGCCACTGATTAAGGTAGAAACTATACGGAACGTTCTGGATTTTGCTCATCTGAGTGCTCATCGTGGCGGCAAGCGTGTAGCTCTGATTTATCCGGCAGAAAATATGAATCTGCAGGCAGCCAACGCCCTGCTGAAAATTCTGGAAGAACCGCCGCAAGGTATGGTATTTATTCTGGTAAGCCATCAGAAAGACCGTCTGTTACCAACAATTAAAAGCCGCTGCCGGCAAGTGGTGTTGACCATACCGGCGCCTGCACAGGCACTGGCTTATGCACAGCAGCAACACGGAGATAATGCAGCTGAACTACTAGCCTTTCACGGCGGAGCCCCCTTGTTTAATGAAAACGACAGCCATACCCGGCTTCGTAACGAATTAATCGCCTTGCTGGTTAAGCCGCGTCTGATTGCTTTATTGGATTATGCCGCTACTTTTGATAAACACAAACTGGCATTGGCTACTTTTCTCGACTGGCTGGCTAAATGGTTACTTGATCTGTCACTAGCCCAGCAAAATATGCAACCCATGTATTATCCTGTATGGAGTAAAGCATTAAATGAGATTAGCCGGCAAGCAGATACATTATCGTTGTTTGCCTTAATTGATAAAGTAAACAAACTTACCCCTTACGGTAAACATACACTCAATGTTAAAATGCAGCTGGAAGATTTATTAATTGAATATCTGAATATTTGGCAGCAAAAAAACACAAAATCTTAAAGGAAATCTATGGCTGAAGCTCCTGTTAATCTGCCGGGCAAAATGCTCAATTTAACGATACCCGACAAACCGGAACTGTATCGCAGTTACATGGCTTTTCTGCAGCATGGCGGTCTGTTTGCCCCTACCACTGATACATTTAATATGGGTGAAGAAGTATTACTGGTCGTTAACTTGCCAGAATTCAACGAAGCCAAATATTTGCGTACCACAGTAGTATGGATCAACACTGCTACCACTTCCACCGGGCAGCCACAGGGAATCGGGCTGGCATTTGGTAAAGATGAAGATAGCATTGCAGTAAAGCAGTCAATTGAAGATATTTTGCCCGGAATACTGTTAAGCGAACGCCCTACCTATACTTTGTAATCATGCTTATCGATTCACACTGCCATTTAAATATGCCTGATCTGGCTGTCAGATTACCGCAAATACTGGAAAATATGGCTCAGGCAGACATAGGTCAGGCTATTGCTATTAGCGTAGACCGTACCAGCGCTGCTGAGGTACTGGCGCTGGCCGAACAGCATACTAATCTGTTTGCCAGCGTTGGTGTTCATCCTGAAGATCAGAATTCAGCAGAAATGAGTGTGGATGAATTGGTTGCCGCTGCCCGACATCCAAAAGTAGTGGGTATCGGAGAAACCGGACTCGATTATCATTGGTGTAGCGGAGATCTGGCATGGCAGCATCAACGTTTCAGTACGCATATTCAGGCATCTAATCAGACCGGCTTGCCTCTGATTATCCATACCCGGGAAGCTGCCAGCGATACATTGCGCTTATTGCATGAAAATCAAGCACAACAAGGTGTGATTCACTGTTTTACAGAAGATACTGCATTTGCCAAAGCTGTACTGGATTTGGGATTTTATATTTCCTTTTCCGGAATTGTAACCTTTAAAAATGCCAGACAGATACAGGAAGCCTGTCGCTATGTTCCGTTAGACCGGATACTGGTGGAAACTGATGCTCCCTATCTGGCACCTGTGCCTAAACGCGGTAAACAAAATGAACCGGCTTACGTGCGTTATACTGCCGAATTTATAGCACAACTGCGCGGAGACAGCATCACCAGCATTGAAGAAGCCACAATGGCTAATACCTATCGGCTTTTTAATAAAATTCCGCCAATCAGCAATTAGTCATGACACAGATTACCGTTACTGTACTTGGCTGCGGCAGCTCATCCGGTACACCGGTTATTGGGTGTGACTGTCCTGCATGTACCAGCACAGATCCCAAAAACCGGCGTACCCGTTGCAGTGCACATGTACAGATTGGTAAACAATACTGGCAAATTGATACTGGAACTGATTTTTACCATCAGGCCTTACAACATAAACTGCAGCGTATCGATGGGGTGCTTTATACTCATCCACATGCAGACCACCTTAACGGCATTGATGATTTGCGTGCATTCTGCTACAGACAACGCGCAGCTATTCCTATTTACGGACACCATGACACCTTGTCCAATATTCAGAACCGTTTCGATTATGCCTTTCTGGAACAGAATAACCATTGGAACCGGCCGGTATTACGTGCATATGAACTGCCATTGAATCAAGGTAAAAATAGCGTTCTGACTATTGAAGGTGTACCTGTATGGCACTTCGGTGTGCCGCATGGTAGTTGGACAACCAGTGCCTTTCGTATTGGCAACATCGCCTGGTTTACCGATCTTAACCATATAGATGAATCTATATTTGCGTACTTAAACGGGCTGGATTATCTCTTTCTTGATTGCCTGATGGATACCCCATATCCAAGTCATCTGAGTACTGAACAAGCTTTTACTTATGCTAAGCGTATCAATGCCAGACAAACTTACTTTATTCATATGACTCATAATCAGGAATATCACGCACTCAAGCATTGCTGCCCCAAAAACTCCGCACCGGCTTATGATGGTTTAATTGTAAGCAGCTATTATTAATATACTTTTATCATAAATATCTTAACATTACTAATAATAAATTTTTACTATATTTTAATTATAAAAATCATCAATTTAAATTTTGAAAAATAAATCAAAATTACAATTCTGCTTGTTCATCATAATCATCCAATACCCCATCATTCATTCTGTCTAAATGCTTTTGTTTACTTAGTTCTTTCAGCTTACTATAAGAAATATAACTACAACTTTCAGATAAAGGACCTTTTTCCAATAGAGAAAACACCGGTCTGAGTATTTCCTGAAAAACCTTTTCCTGTCGGTAATCGGGTGCAACAATATGTAATTTGATATTCATATTCGGTTGCAGTGCAAGTAAATCGGCCATTCTTAATAAACCTGAATAAACCGAAGTCGTATGCTCTACTTCGAACGCCCGAACAATTGAACGCCCTTTTAACCAAATAACATCTATTTGTTCAATCGTACTTATTGTCGCTTCATCATAATTAAGCGGTAATCTGTCCAATAAAGCTTCGGTACCTTTGTTCCATTCTTTTAAGACTCTGCTGCGATCTGCCTTAGGTAACCAAATTCGATGTCCCATACAAGCTCCTATCTGAGCCAGTAATGCCTGCATTTTAATTGATTCACGAACATCATTATTTTGACTGCCTTCATTATCATCTATAGATTCATCATTTTCAGGCACAGAAACTTGAACGACCTTATCTACACGATTCACAGTATGTTTTTTTAAGTTTTTCAACTCTTTTTCATCTAAAGGATATGGAAAAGGATTATTAGCCTGCATCGATAGCATCTCTGCCAATAACTCTCCGTCTTTATCATTAAGTTTATTTAAACTGTTTCGCAGAATACCGGTCCAGATACTACTATTTTTAGGATATGACTGAGTAAAAGAAAGATGCTGCCAGATTTTATCGTCACGAATTGGGATTGAATCAGGTAAGGATAACCATACTTTTGGTCGTACATGAAAACACAAAACATGCTGATCGTCTGTTTCTACAAAATCAGGTTTAATAGCCCTAAACGGTTCGTTATCTAGTATTTCAAGTAAACCACACCAGCGAGAGATGCGGGTAACATAACAAACTAAAATATCTCCGGCTTTAACCCGTTTCGCAACCTCTTTATGTCGTTCATAAAAACCATCAATCGTTCGATCTGATTGAGTAAAAGCCTGATATGTTTCCGGAGTAAAAATTTCGGTGTAGTAAGCCATAGACCGCATCCTGTCCACATTTAATTATGATAACTATTATTGTCTATATCAGAATCACAAAAATTAATGACAGCTCTGAATAAAACTAAGTAAAACAATTATTTTTAATAATTACTGATTCAGATACAGAGTTATACACAATTTACTAAAATAAATTTCTCTATTAACTATATTATCCAAAAATAAAAAATATTTATACAAAAATTATTAAAAAATTAACAATAGCATTAGTTCATTTTAATCATTATCCGGATAAATATAAGATTGTATTAACTTAAATAATGTGTTGTTTGTTCTAATATCTGCTGTAATGTTTCTGCGCTCAACCCTAATGCACGTATACATAAAGCACAATCGGCCGACTGAGTAATCCCCCACAGATATTGATTATTTTCTAACGGCCAGTCTGGCTGTAGTGCAGAATAGATTTCGTTAACCAGTTGCTGGATTTCGTTTTTGCTGGCAGCGGTATTGACATAATAAAGACAAGCCTGATGGGTATATTGCTCCATCTGTCCCAGTACATTCAATGGCTGCTGGTTTGGCTGCCAGTATATATTGTCATTAAGCAATGCCTGTTGCCGGTAATCAATGTTAATGCGTGAAGACAGATAGCGAAAATCCCAGCTTTCCTGATTAAGCACGCGCCCGCAGGCTATGATTTCACCTAGAATGAGCTGACAGTTATCTGCCAGAGTAATGTGCATGGTTTGTGTTAAAGCTGCATCACGATGCAATACCAAAGGATGAGGCAGATAGCATAGCCGGCTGTGTTCATGCAAGCAGATACGGGTATGCTGCTGTGCTTCCGTAGCAGCCGGCATGGATTGCACACGGGTAAATGCCTGAGTAAACAAATACAATTGGGTTTGCTCAGCCAGTTCTATGCCAATATCGATACTATCCCCTGCCAGTAATCCCGGTGATGAACTCATCTGTATCGCCGGCAAAGCCTGCGACCATACCGGTGATATCATTTGCGGTAAAGGCAGAATTTTCAGCGGTGGTGTATAAAAGCAACTGGCAAAGGTAGTCTGTCCGTGCCGGTTTAGCTGAGTAGATAGATGTAAGCGGCTGTGCATTAACGTATCAGACCGGCTGGTTCGTCTGTGTTCTCAAGTAAGGCGTATTTTTTAATCCATTTGATTACAGTGTTAATACCTTCCTCTGCCATCAGATTGGTAAATACAAATGGCTGCCCTTTTCGCATACGCTGTGCATCATGCTGCATCACTTCAAGGCTGGCACCTACATACGGCGCTAAATCAGTTTTATTGATAACCAGCAAATCAGAACGGGTAATACCCGGTCCGCCTTTGCGCGGAATTTTTTCTCCCTGCGCCACATCAATAACAAACAGCGTAACATCAGCCAGATCAGGGCTGAAAGTAGCTGAAAGATTATCACCGCCACTTTCGATAAATACTATCTGAATATCTGGAAAGCGTGCTGTCATTTCATCTACTGCTTCCAGATTCATACTGGCATCTTCACGAATGGCAGTATGCGGACAGCCACCGGTTTCTACGCCCATAATTCGTTCTGGTGGCAACAGGCTGTTTTTGGTCAGAAATTCAGCATCTTCCTGCGTATAGATATCATTGGTAATCACCGCAATACTATATTCCTTAGTCATATGACGGGTAAGTTTTTCAATCAATGCAGTTTTACCGGAACCTACCGGACCGGCAACGCCGATTTTAATGTATTCACGCATGGTGTTCCTTCTGCATCGATTCCGTTTATTCGGATTGATACAGTATTTCACGACTAACTCAGCTGCTTCTATTCAGACAGAACAGCTTGTTTATTAAACAATCAGTTCAGAAGCCATTTCTGTCTGAACTGATTTTATCCGGGTATTGTTATCAGCCTGCAAACAGCATACCGAAACCAATCAGACCAATCACGCTGCCGGTAAAACGTAATACCCACTGATGTTTACTCATTACAGTACCCAGTGCAAATCCGATGGCATGCAAAACCGCCGTTGCAATAATAAAGCCACAGGCATAACTGAATGCACCATGTGAGCCCATTTCGGCACCATGTGCAATACCATGAAACAAAGCAAACAAGCCAACCAGCAGCATAGCAGCACCAGCCGGTACTTTTTTCAGCCAGGCCGCAGCTAGCCCCAATACCAGTACGGAAACGGCAATCCCCTGCTCCAGCATTGGTATTCGGATATCCTGTGCTCCCATCACAAATCCAGCAGTCATCACACTGACAAAAGTAACAGGAATCAGCCAGCGTGCTTTACCCTGAAAAGTTGCCGCCCATAAACCCACTGCTACCATAGCCAGCAGATGATCCCAGCCACTGAGCGGATGCTGAACACCTGCCATCCAGCCTTCGGTAAGGTGTCCGGGATGAGCAAAGGCAAATGCCGGGGTTAATAATAACAAAGCAAATATTTTTTTCATGTTTTCCTCCAGTGTTGAGACATTAACTCATATACAAACGGCTATACAAACGCTCGTGCTGCATTGCCCGAATGTCCGTTGCCAGTGTTGTAGCGCCAAGTTGCTGTTGTTGCGGTTGCATACTTGCAATAACGATATGAGCTATTACTGCATGCAATTCAATTAACATTTCCTGTCCGGCCATCTGGCTCAGCGGTATCAGCTTAACCCCGTTGGTAATTAAACCTATTACGGCATTGTAATAAAATGCCTGCAATGCTGCCGCTTTATCCAGTTGCAGGGACGCAGCAAGTAATCCAAATACCAGCGGGTAAAACCCGCGTACCTGCTGTGCTGTTAACGCAGCCTGATAGGAAGCCACTATTGCTGCGCTGGTATGTGGTGCAAAAATTTTCAGCAGACGTATGCCGAGCTTATAACTGCTTTCCCGTAATTCACGTGCAATTTTTGTCGCCCCTATCTGCCTGTCCAGAGATATCAGGGCATTCAGATTATGTTCAGTAGCAGCAGTATAAGCCAGAGACATATAAGCACCATCATTATGTAACCAATTTTGCTTTAGCTGTGTTTCAGCAAATGCTTTCAGTGTAACAGCATCATAAATAATGCCCTGCTGAACAAAAGTCTCCAGCCCTCCGGAATGGTTAAAACTACCGATTGGCAGCGTCGGGTCGGCCAGTTGCAGCAATAATCCTGCACGTGTCAGTGTTTCAATATCAATTTTTCGGTCTAAGCCGGACATATAGTGCAATTCATTAATGATGGTGATGACCGGTTATATCATGGCTATGGCTGTGTCCTGCACCGATACCCGGCGCTGAATTAGCCCGCAACTGTTCACTTAATCTTCGTTGCTGACGTGTCGGTGCAAATCCGGCAGCCTGCAGCCACTCAAATAAAGGTTTATCAAACGGCAACAGTAATTCATTACCATCCAGAAACAATGGTGTGTGTTTATTGCCGATTTCATAGCAGGCACGTGCCATTTCCGGCAAAGTTTGCGGAGCAAGTACCATGACTTCACTTGGCTCGATTTGCACTGCAATGACCAGCTGTTTATCCAGATAAACCACATCATCATGATGCAGTCGCTGCCCCTCTTTCAGCAGGCGAAAAGCAATTTCGCGCCCGCCGGCAGTTGTAGTACGGATAATGCGCCGGTCTGCTTCAAACCATTGCAGGCAGACAGTATCCAGCATCTGAGTAGTAATCTGCTTCTCCTGTGTAAGTGTTTGCAGATTGCCGATAATGGTTTGGATAATTAGATTCATTTTAAGCTTAATTCGTTATTTTGCTCAGAACGAGCTTCAAATTGATTAATTAAAAAATCAATTGCATTAAAAGAAATAGCACCAATTACCCCAATAATAAAAATTTTGACACTTATAATTAAAAAATTATCAATTTCAGAAAAATTTTTCAATGACCATATAAACGTATTATTTAAAGTGGCAAAAAAAACAATATATAAATTGAATACACTTTTTTTCAGGAGTTTTATTAAATCCAGATTAATGACATGTGATTTATTTGTATTTAAATTAAACAAAAAATTAAATATTATCGAAAACAAAAATAAAATTATTGATACAAAATAAATACTGTTTAGTCTCAGCTTATCACTTAACATAATAATTATTTGAGTCCAAACTGGATCACTGTACAATATCAAAGTCACTGTTGATAATTTAATACTTTTAAAAAATATTTTTTTACATTCAGAATTAATTTCTAAACATGATTTCATAAATATATAGAAAATTTCCATAAATTTCGATTCCTATAAAATCAAAACAGAAAATATCGCTGCGCCAAAGCCACTCTATTTACTGGTTTACAGGTAATATGTTCGCCATTCACCTGCACTTCATAAGTTTCCGGATTTACGCTGATTTCCGGCATAGCATTATTGTGAATCAGGTCTTTTTTACCGATTGCACGGCAATTATGCACTGGCAGAGTCTGTTTAGATAAACCGTATTTTTTGCGAATATCATTATCCACTCCTGCCTGAGAGACAAATAACACGGCAGTATCTTGAACAGCACGCCCCAGCGCGCCAAACATCGGCCGGTAAATGACTGGCTGCGGAGTCGGAATCGAGGCATTCGGATCACCCATACGTGCATAACTGATGCTGCCGCCCTTGATAATAATTTCCGGCTTAACTCCAAAAAATGCCGGTTTCCACAGAACCAAATCGGCAATTTTACCTGCTTCAATTGAGCCGACATAATCACTGATACCCTGAGCAATAGCCGGATTAATGGTGTATTTCGCCAGATATCGCTTAATACGGAAATTGTCATTCGCACCTGTTTCTTCGGTCAGACGTCCGCGCTGCTGTTTCATTTTATCGGCAGTTTGCCATGTTCGCAGAATGACTTCTGCCACTCTGCCCATAGCCTGCGAATCTGAACTCATAATCGAAAATACACCCATATCATGCAAAATATCTTCGGCAGCAATGGTTTCAGGACGAATTCGTGAATCAGCAAACGCCACATCTTCTGCTACACTTTTATCCAGATGATGGCACACCATCAGCATATCCAGATGTTCGTCTATGGTATTAACTGTAAACGGACGGGTAGGATTGGTGGAAGCCGGTAATACATTCGGATACATCGCAGCCTTAATAATATCCGGAGCATGCCCGCCACCTGCACCTTCAGTATGAAAGGTATGGATTACACGGCCATTAATTGCCCGCATGGTATCTTCAAGAAAACCGCCTTCATTCAGCGTATCAGTATGAATTGCCACCTGTACGTCCATCTCATCGGCCACCCGTAATGATGCATCGATGACGGCGGCTGTAGCACCCCAGTCTTCATGGATTTTTAACCCAAGTGCTCCGGCATTTATCTGTTCACGCAGCGGCTCCGGAGTCCCACAGTTACCTTTGCCGAAAAAACCAAGGTTAACCGGCGCTTGTTCAGCAGCCTGTAACATTTTCTGAATATGCCATGCGCCCGGTGTGACTGTGGTGGCATTGGTACCATCGGCCGGACCGGTACCACCGCCAATCATGGTAGTAATACCCGATTCGATGGCATGAGTAATCTGTTGCGGAGAAATAAAGTGAATATGGGTATCAATCCCGCCTGCGGTCGCGATCAGGTTGGCGCCATTATGCACTTCGGTAGCAGCACCAATAATCATCCCGGGGTGCACTCCGTCCATTGTATCCGGATTACCTGACTGACCTACAGCAACAATTTTGCCGTCACGAATACCAATATCAGCTTTTACAATGCCCCAATAGTCGATTATCAGTACATTGGTGATAACCATATCAAGCACATTTCCATTACTGCGCGTTGCTGTAGCAGACTGTGCCATTCCGTCCCGGATGGATTTACCACCACCGAATTTTCCTTCGTCACCATATGTAAGCAAATCACGCTCTACTTCTGCAAATAATTCGGTATCACCCAAACGTACTTTATCGCCTACTGTTGGTCCGTAAGTAGCAACATATTGCCGGCGGGAAATTTTCAGGCTCATAGCTGGTTTCTCTGTCTAAATAATTTGTATCGATTTTCGGTAAGTTATTTTTGCTATTAATCAGAATATATATCAATCTGTTATTGCTCAGACGGATAAATTATTCACTGTTTACGCTGCCATTTATGGCATTATGAAAACCAAATATTTTTTTGTACCCGCCAAATTCCGTCAGTTCAACCGTTTTCGATTCTCCGGGTTCAAATCGGACTGCGTTACCGGAAGGAACATTCAGACGCATGCCGCGTGTCTGCTCCCGATCAAAATCAAGTGCCGGATTGGTTTCATAAAAATGATAGTGGGAACCCACTTGTATCGGACGGTCACCACGATTAATGACAACAATGGTCATTGTACGGCGGTTCTGATTGGCCATGATGTCATCTGCGGCCAGAATATATTCTCCCGGAATCATGCTATTTCTCCTGAATTTGTTTTGAGCAGATATTATTTGCTGTTTAATAATAAATCGCCTGCAGCTAATCTCAGAATAACTGACGTTTTTTTCATCGGATAGGCTGATGTACGGTAACCAGCTTTGTACCGTCCGGAAAAGTAGCTTCAATCTGGACTTCATCTACCATATCGGCAACACCTTCCATAACATCAGCAGTGGTGAGCAGTGTTGCTCCGTACTGCATAAGTTCGGCCACGCTCATACCATCCCGTGCAGCTTCTTGTAGCTGGCTGCTGATATAAGCTATCGCTTCCGGATAGTTTAGTTTTACTCCCCGCGCCCGGCGTTTGGCCGCAAGTTCTCCTGCCAGAAACAGCATCAGTTTTTCCTGTTCACGACTGGTTAAGTGCATAGTTTCTCTCTGTAAATTATTGGATTGATGAATTAATTTTATATGACTTTATTATATATCTTAGATAGATTTATCTATCTTTATAATATTGATAAATTTTATAAATGATCAGACTTAGAAAAATAATTAAAAATATTCTTCCTAAGATGGAGCCAGTTTTATAGGTGGTACTATTTTCATCCACATTCGCAAAAGCATTTGTTATAGGAATAGTAAATATGGCACTTGACCATAAAAAATGTTTTATGTATTTCATAATCTGATTAAATTTGAGTTAAAAAATTAGCTTTCAAAATGCTTATTTAAACTTAAATTTATTAAACAAATGTTATAAAAACATAATAAACTTAAATAAAACAGTTTGTACAGTTAAATCGTAAATCCTTATATAAAAATGCCTGTTCTGATTACTTATACCGTAACAGAAGCAGGCATTTTAAAATATTTAATTTTTAAGTCTTTTAACTTGCTTTACACTGATTAAATCACCCCCTGAGCTTTAATCCGCGGCTGACTATCCAGCTTATTCAAAGCAGACAAATAAGCTTTGGCACTGGCGACGAGAATATCGGTATCAGCTCCCTGGCCATTAACTATATAGCCTTCGCGTGATAAACGCACGGTTACTTCACCTTGACTTTCAGGGCCAGCAGTAATCGCATTTACCGAATAAAGCTGTAAATCGGCAGAACTGTTAACTTTAGACTCAATGGCTTTGAATACCGCATCTATCGGTCCTGAACCATGACCGCTAGCCCGTTTTTCGTTTCCGTCCAGATTAAAAACAATTTCTGCTACCGGCTCTTCTCCGGTTTCACTGTGAATACTCAGAGATACATATTTGTAACGATCCGGTGCACGGCTAACCAGCTCATCTGAAACCAGCGCATGCAAGTCTTCATCAAAAATTTCACGTTTTTTATCTGCCAGCTCTTTAAAGCGGGCAAAGGCTGCATTCAGTGCTTCTTCACTATCCAGCTCGATACCCAGCTCCTGTAATTTAGTCCGGAAAGCATTACGACCGGAAAGTTTACCCAGTGTAAGCCGGTTTGTACTCCAGCCTACTGATTCAGCCGACATGATTTCATAAGTTTCGCGGCATTTCAGCACTCCATCCTGATGGATACCGGACTCATGGGCGAAAGCATTAGCGCCTACAATGGCTTTATTTGGCTGGACAGGATACCCGGTAACTGTAGAAACCATTTTTGAGGTAGGAACAATTTGTGTGGTATCAATATTGGTTTCCAGACCAAAAATGTCGTGACGGGTCTTCAGTGCCATTACTACTTCTTCCAGACTGGCATTACCTGCCCGTTCACCCAGACCATTAATAGTACACTCTACCTGTCGTGCACCTCCGCTTACGGCGGCCAGTGAGTTTCCTACGGCCAGCCCCAGATCATTATGACAGTGTGCCGACCAGATAACCTTATCACTGCCGGGTGTTTTCTGAATCAATTCACGGAAAAATGCCTCAGTCTGAAAAGGAATGGCATAACCCACTGTATCCGGAATATTGATGGTAGTAGCACCTGCCTCAATAACTGCCTGACAAATCTCGGCAAGAAAATTGATATCACTGCGCAATGCATCTTCGCAGGAAAACTCCACATCATCAGTATATTCGCGTGCAATTTTTACTGCTTTAACTGCGGTTTCTTTAACCTGTTGCGGTTTCATGCGCAGTTTATGTTCCATATGCAACGGGCTGGTAGCAATAAAAGTATGAATGCGTTTGCGCTTTGCCGGTGCAATGGCTTCGCCGGCCTTACGTACATCTCGTTCATTAGCTCGTGACAGTGAACATACCGTTGCATTCTGAATAATTTCGGCAATACTGTGAATAGCATCGAAATCACCCGGACTGGCAGCAGCAAATCCTGCCTCAATGACATCTACACCTAACTTCTCCAACTGGCGTGCGATGCGGATTTTTTCTTCTTTGGTCATGGCTGCACCCGGCGACTGTTCTCCATCGCGCAGAGTGGTGTCAAATATAATGACTCGATTATTGGTACTGGTCATTCTTGGTCTCTCCAAGGTAGTGTTATTGTGTTGCATAAATGCATTGATATCCAGCGGCTTATTTTGTTTCTCAGCCATTAGAATAATTTTTTGTAACTGATTTAATGGTAATGAACCACGCTTACGCCATTTATAAATAGCAGCTGTAGAAGCAGCATTATCTGGATAATGTTGTTTGAGTGCTTCTGCCAAAGCATTGACGCCACCAAAATAGGCAATTAAGCGGTCTATATTCAATTGCATAACTGACCTTTTGTCCAATTTACTCATTTTATTGTGCTACAATATATTCCGTTAAGCTAATATACGTAAAATTAGACATTAAAGCAAGTTAAATTTCTATTTTTCTTAATAGAATAATTTTATTTAGACATTTTAGACAAAAGAGAGATAATTATTTTTGAGTTTATACTTGTGATAAAAAACCGCCGGTTTATCTTTTATTCAGATAAATGGCGGTTGTATGGCAAACAGCTGTGATTTTAATTTGCCAGATCCCCTTTCAGAGCAACACCTGCAACCACTCCGCCGACATGACACTCATATTCTTTTGTACTAGCCATACTGTTTTTCTTATAATAGCTGACAATATTGGTTACTTTACTGGCTTTATGAGCAACGGCCTGTTCCTGTAGCTGTTTTACAGCAGATAGAAATGCCCAACGGCAGGCTTCTTCATCTGTTTTGCCTACACTATTGGTTTTACGGTTGCTAACCAGACCGGCACGCACTACCCGTCCGGAACTCTGAGCAAAATAAACTTTTATTTTCGGATTCAATACCTGTGCAGCTTCCGGTGCATTAATTGCATCCTGAATAGACAAAAGCAATTTATCATCACGTGCATAAGCAGCAGACACACAAGCCAGCAATGCTGCCAGCGTTATTACTTTAGAAAACTTTTTCATTCCTTACTCCTTTTAATTAATGAAGTGTACTACATGATGAATCAAGATTGTCTGATTTTGCTTGCATCATCCGAAGTCTCCGGACAATACAATAACCTGAAACTGGATCAGGCAGACAAACAGCGTTTACAGAAAAATCCGCATTTAGCTCTGCGTACCGACTGGCAAAGCAGCCGGTTTTTGAAACAGCAGCTTTCAGCTTTCTATAAACAGCTTTCTCTAACACATAAGAAAGGTTATGCCGGTTTAATCGCCTGTTCTTCAATACAGCATATTCCAGGTATTGATATGGAGTATGCACAGGAACGTGATTTTATATCACTGGCAAAGCTCTGCTGTACAGATAACGAACAGAAATGGCTATTTGAACAGCAGAATTTATCTTGCTCTTTTTACCAGTTATGGACACTTAAAGAAGCATTAATTAAAGTCAGACATGGTCAGTTATCTGATATGCACCAATATAATTTAATACCTGACGGATATGATGGAATTTATATTCCGGCATTGGATAATCCGGTTCAGGCATACAGCTGTATTGTCGATAATTGCTGGCATATCAGTGTAGTCTATCCTGCTGACTGCTCGGCATCCCCGTTAAATTGTACTTATGGATTTGGTCGCTGGCATAACTACAAATTTAACTGGCATCAATGGCC
Source organism: Snodgrassella sp. W6238H11 (assembly GCF_016100525.1). NCBI lineage: Bacteria > Pseudomonadati > Pseudomonadota > Betaproteobacteria > Neisseriales > Neisseriaceae > Snodgrassella > Snodgrassella sp. W6238H11. Next base: position 138,189 of record NZ_JACFSH010000004.1, on the reverse strand, counting down.
CGTTAGCTCATCCGTTTAAATATCAGAGATGAATTTACCCCTCCGAAAGCAAAATTATTATTCATAACAAACTCTGTATCAATTTCGCGGGCTTTATTGACAATATAATCCAGCTCACCGCACCGGCTATCAATCTGATTGAGATTCAAAGTTGGTGCAAACCAGCCTTCATTCATCATGTGAATTGAAAACCATGATTCCAGTGCGCCGCAGGCGCCAAGAGTATGTCCAAGATAACTTTTTTGCGAACTGATCGGCACGTATCCGAATACATCCGCCGTAGCAAGAGTTTCCGCAATATCTCCCTGTTCAGTTGCTGTACCGTGACCATTAACATAACCAACTTCAGCAGCCGGCAGATGCGCATCTTCAAGTGCCATCTGCATACAACGGCGCATTGTTGTACGTTCCGGTCGGGTGATGTGCGAGCCATCACTAGTACAGGCAAATCCCACAACTTCAGCATAAATTCTGGCTCCGCGTGCTTTAGCCATTTCGTACTCTTCCAGTACAAGAATACCTGCACCTTCACCAATAACCAGTCCATCACGATCAGCATCATAAGGACTTGGTGATAGCTCCGGAGTCTCATTACGCAAACTTGTTGCATATAACGAATCAAACACGAAAGCTTCAGAAACACATAACTCCTCACCACCTCCGGCTAGCATCATATCAATTTTGCCAGATTTAATTGCTTCATAAGCATAACCAATTGCCTGATTACCTGAAGCACAGGCACTGGATGTAGGAATCACCCTTCCGGTCAGACCAAAGAAAATTGACAGATTAGCAGCCGTAGTATGCGGCATTATACGTACGTAGGTATTGGCATTAAAATTTGCAGAGCTGCCATTAAGAACAAGTTCGCTGATGTCGCGAATATCCTGCGGACTACCTGTAGACGAACCACATGCTACACCCATCCGCCCGTCCTTAATAGACTCATCTCCGAGCAGTCCTGCATCTGCCAGTGCATTTTCAGCAGCCTGTGTACACATCTGGGCTACTTTTCCCATACTGCGCAGTTGTTTGCGCGTCCAGTGTGCAGGAGGAGAATAGTCTGTCACCGGCGCAGCCAGTCTGGTATTTAAATCCTGATACCGATCCCAGCTTTCCATACGGACTACTTTATTTTTATAAGCCAGCAAACCGCTTTTAACTGTAGACCAGTCATTTCCCAGCGCGCTGACACCGCTCATGCCTGTAATCACAACACGTCTCAACATAAACCTCCGTTTACAGCCAGCACCTGCCGGGTAATGTAAGCAGCCTGTTCTGATACCAGAAAAGCTACTGCATGGGCTACTTCCTCTGCCCGTCCCATACGATTCATAGGTATAGCCTTCAGAATCTCAGCAACAGGTACATGTTCATCAATCATTTCTGTTTCGATCAGCCCGGGCGCTATACAATTAACAGTAATTTTGCGTCTGGCCAGCTCAACTGCCAGTGCCTTGGCTGCCCCAATCATACCGGCTTTGGATGCACTGTAATTTACCTGTCCCCGATTACCTATTATTCCGGAAACAGAAGCAACGCAAACAATACGCCCGGCTTTCCGCCGGCGTATCATAGGCATCATCAGCGGATGCAGTACATTGAAAAAACCATCCAGATTGGTATCCAGCACCTGATCCCAGTCATCGTTACTTAGTGCCGGAAAAGCGTTATCACGAGTAATACCAGCATTCAGTACCACACCATAATAAGCACCATGCTGTTCTATATCATTTAGTAAAACTTCCTGACAGGCTTGCCGGTCACTGATATCAAAAGTCAGTATGCGGCTGTGAGAGCCAAATGCCGCTATTTCAGCAGCTACTTTTTCGGCATCAGCACGCCGGCTGCGGCAATGCAGTACAATATCCCAGCCAGCCTGAGCCAGCGTCAGTGCGATTGCTCTGCCGATTCCGCGTGCGGAACCGGTAACCAGAATGGTTTTATCATTATTCATCATGTATTAGATCATTTTCAGTAGGACTGTATACATTAAGTGCTGCTTCCGCCAGCAACTGATTCGGATTTCTGGCTTCATCACACAACCATAACTGGCTGTCAAAAACACCAAAGCCGTTTGTATCCTGTAAAGAAGCATGAATTTTAATTTGCAAGATAACGGGTACTGGTAATGCTGAAAAATAAAGTTGAAGCTTTCTTGTTCCCAGTAAGAAACCTAGCCGCACCGGTTCACCGGCATCATGAGCTAATGCTCCGGCCCATGCCGCTACGCCCTGCGCCATGATTTCCATTGCTGCCCATGAATGAAGACATTCTCCCTTTACCAGGATCTGATTTGGTTTTACGTATGCATAGGCTGTTAAGCTATGTTCATTGTAATTTACAATTTCATCCAGTAACACCATTTTGCCACTATGCGGCAGCAGGGAAGCCACATCATAAATCGGGGTTTGCATTATTGCTCCCCATAATCAGTGCGGTATTATTACCACCAAAAGCAAATGAAGTACTTAATGCTATGCGCGGACTATCAGCATTGAATGCTTCCTGAAATTGTGTCAGATGAATGAATGCTAATTCGGGATCAAGATTTGTTTTTGCCCGATGCGGGGGTAATTTACCATCAGGATTAATTTGGCGACTGATTACTGTCCATAAGAAAGCTGCTTCGAGTGCACCTGCTGCCCCAAGTGTATGACCAGTAAGTGCTTTAGTTGAAGCACAGGATACTTCCTCACCCAATTCGTTATGAATAGCCAGCGCTTCCATAGCATCATTCTGAGTAGTGCCAGTACCATGCAGATTAACCCAGCCAATAGCACTGGCTGGCAACTGTGCTTTAAGTAAAGCCTGCTGAATTACTTTTCTGGCTCCTTCTGCATCAGGGCGCGGACTGGACATATGATAGGCATCACTGCTTGAACCATATCCTAATAGAGGCAGACCTCTGGCCGGATTCCGGGTCATTACAAATACAGCTGCTGCTTCACCAATATTGATACCATCGCGCATGGCGGTAAACGGCTGACATTGCCCGGAAGATAATACCTGTAATGCATGAAAACCATTAATAGTCAGCGCCGAAAGAGTATCTACTCCGCCACAAATTACAGCGTCGCACATACCAGTACGCAATAACCGTGCCGCACTTATGAGTGCTCGTGCTCCTGAAGTACAGGCAGTTGATATACCATAGCGGACATTACGCAACTGATACATCTCAGCCACAAAATCTGCCGGTGAAGACATTAACTGCAAGGTCTGATTATAACCACTGTTTGCCCAGTCCTGCCGCGTAAAACCATACTCAATAGCGGCCCTGTTATCATCACTTCCAGTTGTCGATGTACCGAGTACAACTGCTACCCGATCGTTCCCATATTCAGTTATGGCAGCCTGAATGTCTTCTTCAATCTGTGAAAGTGCGTGCCAGAGCAACTGATTATTACGACTACAGAAATCCGGGTTCAATCCGGCCGGAAAGGGTCTTAATGCTGTCTCGACTGATCCGAATAAATATGATTTACCATTTACCCAGAAATCGCTACGGGTAAGATAACTGTCTGCTTCACCCAGCAAAGCACTTATATGCTCATGTACACCACAGCCCAAAGCACTGACCATAGCAGGACGACTTAGAAAAACCGGTTTATTCATCAGTCACCTCCCGGATTTTCCAATGCTGTTTATGCCATTCTATTTCTGCAGCCATACCATCTGTACCAGAAGAAACTCTTACATCATTCAGTTCAGCAGGTACAGACCAGTGATACTGATAACCAAGATAAGCATAGACAGCAGTAAATAGCTGACGTGCTTTGGGATTAGGAGGTAAAAAACCGTCATTATGCCATTTTCCCTGTTGCAGAATCTGTCTGGATATCGGTGCACCTAAACCATCAACCTGTACAAACCGCCATTGCTGCTCCGACAACGGTTCAATTAACAGCAGACTGTTACTGCCATTTTTATCTGTAACCTGCAAAGTGAGCGTTTGCTTCAATACCGGTAACGAATCAATCACAGGTAAACTTTGACAGGCGCTCAGACAAAACAACATCATCAGCCAAATAACAAAATTCTTTAACATATTTTGGCTTGACCACAAATTTCTGCCAGAACAGCCAAACGACGTTCTGAATTGATAACATAAGGGTTGGTTTCATCCCATGCATAGCCGGCAAGAATAGAGCTTATCATGCGTCTGATTTCAGGATTAATTTTTTCAGCATATATAACATCCTGAAAAGCTGTGCTATACCAGCCATTGACATAAGTCTTAAAGGTGTTAATACCTATCTGTAATTTATCAGCAAAATCCTGCTGCCAGTTTACTGTTTCTCCGGAAAACTGCCGGTGCAACACATCTGTAGCCAGTTTGGCCGAATGCATGGCAATCGTTACGCCGGATGAAAAAACCGGATCAAGAAATTCTGAAGCATTTCCTAATAAAGCAAAGCGTTTTCCATACAGACTTTTAACGTTAGCAGAATAATTGCGTAAGGTCCGGAATGGTACATCGTTGTGCCATTGTGCATTGACCAGAATGCGTCTAAGCATTGGCACTTCACTGACAAATTTTTGTAAAATAGCCTCCGCTCCCTCTGCTCCATGATTGTTCAGACATTCCGGCAAGCCGACCACACCAATAGAGGTACGATTGTTACTGAACGGAATAAACCAGAACCACACATCACGTAAATCAGGATGGGTACATATCAGAATTTTGTTACGGTCAAATACCGGATCTGTAACATTATCATCAATATGAGTAAAATAAGCCATGCGTTCAGGCAAGAAAGACGGCTGTTCCAGATCAAGCAATTTTGCCAATACCCGTCCGTATCCGCTGGCATCCAGCACAAATTGCGTCCGAATCTGATAAGGCATTCCCTGTGTATCCGTTACTGACAGAACAGCAGCATCCTCCTCAAACTCAATCCCGTTAACACTGTGCTCAAAACGAACTTCTACGCCCTGTTTCTGTGCTTCACTAATAAGAATATGATCAAAACGCCCCCGCATTACCTGAAAGGTAGTACCCGGACCCGGTGAAAATTTATCGGTAAAATCTATAGTGGTATAGCGATTACCCCAGCTAAATGCCGCACCATTTTTAAACTGGAAACCATCGTCAACACCTGCATTTACTGCTTCCAGCATTCCGGCCTCTGCAATAAATTCCATGCAATGAGGTAACAGGCTTTCGCCAATCACAAACCGGGGAAAAACTTGTTTTTCAAGTACACAAACCCGATAACCTTTTTTATTTAATAAAGCACCGGCAATAGCTCCGGACGGACCGGCACCAATTATTACTACATCAAACTGACTCATTACACCTCCCCCTGTTATCGGCTCCGGGCAACAAGGCCAGAGCCAGTATCATGCTAAAAAATACCCCAAGAGCAACACTGCGACCAAAACTGGCAATAGCCGGAGTTGCGCTGAAACCAAGAATAGCAAACGAAATCATTGTTGTTGTCGCAGCCAGCAATACACCGGCCAGACGTTCGGCTACTGCCATCTGTTTGACGGAAACATAGATTGCATAATCCATACCTATTGCCGTTACCAGAAACAGACCAAAAATAGCAAATAAAGACAATGGCCAGCCTGCATAAGCAAATACAGCCAGACAGGCTAATGAAGACAGAACAGGTACAGCCAGCATTAAAAGTCCTTTACGCCAGCCAAAAGCATAAGCCAGCAATACGATGGCCACCAGATAAGAAGCTATCTTCAAAGCAATTGCCTGATTTCGCGTATGTGTAAATAACTGATTTAATGCCTGTAAATTATTAACAAAATAAATACCGTTATTTTTATCGGCCAGCTTCTGTAAAGCAGTAACCTGACTTACTCCTGACAAACTGACAATAGCCGCAACTTTTCCGTTACTCATTTTGCCCAGATACAAATCCTGCCATGCGGTTCCCAGTTCATTATCAAGACTTTGGGAAATTGTTTGCAAAGGTAGTTTTTGTAAACCAGTCAGATAATCCCGGATACTGTGATCATCTATGCCCAAATTAACTAAATCACGCCAGTTATCTGTATTGCTTGACAGACGACTTACATCCTGCTGGCGCTGCTTTTGGATGCTAAGCGGCATAACCCACTGATCAAGAGACTGAAAACCAGATAATTGTTTTTGTATAACCAAATCCTGTAATGATTTGCCCAGAGTACGACTTTTCAGTAACAATTCATCATCATTATCTGCCTGTAATACAAAATACTGTCCGGACGGCATCGTCTGAGTAAGTAAACCGATTTTTTGTGCCTGTGCCATCCATTGTGGTGACAGATTGGCCCACTGGCGGATATCATCCTGAGTGTTCAGCCGCAATAAGCCTCCGCCAATAAGCAGCAGAATCAGTAATACCGGCCATTTTTTCTGTACCATAATCTGCCTCTTGCGGACGATAAATTTACCGAAAGACAACATGGCACTCAAAGCCTGAGGATAGATATATGCCTGAGTAGTAGAAAAAAATGCAGGTAAACAAAGTAAGCTGAATAAAAATGCACTAATCAGCGCAGCAGCAGAAAATATCGCCGTCTGCTGCAATATCGGCAAAGGTGTAATCAGTAAAGCCGCATAACCCAGTAAAGTAATAATCAAACTTAATAAAAAGGCTTTAGCTGCAATATGTAAAGCCTGCCAGCGATTCCATTGCTGCTGAATCACGCCACTGGCCAGCCAGTGCAAAGGAAAATCCAGCAATACACCCATCAAACTGGTTCCCACTACCAGAGTGAGAATATGGATATGTCCGAAGAGCATTACGGTAGCTGCCAGACCAAATAAGATGCCTACTGCCAGAGGAAGTAATAAATATAAAATACGCAGACTGCGGAAAAGCAACAACAGCAGCAGAAAAGTTAAGCCCATACCCAGTATACTCATATACTGGCTTTCCTTCTCTCCGGTGGCTTTATTTTCTGCGGCAAAAATAGCACCACCAGCCATCAGTACCTGCACATCCTGAGATGCCTGAGTATCATGAATTACTTTAAGAAGACCATCTGGTACATTAATCAGTCCGGCTTTTTCCGGTAAACGCGCCCGTAGTAAAACCCATGTAGTATCACCATCATCTATATTCAGCCAGCCCGTCTGAAAATTATAATAAACAGGTCCGTCCTGACTGGCCTGATGCATAATGATGTTACCCAGTCCGAGCCAGTCCTGATCAACAGGCAATATGCTACGCTCAGCAAACGGATTAACGAGTGTTTGCGCCTGTCTGGCAAAAGCTTCTTCAGGCTGATTGATAATATTGCGCCAGCTTTGTTCTGAAACGACAGCCAGGCTCAGTCGTTGCATACTGGCCTGCAAAGCGGCAATATCTGGCTCAAGTTTACCTGTAACAGACTGGAATATATGACTATCCTGCCATTTTTGCTGAATCATCTGTGCCGCCTCAACCGCCTTGTCAGGCGATTTACTGCCCACTAAAACCACAATATCACGGTTCATGCGCTGATTCATGCGCATTTTAGCCATTTGCTGTGCCTGTGTATTCTGCCCGTCATCAGGCAACAGGCTGGTTAAATCAGTATCCAGACGATTCTGTTGCAGAAAGCTATAAAATAACGCTACCGCCACAAAAAATATCAGCAGTAAATAAAGACCAGCCCAGACGCGTTTACGGTAAAACGGCATTTTGCTCAAACCTGTTCAGGGCTGTATTAATTTTCAAAGCGGAAAATGTAATTTCTGTACGATCGCCCTGCACTTCAGACAGTACAATTTTTTTCACCGACTCATCACCCTGAATATCAATTCTGGTGAAAATTTGTTTCATCAATACACTTTTCGGCTGTAATTGTAATTTCCAGTTTTGAGCAGTACCTTGCAACTGCATAGTAAACTGGCTTTGTATGCTATTGGTTTGCCCGGCAAGCAGATCCAGAAAAAGCTTTACCTGATTTTTTTGCGCACTGGCTGATTGTTTGCTGGCAATCCATTTATTATTGGCGTTTAGCTGATCAATACCTGATTTACGCACCCTCATGGTATCTGCAAAAGGTTTTTTCATCTGCCATAATAAGCCGGCTTTTGGTACCAGTACAAACTGTCCCTGTGCAATAATGGGTTTATTGGTACCACGCAAAAAACGCTGCTGCGTGAAATCACCTTTTATATTTTGCGGCCGTTGCAATTGATTTTGTAACTCAGTTAAATCAAAAGCCCATAACAATCCACTAAACAGGCAACACCAGCAAATAAATAAAATTTTTCTCAACATATTAATCTTCCCCTTTCAAACCATTTTGCATGGCACTCCGCACTGCCTGTAACCAGCTTTCCGGAGTCTGAAACTGAGTTTCCCGTGTCTGCATACACACAGCAACCTGCATACTTGATGCCTTGGTAAGCTTTTTGCCGCTGATAATGTCACTGATGACATAATCAAACTTCAAACAGCTTTCATATTCTTTTAATACAACTTCAACGCGGATTTTCTGTCCGAAAACAGCCGGTCGTACATACTTGAGATTAAGTTGCACAATCGGCCAGCCATAACCGTTGGTTTTCATGACATTGTAATCATAACCTATAGCACTTAAAAAAGCACAGCGTGCTACTTCCAGATATTTGACATAATGTCCGTGCCAGACAATATCCATTGAGTCGACATCAAAGAAAGGTACTTCAATAATCACACTGTGCCGTAACTGCTTATATTGCCCTGTCATCCTGATTCCAAAAATCAAAAAAATTAAACCATTGTCTTGGTGCTTTACAGCAATAAGTACCTAATAATTGAGCATATTGCTGAACATATTGTTTAATACAATGCTCCCTTTTTTGCCGTTTCCAGTTCACATTTGCTGCAAAACGCTGAATATGTAAATGATACTTACCCTGCTGTTTAAAGCAGAACAAGGTATTGACTGGTACTTTTAATAATCCGGCTAATAACCATGGTCCCTGTGGCCAGTTTGCTGTCTGCCCGAGAAAAGGGATGGCTACAATTTTCTCTCCTCTTACCGGTACACGGTCAGCAGCAATAGCCAGCCACTCACCACGCTGCACTCTTTCATTCAGCTCCATCATTACCTTTGTATCCAGAGATGTCACCTGAATTAAACGAATCCGTGAAGCACCGGCGTCTTTTAAAGCCTGATTAAATTTCACTGCATGGCTGCTATGAATCAGCACATTCAGTATAAGACTCTTATGTTTTTTGACTAATGCACGGCAGATTTCTGTATTTCCTAAATGTGAACAGACAAATATCTGACCCGTAGTACCTGCAACAGGTTGATCAATATACTGAGTAAGATTATCCGGATCATGAATAATCAGATCTTCATATCTGATGCGCCCCTGCCAGACCGCGAAGCGGTCGACTATAGCCTGAGCAAAAGCATAAAATTGCCGGAATACAGATCCTTTTACGGACAGAATCCGGGACAGCTCTGTATGGTTTTCTGCTAATAAATGCTGATAACAGGCAACATTTCGGCGTGCCGATGACGCGGTCAGATAAAAATATGCCACTACTATACAAACTATCGGTGACAAAAGCAGTACAGGACAATATTTAACCAGATAACGGGTCAGAAGCAAGGCAAAGCTACTTCCCCGTTCCTGCTGATTAGCCCAGTGGCGGATTGAATTAGCCATGGAGCTTCCTTTTCCGGCGATTTCGTAAAATATCCGGTAAATTCAATAACATATTGAAAAATAAACGTGCATGCATTCTGGAAATCAGAACATTATCCTTCCAGACCCGAAAATGGGAAATACCATCGGAAGCATAAGTAATCGGGGTATCAATCCAGATAAAGACACAGCCCCGCCGATGCAGATGCACCAGAAGCTCAGCATCAAAATCCATGTAATTACCGATTTTTTTTTCTCTGATCACATCAAAGGTAGGAACCAGCGGATAAATACGGAATCCGCACATTCCATCTTGAATATCCATTGATAACGTATTTACTGCCAACCAGAAATTAGTAATTTTACGTCCATAAAGACGTGCTTTTGGTGTATCGTCATTGTAAACCGGTCGCCCGCAAATAACTGCATGAGGCTGTGCTTCAGCGGCAGTTATCAGTTTTTGCGTATCTTCCAGACAATGCTGTGCATCAGCATCTACCTGCAAAATATGTGTATAGCCATGTACGGCAGCATACTTTATGCCATCCTTAACCGCTGCACCTTTGCCACCGTTACTGGCACGATAAATTATTTCAATACCGGGTTGTAATAATTCACGTAATTGCGTACGAATTGTTTCATCAGAACCGTCATCTACAATCAGACAATCTATCCCGTAGCCCAGCATCGACTGAGCTACCTTACCTACTGTATGCAAATGGTTATAATGCGGAATCAATGCCAGCACTTTCATGATGCATCACTTTCACTATCAGGTATCACCAACCGGCCGGAAGTAATTTTTTTATCCTGCATTGTGCATTGAAAGGAAATTTTTCTGCGGACACAATCACGCTTAAATACCAGTTCAACAACATCAGCCGGCCGAAGAAAATGTTGAAATTTCAGATTTTCCATTTGTAACGGTGCCTGAACCAGCCACGAACATTGTTGTAGCAGTTCTATTATCCATTTAATCTGAATAACGCCCGGTACCAGATGAAATACATCGAAATGACCTTTGAAATACTCCAGATCCAGAGGGACCTGAATACGTAACCAGTATTCATCTGCAGAAATCATTTTTTGATCCAGAACAACAGGATTGATAACTGGCTGTAAAATGGCCTGTTGTACATCCTCCGGATTCAGTTTACTTTGTGTATTGCGCGGTAACACTGTTGTAAACCGCCAATGGCGCGGCAAGGCAATTTTTTCCTGACTTTTAGCCAGATAGTTTTTTAACTGATGAATAATAACTTTGCGTCCCTGTTTGCACCATTCCTGAATGCCGGCATCGGTCAAAGCCACCCATGCCGCAAGATGAGTACCCTCAGGATGCTTTAGAATATGAATATCAGCAACCCATTCATGCTGCATAAGCTGATTTTCCAGTTGCATAAGGGAAATACGTTTATCTGCCAGTTTGATAATCCGGTCTATCCTGCCTAACAAATCAAAACCATTTTCATGCTCCACCACTGCATCAGCCAGTAATTGCTCGGTAGTACAGCGCTGCGACTGAACAGCCAAACCATTCTGACTAACGCTATAACTAATATCAGGAAAAAACTGCCAGTATGGCTGTTTGATTCGACTGGCTACTGCGCCAGTTTCAGTACTACCATAAATTTCAATTACTTCAGAGCAGATATGTTCATGCAAAAAATCTTTATTGGTTTGTGCCAGTATTCCGCCGGCAGAAATAACAGCACTCACATGCCCTTTAGCCAGAGAGATATCATGAGTTTGCCGGAATGTATGCAGTAAAGTCGGGCTGCTGATCCAGATAACTTTTTTAAAAGCCTGACTAGTTACCAGCAATAACTCCGGAAAAATAAGGCGCTGGCGATAAAGCGGCAATCCAAGATACATGCTGAGCATAATAAGAAAGCTCAGCCCATACATATGCTGTACACTGACACTGCCCAGCACAACCGGCTGGTCTTTGATAACTGAATCCGGTAATACCGCTGCCAGAATCTGTGCCTCAAGACACAATACGTTCCAGTCTTTTTTAATCAGTTTGGCTTTACCGGTAGAACCTGATGTTTGCAAAAATACCGCGATATTATTTATTGGCTTTCTGTCAGACTCACTGTAACTCTGTGAAATCCATGCAGATGCCGGTAATGACGGAATATTTAGTTGATTATTAATTTCATCAGACAGATAAATATCTACAGTCTGCTCCAGCCACTGAGCATTTTCATCAGAAAGATTAGCCGGCAGATAAACATCTGTACCGGCCTGCACACATGCCAGTAAAGCGATAGCAAAATGAGCACTATCATCAAAATACAGACCGGCACGTTTGACAGAATGATCAGACAAATACTGGCTTAATGCCGTTATTTGTGCCATGGCCTGCTGCCAGCTCAGGCTGCTCTGACCAGTAGTAAATAAAGCCTGACTTCGGGCCCGCTCTGCCCAGAATTGCTCTGACGTCATCATATTTATATTTTTAATATTAACCGCCGATACAGAAACTCTCCGCCAAACAGTATTCCCATCAGCAGATAAGAAATCAGCCCTGTATATACAGTCCATGCGTGCCAGTATTCACCGGTAATCAAACCAGCGGTAATTATGATATTCACACAAAAAAAACCGCACCATATCTGAGTAATACGTCTGGTATAGCGTACACCTGAAGCAGGCAGATCAGGACGCTGTAAGCGGGCAAGACGCTCAATTAAAGACTGCCGGCTATACAGACTTGCACCAAATACCAGCAAAAGCAGCGCACTTACCATTACCGGATACCAGTACATGGCTTTAGCTGAATGCAGCCATGCTAAAACGATAAACAGTAACATTACTGCACATGACAACAGCTTTTGTAATGGCTGACGATTAAGTAATGCCCGTAACAGCCAGATCAGCGCCATTAATACTGCAACCGGAATAACACCGGTGTATTTTTGACCAAAATACCAGATAAACGGGTAAAGGATACTGACCAGAACGAGTACAGTATTAATTACCGGATATAATTTAGGCATTCTCGGCCTGTTTGGCCTTGTTCATGACTGCCTGAATTACATCAGCTACCGTACGCACATTGCGAAAATCCTCTGCCTGTAATTTGTGTCCAGTCTGGCGCTTGATATAATCAATCAGATCAATAGCATCAATACTGTCAATTTCTAAATCCGCAAATAAATCGGCTTCCGGTTTGATTCGCTCTGGAGCAATTTCAAACAGATTTTCCAGTGCATTTGCCAGAATGGCATAAATTTCCTGTTCAGTCATACACAGGTTTCCCTTTTAAAATAAAAACAGGTTATCTTTAACGTTTGCTTTGGATGTAATTTGCTAATGTATTAACACTAAAAAAATACTCGCGCAGCTGGCTGCTGTCATTTTCCATTTGCAAACCAAATTTTTTCTGGATAGCCAGACCTAACTCCAGAGCATCTACTGAATCAAGTCCTAGACCATCATCCCCGAATAAGGCCATATCATCACCTATATCATCTGTTGTGATATCTTCCAGCCCTAAACTGTCAATAATTAATTCTTTAATCTGAATAACTAAATCGCTCATTTACTACTTTCTTCTACTGCATTCCTGCTGGAAATATTCCTGCAACTGCTGGTTAAGTTGTCTTGCCGCAATTGGCAAAGGTTTGCGTTGTAACCACTGCTGTGGATCGATATCATCACCAACATAAAAATCATAATGAATTTTCTGTTTTGGTATCTGATACCAGGGTTGGTTTTTTTTCAGTGCCGGCGGATTCATGACAATCACGACCGGAGTAATTACGCTGGCACTGCGTAATCCGATAGACACAGCACCACGATTAAAACAAATTTTATTATCCCATCCGGTACGTGTGCCTTCAGGAAAAATCAGCATACTCTGCCCGCTGCGCAGTATTGCATCCGCATCCTCAATAACCTGTAAGGATTCATCATTCGGTAAAAATCCACAGGCAAGTATCGAGTTTTTCATTACCGGATTATGCAACAAATCCTTCTTAACAATACAGTTGAGCACCGGTACTTTGGCCAGCATAAACACAACATCCAGTAATGAAGGATGATTCACTAAAATCAGTTGCCCGGGGCGACCCAAACGTTCAAAACCATGATAGCGGACAGCAATAACTCCTGTGATACTCAGATAACGGATAAATGCCGCCCAGACAGATGCAACCAGCCGTCGCGCCTTTATCTGGCTGCCTGCATTTTTTCTTGCAGCAGGTAAGGTATAAGGCCACAGAATTATTTTAAACAGCAGCCCGAATACACCAAAAATTACAAAACCCATTGCTGTTGCACACCAGCGCCACAGCCAGTTACACCAATCCGTTAACCAATTTGCCACTGCCAGATACCTTGCTCCGCAGATTGATGACGCACCGGTTGCGCTGTAATCTGCTGTGTAATCCATTCCAGTGCACTACTGTAATAATTCAGTTCACCAGATAATAATTCGTTGCCAGTATCTGCTGTTGAATAAGTCAGGCTTACCTGTTCACCTCTGGTAATAATTAACCCCAGTGCCAGCGGAAACGGAGCACGTACAGCAGCTACGTTATATTCCTCAGCCAGAGGTTCTTCTACTACGACTACCAAAACCTGTGATGCCCCCTCTTCCAGCAGACCTACAGCCTCAGTAACTCCGATTTCTAAACCATTGTATCTGGCAGTCAGCGCAATACTTTCGCTCATATCACCCCGCATCAGCGACCATTGTCCGATAATGGCATTATGTACTGATAAGGCAAACGAAGTGGGTGATAACTCTTCTTGCTGTATCAGGCTTTTCCACAATTGAAAACTGCGGTTGATCTCACCATCATGAGAAACAAAAACTACCGGACAGGAAGCATCCTCTTGCAGCAGCGGCCATGACGCAGCAAACATCAAACGAGCAGCAGAGCTTAAGCGGCGTCTTTTCATTGCCGGCAAAAAAGATAAATCCACATCTTTAACCGGTAAACCACCTACATTTCTGCGCTGAGCAACCCATTTTTGCCAGTCTTCCGGCGTATGATGAAAAGGACTAACAGCATGCCAGTCAGATATTGAAAATTTCATATATCTGTTGAAAATCTTATAAACTTGGCATTATATGTAAATATATAACAATAAACAATAAGATTTTTTGTTAATTGTTAATGTCATTTGAATCAATTTAATTTCAATATATTTGGTAAATTTTAAAGTATTTGATTATACAATATTAAATACCATAAATATCTAATAGTTAATGATTAAAAATATTAAGAGTAAATGGTTAAATGTAATTTAAAATTTAAATTAAGTGTTAATTATTATTTGGATTTTAAATTAATTTATTTGCAGATATTAGTATATACCTATCAGCACATAAAAGCAGTGCTCCTCTGTTAAAGCGCTTATTTATGGAAATTTCAATGTCATATCCGCAAAGTAATGCACATCTAATCTTACTGATTACTTCGATAATAGATTGCTGGTTAGTCTTTATTACTTATTGTTACCGTACCATAGACCATGAATATTTTTGTTGTGTCTGCCGAACCGGTATAGCAGCCTTCACCGCCGCTGAGGTAACACGCAAGTGCAGCAAATCCCCATGCATCATCCATAGAAACCATAAGTTTGCGAGTGGTGAGTTTTTCCAGATGATACTCAGTACCAAAATCTCGCACTTTTTGTGCAGCTATACTGAGCGATTCACTGACTGACGGATGATCCCACCCCCATAACCAGGTATTGTCTTCAGTATTGTATGTACCAACTATTTGTACTGGGGCAGTTACCATCAGTTTTTTTTCATGACTGACAAAAGTAATCGTACCGGTATCAAGGTCTGCACTCCATTCAGCGGTATCAAGACCCCAGGTATCTATTGCTATCTGCGTGCGTAATTGTATCTCGTTATTTGCGCGGGCAATGGTAAGCTCTGGCTCGGAAAGCTCTGTTGTATGCTGATCAGTATTTTTTTCTTTGCTGCCAAAAAGTTTTTTTAAGAAATTACCCATGTTTTATCCCCTGTTTATAATACTGGTTAAGAAACAATTATTTTATATATTTATTGCTTGTTATAACTATTTGAATTATATCACGATAATTATCAACTTCTAAATCAGTTTTATATAGTTAACTAAACAAAGTATATACTTACAATATTATTAAGCATTTATTATCAGATATTTACCACTTTATTAGCATGCATGACCGGATTAAATTTTTCGCCAGAAGCATCTACGATTTATTTTTTAAGTTGATTATTTTCTATAAAATATTGATGATCTGGCTAAAAAATGAATTCAATTTGTAAGCAATTTAATCCATTGCGGTTTTATTCGAGCCAGATTGCACTGAGCATACGGCCGGTTTTCCCGTCTCGACGATAAGAAAAATAACGCTCACGCTGCAATACGGTACATTCCGTTCCACCATATACCTGATGCACACCGGCATCTGCGAGAGCCAGCCGTGCCAGAGCATAAATATCAGCCAGATAGTGCTCGTTACCAATATCCGTAAATGCAGTCTGTGCCTTTGGCTGTTTCAGACAAAACACCTCCCATACCTCAGCGCCGACTTCAAAAGCTTCCGGCCCAATTGCAGGACCAAGGTAAGCTAATATTTCCAGAGGGTTAACCTGCATAGCCTCTACAGTATTCTGCAATACTCCGTTTGCCAGTCCACGCCAGCCGGCATGTGCAGCAGCAACTACTGTTCCGGCACGGTCACACAATAATACCGGCAAACAATCGGCTGTCATAATCGCACAGGCTGCCGATTCGCCGCGGTGACAAAAGCTTGCATCAGCATTGGCCGGTGTACCTGACTGCAACGCAGTTAACGCAGACACAGCATTAATAACATCTGCGCTGTGCACCTGATTCAGATAAGCCAGAGGTTTTGCTACCTGTTGTTGTACTAATGCACGATTATGCTGCACGGCATCTGCGTTATCACCGACATGTGCTCCGACATTCAATGAATTGAACGGTGGCTGGCTCACACCGCCCTGACGTGTTGTAAACAGGGTATGCACACTGGCTGGTGCCGGCCATTGTGCATTAAAAAAGACATTTTTATTCTGATTCAGACCGAGTGCCTGATTCATGTCCCATTGATTCATTCCTCTGTCCTATTCGCGTACATAAATAACATCCACATCATAATCATCGTCGTCCCAGTCATCATCTTCTGCTGCTTCCGCACTCAGCCGCTGCTGCCATTGATCTTCTGTTTTAATGGAAGAGTCCATGCCAGCCTGTAAACGCAGTACAGACAGTAAATGATAAATATCAGCCGGTAACGGAGCTTCAAATTGCATATTCTCCTGAGTTTGCGGATGAATAAAACTCAGCCGGTAGGCATGCAGTGCCTGACGTGCCAGCATTTTAATAGCGTCTCTGACTTCTGTTGTGGCGTGATGGCGCGGATTACCATAAAGAGCATCTCCGGCAAGCGGATGTCCGGCAGCTTTCATATGCACGCGAATCTGATGAGTACGGCCGGTTTCCAGCTGACATTCGATATAGCTGAAATCGGCATAACGTTCGAGTACTTTAACATGCGTAATGGCCTCTTTGCCGCCAAAAGGGACAACAGCCATACGGGTACGATTATGCGGATCACGTCCGATCAGTGTTTCAATTTTACCGTCAAACGGCACTACCCCGTCAGCAACAGCACGATAGGTACGTTTGACTGTCCGTGCCTGTAACTGACGAACCAGATGAGTTTGTGCGACTATGGTTTTGGCGACAACCATTAATCCGCTGGTATCTTTATCCAGACGATGTACGATACCGGCTCGTGGTACTTGTGTCAGTGCCGGGCAATACGCGAGCAGACCATTGAGTAATGTGCCCTGCCAGTTTCCTGCTGCAGGATGTACAACCAGCTCGGCCGGTTTATTCAGTACCAGTACACTATCATCTTCATATATAATATCCAGTGACATAGCCTGCGGTATGAAAGCCAGCTGGCTTTCATCCTGCTGGATGGCTGCCTGTATGGCTTCGCCGCCTATCAGTTTATACTTGGGCGGGACTACGCTGCCATTGACTGTGACATGGCCGTCTTTTATCCACGCAGTCAGCCGGCTGCGGGAAAATTCCGGTGCCAGTTTTGCCAGTGCGGCATCCAGACGCAGGCCGGCCAGTTCATTAGGTACTGTCCAATTTTTATAACTTTGTGTACTATCATCTGCCGTAAATGGCAAATCATCGTTATAATCGTCATCATTCTCTAACAAAGAAGTGTCTTTCATGAAAAATTTGTTTTTGGCGGTGGCCTTAGGCCTGTTACTGAGTGCCTGTGCCAGCACAAGTACGGTAGATAAAGATTCCCAGATTACCCAGGACTGGTCAGTTCAGCGTCTGTACAATGAAGCACATGATGAGCTGATGCACCGTAATTATACTCATGCAGAGAAATTATACGAAATTCTGCAGGCACGTTTTCCTTATGGTTCTTATGCCGAACAGGCTCAGCTGGATACGGCTTATGCTTATTATAAGGATGATGAGAACGATAAGGCACTGGCTGCTATTGAACAGTTCCAGCGTCTTTATCCGCAACATCCGAATATGGATTATGCGCTATATTTGAAAGCGCTGATTCAGCTCAATGAAGACAAATCATTTGTCAGCAAACTGGCAAAACAGGACTGGTCTGACCGCGATCCTAAAGCAAACCGTGAAGCTTATGCTACTTTTGCTCTGCTCGTACAGTATTTTCCACAGAGCAAATATGCTGACGACGCCCGTGCCAAAATGCAGAAACTGCTGGATGCACTGGGTGGTAATGAACTCTCCGTGGCACGCTATTATATGAAGCGCGGTGCGTGGCTTGCTGCGGTAGGACGGGCACAGACTGTCATTTCTCAATTTCAGAACACGCCAAATGTTGAAGAAGCTCTGGCAATCATGGTTTCAGCATATGCAAATCTGGGCGAGCAGAAACTCAGTGATGATACCAAACGTGTACTGGCACAGAATTTCCCGAACAGCCCGTATTTACAGAAACCATGGCAGGATCACAATACCATTCCATGGTGGCGTTACTGGAAGTAATTACGGCTGATATTCCGGTACTCAGTCTCAGATAAGCTACACTTCTTAATCAGACCAATGCGCAGATGTTGGTCTGATTTTTTGTATATGCGCAATTGATTATTCTGCTCTGTATAGTTATTGCACATGGTGCACAGAAGTAATCAGGACTTACAAATACAAGTACAAGTACAAGTACAAGTAATCTGTATTCTTTTTTACAGCAAATATTTATTTAATATGCTCGGAATTTCTGCAGGCATCGTTTCTGAAATTGAAAAGTATGTTCTGATTATTGTTACCCTGATTTCAGTTCAGAAAAATTTTATACTTTTGGCAAATATTCGCGTGCTAACCAGCGAATCTGCATCTGTGCATCCGGTAATAATTTTTGTAATTTTGCCACAGCAGCTTCAGTCAGTAACTGTCCGCACATAAATATATCAATGGCAGCATAGTGATGTTCAGGCCATGTATGGATACTGATATGTGATTCAGCCAATAACAATACACCCGTAACACCACCGTTGCCGCCGAAAGTATGAAAATGACTGGTAAGAATATGCGCCTGTGCTGCCTGCGCAGCCTGACGCAATAATTCTTCGATGGCAACAGCATCCTGCAACCAGTTACCGTTTGTTTGATAAACATCCAGTAAACAGTGCTGCCCTACACTATGACTAAGCTGTTTTATTTGTGCCATCGCCCGCTGCTACTATAATAATGCCCGCCCGAAGAGTTTGTATCTGTTTCATGCGCGGCATAATCTATCCATGTAAATGCAATTAATAGTATTGCAGCAATATAAATATTATATTTTCTGGTTTTATTTAATTGACGAGTTTTTAATTTGGGCACAGTCGACAGTAAACTAAAAGCAAATATAAACACTAGCACCGCATCAATTCCATAGTCATAATCAGCCGGTCCGCCGACCAATATTATAAAAATTACTGGTAAATTTAAAACAACAAATAAAGCTATCCAGAAATTAGGGTTATAAATATTAAACAGAGAATTTATAAAGGTTTGCCGGGACCATTTTCTGATATTGTCGGCATTAAAATCTTTTGCTTTAATGCCTTGATGTTCACGCACAATTTCAACAGCTTTATCCCGCTCAAGGGGTTTTGCTTTAATACTGATATTTTTATCATTTTGAAACCATGCAGCCACCAGAGAAGCAGGGATGGTGCTGACCACAGACCATGATTGCTCGTTGTCCGTGAGCGTTGTAGACAGTTTATGCGCCTTGCAACCATAATCGATATAATACATTCTATCGCCCGGAGCAACCTGCCAGTAAAATGCACCGGCAGCATACATTACATGGGCAGCATAATCATATAAAAACGGAATATCTTCTCTTTTTAAATCGAGCGGTTGTAATGGTCCGTTTAAAATAGGCCAATCGTCCAGTGTTGAAGACATTGCCCATTGATTATTTTCCAGCTCCAGCAGCCATAAAAAGCCTTTTCTGGGTGAGTAAAGCAGATATTCAGTCCAGCCAAGACTGTCTTCTTCCTCTGTCTCTTCACGCATAACCTGAACATACAAAGGTACATCCGGAAAAGCTATCTGTACTGGTAATTCCACCAGTATCATTGCACCCAGTACCCACCAGTCTTCATTGTTGATACGTGCTTTACTGCCAATTTTAATGGTTAACTGACGCTCATACCATTCACGCTTCTCACTGATGTTTTTCTGTAATGCCGCGTCTTCACTCATATCCATCTGACCGTGGCAATACTGGCATAGTACGTAATCGGTTACCCCGCTTACCCAGAGAATTTCACCGCCGCAACTCGGGCATTTACCTCTTTTAGTTCTGCCTTTTACATAACCGGCCTGGCTGCGTATCTGTTCTTTTCTGCGAGTGTTTTGCAGTTTCAGTGATTTCAGGGTCACTCCCCGGCCTGCAAATACTTCAGGCTGTTGCTGACCGGATGAGTAATCCAGCGTAATAAATGACAAACCATTACGGCAATCAGCTACCAGTGCTGTTTCAGAATTTGGCAGCGATACAGGTAACTCACCTTCAGCCACATACTGACCGCGGCTGGTTTTGTGAATATCAGCTACAGCATACCAACGTGACTGATACTTAAAAAATGTTTTACCGACTTTCAGACTACTGAATTCGGGTAATTTTTCCTCACCGGCAGATGCCGGCTGCAAACGGGTAAAAGCAAAACGGTCATTAGTTTCAGACAGCCATGCACTGCTGCCATCTTCTAACAGTGCATGCCACTCATTCCATAAACCTGCTTCATAATGTACTTGAATACGCCCGATCAGAATAAATGACTTACCCTGCCACTTACCGGTAGTACCGATTTGCAGCGGAGATAAATCATTCAATACTGCAGAATGGCGCCCTGACTGAAGCAGTTTATTCTGATTAACTAATAAAACAGAATGACAATAGCCGCAAACCGCAGTGACTGCGGTGGCTGAACGGATTCCGATTTCAGCCCCGCAGCTGGGACAGCTTGTGTGCAGAAGATAAGAGGATGAACTATTCATACTGCGAATTAACCGGTGATTTTTTTGATAATCTCAGCCTTGGCAGTATCATAATCATTCTGACTAATCAGATTTTGCTCCAGCAATGTTTTCAGTTGCGCGAGCCGCGCAGTTAAATCTGAAGATCCGTTTTCAGTACTACCGGCCGGTGCAGTCTGTGCAGCCACCGTTCCGGTCAGGCCTGAAGTCATCACAGTGGCTATATTCATACCGGCAGCCAGTCCGGCACCAATTCCGGCAATACCGCCTTCATTCTCCGCTGCCAGCGGAATGGCCTGTGCAGTCTGATACTGGGTGTAACGTGCTATATCTCCGACAATACCCATGCCGATACGCTCATCGAGACGCTTTTGCAGATTTTCCGGCAGAGTAATGCTTTCCACAGTAAACTTTTCCAGCTCCAGTCCGAGCTCTGCAAAAGCTGGTTTCAGTAATGTTATCATTTGCTGTGACAGCATTAGCTGGTTAGCAGCCATATCCAGAAAAGGAATAGAAGAATTGCCAAAAGCAGTGGCCATCTGAGTAATAACTAGATTACGCAGCTGCTCTTCCAGTGTTTCAGTTCGGTATTCTTCACAGACACCGCTTACTTCACGAAAGAAAACTGCCGGCTGGGCAATGCGGAAAGTGTACATGCCAAACGAGCGTACAGCGATGGCACCAAAATCACTGTCGCGAATGGTAACCGGCTGTGCAGTTCCCCAGCGTCTGGATAATTGCTGACGCAGATTGAAAAAATACACATCCGATTTAAATGGAGACTGAAATAATTTACTCCAGTTTTTCAGATTGGTGAGTAAAGGCAGATTCTGGGTATTAAGGGTAAATGTTCCTGTACCAAACTGATCTGCAATCTGACCTTCATCCACAAAAAGAGCAGACTGTGCTTCACGCACCACCAGAGCAGCACCATTCTGAATTTCCTGATCCTGTAAGGGAAACCGCCACATTAATACATCCGGGTCAGGATTTTCCCACTGGATAACGTCAATAAATTGTTTCTTAATGAAGCCACCCAGACCATTACTGCCAAAAATTGAATTCATTACCATTGTTCGTATCCAGTTTAAATAAAGTTAATTTTTAACTTAATGCTGCAGCATTGAGAATACCGATAGCCACAGACAAACCAAAAAACAGAATTCCGACTGCAATATTATTATTAACCAGTTCCTGATTAGCTTTAGGTATCAGCAGGGTAGCAATCAAATACACCAGAATCTGAATAATCATGGCTGCTATGCCCCAGATAATAAAACTGACCAGATTAACTGATTGCAGCATACTGGAAGTCAGAGTGATGCAAAAACCAATCATTGAGCCGCTCAGTGAAACAGCACAGGCAATATTCCCCTGTTTAATTAATTTCAGCTCAGCTATAGGAGTAATACGCATATATAACAAAGCAAATGCGATTAGCATGGATAGCGCCACCGCAAAATATTTCAAATATTGGAGATATTGCAATAAAGGAATTGTCATTATTTATTATCCCGATTATTTCTGATGTTAAACATACCGTATAATAATTATTTTGTATAGTATTGAATTTACTTTAATATGCATAAATTTAACATCTGAATATAACTATTGCCTTATCAGTATATACAGTTTAGTCAGATAGGATGCCTCACAGCAGCCTGTGCCTGAAGCAGACAAAATGAATAAAAGGATAAACGGTGAATCCTGCTTTAATTGTATCGGTATTTGTGGTAGCCAGTTGCGGTCTGGCATATGAACTGATTATTGCTGCTCTGGCCAGTTATCTGCTTGGTGATTCGATACTTCAGTTTTCTTCAATTATCGGCGTGTACATGTTTGCGATGGGTATCGGTGCACATATGACACGCTATATTAAGGACAAAGATGCATTAAGCCGTTTTATTGATATCGAAATTCTGGTGGGTATCGTTGGCGGTATTTCTGCGCTGCTGCTGTTTGTTCTGTTTGGTTTCTCTGAGACACCTTTTCGTTCGATACTGTACGGAATGGTGCTGACCATTGGTATTGTTACCGGAATGGAACTGCCACTGGTCATGCGGGTACTCAATTTGCGGGAAGTTGAATTTAAAGAAGTTGTTAGCCGGGTGCTGACTTTTGATTATCTGGGTGCACTGGCTGTTTCCCTGCTCTTTCCTTTGATTCTGGCACCCAAACTCGGTATGGCCAGAAGTGCTCTGCTGTTCGGTATTCTGAATACGGTTGTTGCATTATTAACTGCGCGATTATTTAAAAGAAACTTACGCCGCTACCGCAGCCTGTATCTGCGCGGTAATGTAGTTCTGCTTATTCTGATTCTTCTTTTCTGCTATGCCAATAAAATTACCGATAAGGCAGAACAGCATTATTTCGGCGATCCGGTCGTATACAGCACAGCCTCTCCTTACCAGCGTCTGGTCATTACAAAATGGCATAATGATACCCGTTTATTTATCAACGGCAATTTACAATTTTCTTCAATAGATGAAGCCCGTTATCACGAAGCACTGGTCTTGCCTGTAATGGAACAGAATCCTCAGACTGCCAGTGTTCTGATACTGGGCGGCGGTGACGGACTGGCTGCTCGTGAAGTACTGAAATACCCTCAGGTTAAGCAGGTTACTCTGGTCGATCTGGATGCCAGCATGACTAAAGTATTCCGTAACTCTACTCATTTGCGCCAGCTAAACCAGAATTCACTGAATAATCCGAAAATGCATATTATCAATGCGGATGCGGCACAGTGGCTGGAACACAATCAGCAGAAATTTGATGCAATCATTATCGATTTTCCCGACCCGTCTAATTTTTCTCTGGGCAAGCTGTATTCAGTTCCGATGTACCGGATGGTTGCACAGCATCTAAATCCGCTGGGCAATATCGTAGTGCAGTCCACTTCACCTTATTTTGCCCCGAATGCGTTCTGGTGTATTGTGAACACGCTGGAAACGGCCGGCTTAAAGACTCTGCCTTACCATGTTTATGTTCCGTCATTCGGTGAATGGGGTTATGTAATGGCAAATCAGAGCGGTGAATTTCTGATTCCTGATCATTATCAGGTAACAACACGCTATCTGGATGCCGATAGTACAAGAGAAATGTTTATTTTTCCGAAAGATATGCAACGCCGCTCTGTTGAACCCAATCATCTGAATACACAAAAGCTGGTAGAGTATTTTGAAGCTGACTGGCGCGCTGTCATGCGCTAAAGGAATAGCAGAAATGAAAATCAGTCGTCGCCGTTTTCTCAGCCATGTGCTCGGTGCCAGTATGATAGGTCTAACCGGCTATGAGGCATGGCGCTATTTCAGACCCGGGCAGCCGCCTGTCAGTATAGATTTTCCCGGTAAGGCAACCGGTCATGCTATTCGTGATGCTCGTATAAATGTCCCGGCAGAGATACCCAGATTCAGCGTGAATACTGTGATTGTCGGCAGCGGGGCGGCAGCTCTGGCTGCGGCGTGGCAATTATCCAGACAAGGCATGCAGGATTATATTTTACTTGACGGGGCTGAACGCAATGGCAATAACCGCGGCGAACAGCAGTTTGGCGTAAACTATCCGACCGGAGCCCATTATCTGCCCCTGCCTTCGCCTGAATCAGAACATATTCGCGAACTACTTAGTGATTTACAGCTTTATCAGCATGGTGTCTATGATGAGCGGGCTTTACTTCAAGTACCCAATGAGCGTCTGTTTTATCAGCAGCAATGGCAGAACGATTTACTGCCGCATACAGATGCCGACAGTAAACGCTTTTTTCAGTTTATACACAGGCTCAGTAGTCAGCGTGGTACGGATGGTAAGCGTTTATTCACTATTCCGCTTGATTTAGCCAGCATGGATAGCCAATGGCGCCGTCTGGAAAAAATAACATTTGCTGACTGGCTTGAGCAGCAAAACTATCGTTCGCCGACATTTTTATGGTATCTGGACTATTGCTGCCGTGATGATTACGGACAAGGTATCAGACAAATTAGTGCCTGGGCAGGTTTGCACTATTTTTGTGCACGCGGTAATCAGCAAAATGAGCATGGCACAATAATGACATGGCCTGATGGTTTGAATGAACTGTCGCAACGGATACGCACATTCTGCCGCCTGCATCCGGCAACCGGTCTGGCGGATATTAGTTTGCCGCGCACTCAGCCATATAGCATCAATGCCTTTGCTGTTTCAATTGAGGAGCATAATCAGGGTGTTCGCCTGCTTATCTGTACAGAGCGGCAACAATATTACTGGCTCGAGGCTCAGCATGCTGTATGTGCCATGCCACTTTATATTGCAGCTCATGTGGTTAAAGATATTCAGCAGTACGGATTCAAACCGGATATCCATATGCCGCAATATGCACCATGGATTGTGGCAAACTTTCTGCTGCGTGGTTTTCCGGCAGAACGCAAGGGCAGCAAACTCGCCTGGGATAATATCCTCTATCAGGGAAAAGGACTGGGTTATGTGGTGGCAACCCACCAGCAAATCCGGCAAGGGCCACCAGCCTATACCTCATTTACCGCCTATACTGCGCTGAATCATGATACCCCTGCTAATGTGCGCCGCTGGATGCTGTCTGCCTCAACCGATGAAATTTATCAATGTGCGGCCGCAGAACTGGAGCAAATCTATGGAGTTAAACTACGCCGGCGTATGTTGCAGGCGCGTTTAAGTTTACGTGGCCATGCCATGGCTGTACCGCAACCGGGCTATCTGTCCAATCAGGGTTTACAGTCGCTGCGTACTTATACCGGTCGCTTACAGTTTGCACACAGTGATTTATCCGGTTATTCGATTTTTGAAGAAGCCTGCTACTGGGGTAAACGTGCGGCAGTTCAGATACTGACACAACCCTAATATGCGGTATCAGAACAATTAAACAGCCTGCTGCCAGAAATATGGCAGCAGGCTGTTTGATTCAGATAACAAACTTTCTAAACTTCAAGATAATCCATAATACTTTGTGCCGCATCTCTACCTTCGGCAATAGCAGTAACTACCAGATCAGAACCACGGGTAATATCACCACCGGCAAAAATTCTGGGGTTGGCTGTTTGCTGTTTATATTCACCACAGGTTTGAATCCGGCCGCGTTCATCCACAGTAACACCAACACTGTTTAACCAGGGCATACTGTGCGGAGCAAAACCAAACGCCACAATCACCGCATCGCAGGCAATCACTTCTTCACTGCCGGCAACAATTTCAGCACGCCGGCGCCCGCGCTCATCCGGCGCGCCCATTATGGTTTTTACTACCTGAATACCGCTTACTGTGCCATCAGCATCAGTCACTACTGCCTGTGGCTGCACATTGAATCTGAACTGAACACCTTCTTCACGCGCATTATTGAATTCTTTTTTTGACCCGGGCATATTGGCCGCATCGCGGCGATAGGCGCAGATAATCTCTTTTGCTTGCTGACGTAAAGCTGTACGCACACAATCCATGGCAGTATCACCACCGCCAAGAACCACTACGCGCTTATCGGCCATAGAAACATAATCTTTACTGGGAATATTCAGCAAATGTTCGGTATTGCCGATTAAATAAGGTAATGCCAGATAAACACCAGCGGCATCTTCATTTTCAATACCTGCACGCAGCCCCTGATAAGTACCCACACCCAGAAATACTGCATCATACTGCTGTTCCAGTTCCTGCAGAGTAACATCTTCACCTACTGTTACCCCCAGTCTGAACTCAATACCCATATCAGTCAGTACATGACGGCGGCGCATCATCACTTCTTTTTCCAGTTTAAAAGCCGGAATACCGAAAGTCAGTAAACCGCCGATTTCTGTCGCCCGTTCGTAGACCGTAACATCCACTCCATTGCGAATCAGTACATCGGCACAACCCAGCCCGGCCGGACCGGCACCGACTACCGCGACTTTTTTGCCTACTTTTTCCACCTTACTGATATCGGGATGCCATCCCTGTGCAAAAGCCTGTTCAGTAATATATTTTTCAATGGCGCCAATCGTAACCGCTCCGAATTCAGCATTCAGCGTGCAATCACCTTCACACAAGCGGTCTTGCGGGCAAACCCGTCCGCATACTTCCGGCAGACTATTGGTGGAGTGTGCCAGTTCAACTGCTTCGATAATTCTTCCTTCATTGGCCAGTCGCAGCCAGTTGGGAATATTATTGTGTAAAGGGCATTTATTCTGACAGTACGGATTACCACAGGCCAGACAGCGGTCTGCCTGCGCAATAGCCTGTGCAGTAGTAAACGGCTGATAAATTTCCGCGAACTCATGCCGACGTACAGTCAGCGGTTCTTTCGGGGGATCGACACGCGGCACATCAATAAACTGATAAACATTTTCGCGTTGACTCATCTGGTGTTCCTTGCAATATTTCTAATTATTTCTGCATTATCCGGCGGGCTTACTGGGTCACTGCACGCAGTTCTGTAACTGTACGCGGCTTATGTCCCAGTAACGCATCCACATCATTGGCTTTCGGTTTAACCAGCACAAAACGGCTGACATAATTATCCCATTCTGCCAGAATGCGCTCTCCTAACGGACTGTGGGTATTCTCTACATGCTCGGCAATTAACCCGCGCAGATTTTCCTGATGCATAGTTAATTCGCTGATATCTAGTCCTTCCACCAGCTCCGGATTAATCCGCTGTTTAAAGCAGCCGTCTACATCCAGTACATAGGCAAAGCCACCGGTCATACCAGCACCAAAATTAATTCCGGTTTTACCGAGTACGCATACCACACCACCAGTCATATATTCACAGCCATTGTCACCAATGCCTTCTACGACCACCGTAGCGCCGGAATTGCGCACAGCAAAACGCTCTCCGGCCTTACCGGAAGCAAAAAGCTTGCCACCGGTAGCACCATACAGACAGGTATTGCCGATAATTGTCGTGTCTTCAGGACGGAAAGCTGTGCCACCGTGCGGATGAATCACAATTTTGCCGCCAGCCATACCTTTACCCACATAATCGTTGGCATCCCCGGTGAGATATAAATTTACTGTTCCGGCCAGCCATACGCCAAAACTTTGTCCGGCTGTTCCGGTCAAATAAATATCAAAACGCTGAGGCACGTGACCGCGATTACCGTAAGTTTCTGCAATCCGGCCGGATAATGAGGCACCTACTGAACGGTCGGTATTATTAATATCATAATTTAATTCAACATCCTCACCGCTTTGTATCTCATCGCCAATATCCTCCATGATGGTACGGTTAAGGCGTCCCGGATCAAACGGAGGATTGGTCTGGGTACAGTAGCGTGAGCTGCCATCCGGTACTTTCGGGGAATACAGCAGCTTGCTCAAATCCAGCGTACCTTGTTTAGGCGTAATTCCGGAAACAATTTCCAGTAACTCAGTACGGCCGATTAAATCCGTTAACTGAGTTACACCGAGCTGCGCCATAATTTCGCGTACATCCTGTGCGATGAATTTGAAATAATTCATTGCTTTCTCAGGCAGGCCGTGGAAATGTTCATGGCGCAAAGTATCATCCTGTGTCGCCACACCGGTAGCGCAGTTATTCAGATGGCAAATGCGCAGATAGCGGCAGCCCAGTGCAATCATCGGTCCGGTACCAAAACCAAAACTTTCAGCCCCCAGAATAGCTGCCTTCACAATATCCAGCCCGGTTTTCAGACCACCGTCAACCTGTAAGCGCACTTTATGGCGCAGATTATTTTCTACCAGAGCCTGCTGAGTTTCAGCCAGACCCAGTTCCCACGGGCTGCCGGCATATTTCACACTGGTTATCGGACTGGCACCGGTACCGCCGTCATAGCCGGAAATAGTAATCAGATCCGCATATGCCTTAGCCACACCGGTAGCAATCGTCCCCACACCCGGTAAAGACACCAGCTTAACTGAAATCAACGCACGCGGATTAATCTGTTTCAAGTCAAAAATCAGCTGTGCCAAATCTTCAATTGAATAAATATCATGATGCGGTGGCGGCGAAATCAGCGTAGACCCGGGTACGGCAAAGCGCAGCTGAGCAATATACGGAGTCACCTTATCCCCGGGTAACTGACCACCTTCGCCCGGCTTGGCACCCTGTGCCACTTTAATCTGAATAACATCAGCACTCATCAGATAAGCCGGTGTTACACCAAAACGGCCGGAAGCCACCTGTTTAATCCGTGATACCCGTTCAGTGCCGTAGCGGTTCGGATCTTCGCCACCCTCTCCTGAATTGGAGAAACCGCCCAGACGGTTCATCGCAGTAGCCAGCGCTTCATGCGCTTCCGGACTCAGTGCACCGATAGACATTGCCGCACTGTCAAAGCGCTTATACAGATTTTCTGCTGCTTCTACTTGTTCCAGTTTAACCGGCGTTGCATTATCAGTTTTCAGACGCAGCAAATCTCGCAACATAGCAGGCGGACGGTGGTTAACTGCATCTGCATAGCAACGGTAACGGCTATAGTCTCCGGTATTTATGGCCGCCTGCAATGTATTCACCACCTCAGGATTATAGGCATGATATTCACCCTGCGGCTTGTATTTCAGATAACCGCCGATTTCCAGTCCGCGGCTTTTCTGCCATGCCCGCTTGTGAAGCCATCTGAGCTCATCATCCAGCTGGGCAAATGTTGCACCTTCAATCCGGTTAATCATATTCTTAAAGCATAACTGCATCACTTCGTGATGAAAGCCCACAGCTTCGAACAAACAGGCACAACGATAGGAAGAAATCGTTGAAATACCCATTTTGGAGATGATTTTATACAGTCCCTTATTAATACCATTGCGGAAATTCAGCATTACCTGCCGTAATGGTTTGGTAATTGCACCAATGCTAACCATTCTGGCCAGACTTTCATACGCCAGATACGGATACACTGCCGTGGCACCCAGACCAATCAGTACCGCAAAATGGTGCGGATTACGTGCCGAGGCAGTTTCAACAATAATATTGGCATCACAGCGCAAATTGGTTTCGACCAGACGCTGCTGAATAGCACCGACACTGAAAACAGCAGGAATAGCAATAGCATTCCGGCTGACATTGCGGTCTGATATCACTAGCAGAACAGCACCGTTTCTGACAGCAGCCACAGCTTCATCGCATAAATGTACCAGCGCTTCCTGCAAACTGGTTTCATTCGGGTTATAGACAGCATCCAGATGATGATGCTGATAATGCTCAGCTGATAACTGCAATAACTGCTGCATATCAGAGTACAGCAATACCGGCGATTTAAAATTCACCCGATGTGACATTCCCTCAGCTTCAAAAAACACACTCATTTCGCGCCCGATACAAGTATTCAGGCTCATCACATGTTTTTCGCGCAAGGGGTCAATCGGCGGATTGGTTACCTGAGCAAAATACTGACGGAAATAGTCGTACAGTACCCGCGGACGTTGTGACAACACCGCAAATGGCGTATCGTCACCCATTGATCCTACCGGTTCCTGTCCGTTTTCTCCCAGTATCCGCACCACATTTTCCAGCTCTTCCATGTCATAACCGAACAGTTTCTGGTAAACCAGCAACTGGTCTGCTGACAAACTGGAGGTACCGGCCTCTTCATCCGGCAGTTTTTCAAATGGAATCAGCGATAATACATTTTTATCCAGCCATTCTTTATACGGATGCCGGGTTTTCAGCTCAGTATTGATATCCGCTGAATGCATCAGCCGGCCTTCACGCGTATCAATCACCAGCAACTCACCCGGTCCGACACGGCCTTTTTCCAGTACTTCATCCGGTGCGTAATCCCAGATGCCCACTTCAGAAGCAATCGTAATCAGTTTATCCTGAGTAATAACATAGCGCGCCGGCCGTAAACCATTTCTGTCCAGCGTACAGGCCGCATAGCGGCCGTCACTCAGTACAATACCGGCCGGGCCGTCCCATGGTTCCATATGCATGGAATTAAAATCGTAAAATGCACGCAAATCCTCATCCATATCCGGATTGTGCTGCCATGCCGGCGGTACCAGCAGACGCATAGCCCGGAACAAATCCATACCGCCGTTCACAAACAGCTCCAGCATATTGTCCAGAGAACTGGAATCCGAACCGGTTTCATTTACAAACGGCGCAGCAGTCTGCAAATCGGGAATCAGCGGAGTATGGTATTTATACGAGCGTGCGCGCGCCCAGGCACGATTCCCTGAAATAGTATTAATTTCACCATTGTGTGCCAGATAACGGAATGGCTGTGCCAGCTGCCAGCGTGGCAATGTATTGGTTGAAAAGCGCTGGTGAAACAGACAAATAGCACTTTGCATGCGCAAATCAGCCAGATCAGGATAAAACCGCGGCAAATCCTTGGGCATACACAGCCCTTTATAAATCATCGTCTGATTGGATAAGCTGCAAATATAAAAATCACGATGATTAATCCGTTTTTCAACACGCCGGCGGGTCATAAACAGCCGCCGTTCCAAATCACGCGGCAGCCAGCCGGCAGGCGCATTAACAAACACCTGCTGAATATACGGCATATCCGCCAGAGCAATGGAACCAAGCATTTTCGGATTGGTGGGAACAGGCCGCCAGAATGAAATATTCAGCGTTTCACGGGTCAGTTCTTCCTCAATTATTGCTTTATATTCTTCTAGCAAAGCCTCATCACGGGGAAAGAAAATCATCCCTACGGCAAAATTTTTGGCCAGCGTAATTCCTTCTTCTTCGGCAACAGCCTGAAAGAATTTTTTCGGCATTTGCAGTAACAGGCCACAACCATCACCTGTTTTGCCATCCGATAAAATCGCACCGCGATGCTGCATGCGTGACAGCCCAAGAATTGCGGTACGCACCACCTTGTGGCTGGCTTCGCCTTCAATATTGGCAATCAATCCAAAACCGCAGTTTTCTTTTACCAGAGAGTGGTCATATAAGCTGGACATCGGGAAACCTCATTTGCTGCACTAACTGCAAAGCACAAATTAATTAGACAAGGTAACAAACATACAAAAATTTACCTATAAGCGTCAAAACCTTTTTTCTCCGGCACCGCAAAAAAAACTCTGTGATTTCATTTAAATTTAGATTAAATCACTACGATAATCCGTTTTACTGCATATAAAAATGGAATTGAGTACAATATCTGCTATTTTTCACCAATTTAGAGATAATTAATAATAACTGTCTAAAAGGCTAAAAAAATTGCCAAAAGCACAAATTATGCTATTGGCAAATTATTTTAATTGAGAATAATAATCAATTATTATTCTAATTCAACAATATAAAATTATCTGATTTAATTATTTCCGGCTTTAAATATAAAAAAACAGGCGCATTCTGTTTTTATACTTTTCGGCTGTGCTGTAATGAATAAAAAAGGAGATGCCGGCATCTCCCCGATAAATATTACTCATTAACGACACCCGCATGTTCAGCCTGAACATCAGCATGATAACTGGAGCGTACCATGGCACCAATGGCACCATGCTTAAAGCCCATCTCGTAAGCACGCTTTTCAAACTCCTTAAACTGCTGCGGCGTAACATAACGCAATACCGGCAAATGGCTGTTACTTGGCTGTAAATACTGGCCGATAGTAATCATTTCCACATCATGAGCACGTAAATCCTGCATAACTTCCAGAATTTCCTCATCACTCTCTCCCAGCCCTACCATCAGACCGGATTTGGTTGCCACTTCCGGCCTTAATGCCTTGTACTGTTTCAGCAGTTTCAGTGAATGCTGATAATCAGCTCCGGGACGAGCCTGCTTATACAGACGCGGTGCGGTTTCCAGATTGTGATTCAGTACATCCGGCGGTGTCTGTGCCAGAATATCCAGTGCAGTATCCAGACGGCCGCGAAAATCAGGCACCAGCACCTCAATCTGTGTATGCGGGCTGGACTCGCGAATGGCAGTAATGCAGTCAGCAAAATGCTGTGCCCCGCCATCGCGTAAATCATCACGGTCAACCGAAGTAATCACCACATAACGTAAATTCATTGCTTTCACTGAAGCAGCCAGATGCTTTGGTTCCTGCGGATCAAGCGGATTAGGACGGCCATGTCCCACATCACAGAACGGACAGCGGCGGGTGCAGATATCACCCATAATCATAAATGTTGCCGTACCCTTGCTGAAACATTCTCCAATATTCGGGCAGCTGGCTTCTTCGCATACCGTATGCAGCTTCTGCTCACGCACAATGCTTTTAATTTCAAAAAACTTCTGACTGCTTGGCAGCCGTGCCCGTATCCATTCCGGCTTTTTCAGTTTTTCTTCCAGCGGCACAACCTTAATCGGAATGCGCGCAGTTTTTTCCGCACCTTTATGTTTTACCCCTTGGCTGTTATCTTGATTCATAGTACAACTTTCTGTGTAGATTTCCGCTCAGGCGGAGGTGCATTCAATTCTAAAGTCAGGTAGCCGGTTAAACGCTCAGCCACATCGGCCAGCTCAGGGCAGGGCTTAACAAAATCCGCTATCTGGGTCATATGCAAACCGGCATAACCGCACGGATTAATATGTGTAAACGGAGTCAGATCCATATTCACATTCAGTGCCAGCCCATGATACACCGCGCCTTGTTTAATACGCAGACCAAGCGAAGCAATTTTCTGCCCGTTCACATAAACACCGGGACGTTTCGGATCATTCACCGCTGTAATTCCGTAATCAGCCAGCGTAGCAATAATACTGTTTTCCAGCCGGCTGACCAGCTCACGCACAGTAATATGCCGGCGCTTGAAATCAATCAGCGTATATACCACCAGCTGCCCCGGACCGTGATAAGTGACCTGTCCGCCACGGTCAATCTGCACTACCTCAATATCATCATGCACCAGAATATGTTCGGGCTTACCAGCCATACCCTGAGTAAAAACCGGCGGATGTTCAACTACCCACAATTCATCTTCAGTATCAGCCGTACGCTGTGCAGTAAATTCCTGCATAGCCGCAAAAACCGGCTGATAGGAGCGTAAACCCAGCTGCACCACTTTCATAGTACAACTTTCACCATCGGATGGCTGCTTAAAGCACGATAAATATTATCCAGCTGTTCCTGATTTTCAGCACGAACCACCACCGTTGCACTAATATAATTACCCTTACTGCTCGGACGGGTATTAATATTTTCTGCCGCTGTATCCGGTGCATGCTGCTGCACCACCTCCAGCACTTTAGCCTCAAATTCCGGATGCTGTGCACCCATTACCTTAATCGGGAAATCCAGCGGAAATTCAATAATACTGGTTTTCAGATTATCACTCATTTCTGTACCTTTCCTGTCTGCTCACGTTTGTACCATGTAAATCCCATGCAAAACAGGCTTATTCACGTAAATTTTTTTAATCCAAAGCTAAGAACAGCTGTACAGCCAGACTAAACACCTGTTTTTTGTGCCAGATAGGCCTGTAATCCCCGTTCGCGCAACACACAGCTCGGGCATTTACCACAACCGCCCTCTATACCATCATAACAGGTATGTGTGTGTTTCCGTACATAGTCCAGATAGCCCAGCTCATCCGCCAATGCCCATGTTTGCGCCTTATCCAGATACATCAGCGGCGTTATCAGCCTGAATTCATAATCCATAGCCAGATTCAGCGTTACATTCATAGACTGGACAAACACATTACGGCAATCAGGATAGCCGGAAAAATCTGTTTCACAGACACCGGCAATAACATCATGAATACCCTGCCCCTTAGCAAAAATGGCCGCATACAGCAAAAACAGCGCATTCCGTCCGTCGACAAAAGTATTGGGCAACCCTTCAGCCGGTGCCTCAATCGTCTGCTGTTTATCCATCAGCGCATTATGGGTAATACTTTGCAACAACGACAAATCCATTACTGTCTGTGCCACACCCTGATCCTGTGCAATCCAGCGTGCTTTTTCCAGCTCAATCGCATGACGCTGACCATACTGAAACGTAATCGTCTGCACATTCTCACGCCCGTAAGCAGCAATGGCCTGCAACAGACAGGTAGTTGAGTCCTGACCGCCGGAAAAAATTACCAGAGCCTTAGAATATTGTTTCATTATCCAGATTCCTTAGTTTTGATTTCAGAACCAGCCGGAAAGCCCTCTTTCCGGCCGCCTGACGTGGGAGGTTTGCGAACCACGCAGTCATTTATTACAAATTATAAAACATTTGCCCTCTTATACTGACAGTTTGGTCACGAAAGCGTGTAAAACAGGTAAAATAACCGGCTTTATTGCTGATATTTCAAATACACAAACATGTTGGTACTGGGAATAGAATCTTCTTGTGATGAAACCGGCGTCGCCCTGTACGACAGCACGCGCGGTCTGCTGGCTCATCAACTGCATACACAAATTGCCATGCATGCAGAATATGGCGGTGTCGTGCCTGAACTGGCCAGCCGCGATCACATCCGCCGGCTGACACCGCTTACTCAGGCCTGTCTGCAAGAGGCAGATAAAACATACAGTGATATCGACGCTATTGCCTACACACAGGGACCAGGTCTGGGCGGTGCACTTTTGGCCGGTGCCAGCTTTGCCAATGCACTGGCATTCGCCCTGAACAAACCGGTTATTCCGGTACATCACCTTGAAGGACACATGCTCTCGCCATTACTGAGCGAAGACAAACCTGTCTTTCCCTTCGTCGCCTTACTGGTTTCCGGCGGCCATACCCAGTTTATGGCCGTAAAAGGGATTGGCGACTATACCCTTCTAGGGGAAAGCATCGATGACGCTGCCGGAGAAGCTTTCGATAAAACCGCCAAACTGCTTGGTCTGCCTTATCCCGGCGGTGCCAGACTGTCAGAACTGGCCAGACTGGGACAACCGGGCAGCCTGCATTTTCCCCGCCCCATGCTGCATTCACACGACTTAAACATGAGTTTTTCCGGTTTAAAAACCGCAGTATTAACCGCAGTAAACAAAATCCGCACAGAAACAGGCTGTAAAGAACAGCTTCCGGAGCAAATTCGCAATGATATTTGCCGTGAATTTCAGAACGCTGTAGTAGATGTACTCACCAGCAAAGCCAGACAGGCATTAAAACAAACCGGTTATCAGCAGCTGGTTGTTGCCGGCGGTGTCGGCGCAAACTGGCAGTTACGCCAGAGCCTCAGCAACTTGCCGGGAATACAAACATTCTTTCCGCCAATGGCCTACTGCACAGATAATGGCGCCATGATTGCTTTTGCCGGTGCCATGCACCTGAGCAACGCACAGCCTGCTGCCGGTTTTAATGTAAAACCGCGCTGGCCGCTCAGCCAGATTGTTCAGTAATACCGTGCACCCTCAGCACGGTTAACCGCACAGATTAATATGATTGAAATTAAAAACCTTAGTTTACAACGTGGTAATAAACAACTTTTAAATAATGCCAGCCTGACCATCTATCCGGGTCAGCGTATCGGCCTGATTGGTAAAAACGGCACCGGCAAATCCAGCCTGTTCGCTCTGATTGAAGGTAAAATCAGCCATGACAGCGGTGATATCCGTTTACCCAAACACTGGCAACTGGCCACTGTCAAACAGGAAACACCGGCACTGGATATACCCGCGCTGGACTATGTTTTGCAGGGCGACAGCGAATTGCAGCAACTGCAACAGCTACTGCAACAGGCCGAAGATGACGACGACGGCTTCAAACAGGCAGAATATCATGCAAGGCTGGATGAAATCGGCGCCTACAGTGCACCGGCACGTGCAGCCAAACTGCTCAACGGTCTTGGCTTCTCACAGCAGGAACAGCAGCAACCGGTAAAATCATTCAGCGGCGGCTGGCGTATGCGCCTGAATCTGGCTCAGGCACTGATGTGCCGTACGGATTTACTCCTGCTGGATGAACCTACCAACCATCTGGATCTGGAAACAGTATTGTGGCTGGAACAGCATCTGGCCGGTCTGGATACCACCCAGATAATCATTTCGCATGACCGTGATTTTCTGAATGCCACCACCACTCAGACAGTTGAACTGACACAACAGCAGCTTATCCTCTACGGCGGCAACTATGATTTTTATCAGCAGGAACGTGCACAGCGGCTGACTCAGCAGCAGGCTGCCTATCTTAAACAGCAGGCTCATATTCAGCACCTGCAATCCTTTATCGACCGCTTTAAAGCCAAAGCCACCAAGGCAGTACAGGCACAAAGCCGAATCAAAGCACTGGCACGGCTTGAACGCATTGCCCCGGCACATCTGGACAGTGAGTTTTCGTTTCAGTTTGCGCAGCCTGACCATCTGCCCAATCCGCTGCTGAAACTGGAACACATCAGCCTTGGCTATGGTGACAAAACCGTTCTGCACGATATCGGCCTTTCAGTTGAATCCGGAGCACGTTATGGTCTGCTCGGGGTAAACGGCAGCGGTAAATCCACCCTTATCAAAGCCATTTCCGGCAGCCTGAAACCACTAAGCGGCCAGATTATCCGTGCCGAAAAACTCAAAATCGGCTATTTCGCCCAGCATCAGCTCGAAACACTGCGTGCTGACCAAAGTCCGGTCTGGCATATCCAGCAGTTATCACCGGCCGTACGCGAACAGGAAATCCGCAACTTCCTCGGTAGCTTTGCCTTCATCGGAGATATGGCTTTACAACCAATCGCCCCCTTTTCCGGTGGAGAAAAAGCCCGTCTGGCACTGGCAATGATAGTCTGGCAAAAACCAAACCTGCTGCTACTGGACGAACCCACAAACCATCTTGATCTGGACATGCGCCATGCATTAACTGTAGCATTACAGACGTTTAAAGGCGCACTGATCGTAGTCTCTCACGACCGCAGTCTGCTTGAATCCACTACTGATGCCTTAATTTATCTCAGTGATGGCGAACTGAAACACTTTGATGGTGACCTCAGTAATTACCGCCAGTGGCGTTTAACTCAGGATCAGCATAACGGTGAACAGCCGCAGGATTCGCGTGATAACCACAATCGCAAAGAGCAGAAACGCATTGAAGCACAACAACGTCAGCAGCGTGCCCGTCTGATTAAACCGTTATTGAAAAATATCGAAAAAGCCGAACGGGATATGGGAAACTGGCAGCAGCAACGCAAACAACATGAAGCATTTCTTGCCAGTGAAGAAGCATATCTTGACGAAAATCAGACAAAATTACAACAAACCCTTACCCAATTGGCCGAGCTCAAAGTAAAATTAGCTCAGACTGAAGAAAAATGGCTTGAATGGCAGCAAGAAGTCGAAAACATTAACCAGACTACTTGAATTATTGCAGTATAAGGCTCAATAATGACATACAAAAAAATCATTCCCATACTAATATTTACCAGTGGCCTGTTTATAGGACAGAGTGCCGTTGCAAAAGTGTATACCTGTCTTGAAAACGGCGAAGTTGTCTATACCTCAAAACTAAAGGGTAATTGTGCCGTAGCCAACTTACCGGCTATCGGTAGCTACAGCGACAGCCGTCCCAGCTACCGCAACAGTAGCGCTTCGGCCACAATACGCAGCCGCCCGCGGCCTGCAACCAAGGTAGCAACAGCCTATAGCGGCCTGCAACCCACAGTTAATATCGTTCCCAAAGGCAGCGACAATACCCGTCGTGCCATTTTGCAGCAGGAGCTGACCAATGAACGTAATGCTCTTGCTCAGGCACAGCAGGCACTGAACCGCAGCCGTACCGGTAAAGGCGGTAATATTACCGAACTGCAAAGTGCGGTACTTGACCGGCAGCAGAACATTCAGGCCATACAGCGGGAACTTGGTCGTATGTAAACCCAGATAAAGGATAAATCATGAGAAAATCCCTGATACTTGCCACATTGTGTACGCTGATAAGCACTTCTGCACTGGCACAGATATATGAATGCACCGACAGCCGGGGGAATCACAGTTACAGCGAAGTTCCGAAAGGTAAAAACTGCCATTCTGTCAGCAATCTGGGCGGGAATTTCTCAACCACTTCTGCCTACAAACCTGCGGTAGCTACTCCTGATACCAAAGATGCAGATTCAGCCGCCCGCAACCAGCCTGATCAGGCCGCGATTTCTGCTGCCCGTAAAAACCTTGCCGATGCCAAAAAAGCACTGGAAGACGGTAAAAAAATTCGTATGGGAAATGAACGCAACTACGTGCGCTATCAGGAACGTATAAAAGGTCTGGAAGATGCCGTAAAATCCCGGCAGCAGGATTTGGATAAAGCTTTGAATGGCAAATAAAATTTGCTTAGAATTTACCGGCTTAAAATACTTTTTAGCCGGTAAATAACTTGAATGATTCATTAAAAGTATATATCTGAGAATTAACTCTATTATTCAGGCAGTATTATCAAATATAAATCGTAGATAAACCATATAAAAACACTCCTGATATAAAGTAATAACATCATTCTCAGCCTCAACGCATCGATCAAATATCTGTTAAAACTACTATCAATATTGATTAAATAATAGATAATCATCACTATCAGTACAAAAAGATTTTCATTTCCTGATTAATCAATCTACGTCTGATGATTCTTTTCTCAAATTTTTAACTTAATTACTTTGAGAATAATCCTTTAGATTTAATTTTATCGCACTGTTTGGTAACTCCACACATAAACCTTTTGTCTTATTCTCTATTGACGGAATAAAAATTAAAGTTTTAGAACCAACGTTAGTCAGTAGAATATCTATATGTTTTAATTCGCAAAAATCATCATTACATGTAATTTTGAAGTTGGATTTAGAATTTTTCGAATTTAATCCATTTATTTTTTTTTGCTGTACTAAGTTAAAATAATTTTTATCTATAAATATTGATACATCAGTTTGTCTAAAGCCATAAATATTAAAAGGAAATTCAAATAAATTAGTTGAAAACAGACCAGCTCCTATTGGAATTAGTATCAATAAAAATATATAAAATATAATATTTTTAATTTTTTTATTTTTATCAGATTTTTCTTTTTCAATTTTTTGAGTTCGTGCTTTTTTTAATTTTTTAAAGATATTATTATCAGCACAGAATTTAAAACTAAAAAATATAACCATTAGAATTTGTACTATACCTATTTTTTTAAAACTAAAAATATCCGATCCAATACTAAATGCTAATATAAATACTTCTGATATTAATCCATAAGCTATTATAAATATTATAATAATGAATGACGGAATTCCTTTTAATTTATAATTTTTAATTTTATAAGCTTTTACTTTATAATAAATAATAGACGGAAATCCTAATATTAACATATAAATAGAAAAGAAAATTGCTATACTTGAAACATATAGCAAACCAACAATTAATATATATATCATACCAAAACTTATAGTTATTAATATAAATATTAATGTTTCACTAATTTGTACATCTGGAGGATAAAAATGTATCTTCATACAGTACAAAGTAAAAATAATAATCCCAATAGCTGGGCATGTAATACTTATAATCTTGAATATATTTAGTATCAATTGGGTAATTTCTTTAATTTTTTCCATAAATAAATTTTTACATATCATCATGTTATATCAACAAAAAATCCACCAATATTAACATACACAAGTTAACATTAGTGGATTTGATTTTATTCCATCTTTTTAATTATTATTTACTCCAGCTTCGGATGTAAATCAATATATTGCTGCTTACGCTTTTCCAGCTCACCTATCTGCTCCTGTAAGCGGGCAATTTCTGCATCAATATCATCCACACTCTGCTCAATATGCTGATAAGTCTGCACCAGCAGCTCACGCGCTTCCTGCTTATTCGAAGCAGAAGGAGACACACCGCGCAGCGGGCGGTTGGCCGTTTCTTTCAGGCAGATACCGGTAACAATACCGATAATTCCTACCAGCATCAGATAATAAGCCGGAATAAACAAATCATTAGTAGCATCCACCAGCGCAGCGGCAATAGTCGGCGTTAAACCGGCAATAATAATCGCAATATTAAATGCACTGGCCAGAGCACTGTAACGGATACGGGTAGGAAACAGTGCCGGCAGCGTAGAAGCCATAACACCGGTAAAAGAATTCAGAATCAGCGCCAGAATAAACAGCCCGAGAAAAATCAGCCCTACTTTGCCACTGGTAATCAGCTGAAAACACGGAATAGCCAGAATCAGCAATGCAATTGAGCCGCCAATCACAAATGGCTTGCGTCCGATTTTATCGCTGACAAAACCAATAATCGGCTGCATAAACATCATACCAATCATAATTGCAATAATAATCAGCACACCGCGATCTTCACCATAATGCAGATTATGCGATAGATAGCTGGGCATATAAGTCAGCAGCATGTAGTAAGTGATATTTGTGGTTAACACCAGCCCCACACTCACCAGCAATGTCGGCCAGAAACGCTGCACAATTTTCTTAAACGAAACCTGAGGCCGGTTACCAACATCTTCCTGCTCGGCCTTTTCCATCATATCCAGATGTTGCTGAAAAGCCGGAGTTTCCTCCGCAGCATGGCGCAAATACAAGCCCAGCAGACCTAAAGGAGCAGCCAGAAAAAACGGAATGCGCCAGCCCCAAGAGAGAAAATGTGCCGAACCCATAATATTTTCCAGCAATACCACCAGCCCTGCCCCAAGCACAAACCCGCAGATTGAACCAAAATCCAGAAAACTGCCCAGAAACCCGCGCTGCCGGTCGGGTGAATATTCCGCGACAAAAATAGCGGCTCCGGTATATTCTCCGCCCACAGAAAACCCTTGAGCCAGCTTACACAACAGCAACAGCACAGGTGCCCACATACCAATACTGTTATACGATGGAATCAGACCGATACAAAAAGTACTGAGTGCCATAATAATAATGGTAGTCGACAATACTTTCTGCCGGCCGAAGCGATCGCCAAGAATCCCGAAAAATACACCACCAAGCGGGCGCACCAGAAATGGTACGGAAAAAGTACCCAATGCGGCGATTATCTGCACACTAGGCGAAGCAGACGGAAAAAATACCTGTCCCAGCGCATAAGCCACAAAACCATATACCCCAAAATCAAACCACTCCATGGCATTACCCAGTGCAGCGGCAGAAATGGCCTTTTTAAGCTTATTCTGGTCAACAATAGTGATATCGTGTAATTCCAGCGTTCCGTTCTGAGTAGGAATCAGTGGTGGAACATGAGAAGAAGCCTCATTTTGTTTATTAACAGCTGTCATGATAATCCTCTCATTATTAATATTTAAATGATATTTCAATTATAACATGCGTCTGAAAAACGCTTTGTAATTGAATTTTAAAGAAAACTATCTACAGCATAATCGATAAAAGAGCGCTTGTGCTACAATTATTTCATTCCACCCCGATTTTTCATAGTTTATTAATTCACTTTCACAGCCTGTTTGCCGCATTACTGAGCCGCTATCCTGCCTGCTCCGGCATCAGCCCGCAAAGCCTGCCTGTACAGTGGCAGCTGTACATGAATCTGATGCAATTGCCGCCATAATACCTTTTCAACCACATCATCATCCGGCAGCGGCCTGCTCACTTTTAACAGCTCTGCCAATGCCTCCCACTTAGTTTGAAAAAGTGCGGAATCGGGTTTCTGCTCCATCAATTCTGCCAGACTGCCGGCAATCGTCATCCAGTATTGCACCTGTTCCGGCGTCAGCTGTGGACGCAGGCGATCCACCTGAGCACGAATCGCACCCAGTGCAGAAATACAGCTTAACAATACATAATTCAGTTGCAGCAAGGTTTTACCCTCAGCCAGATGTTGCCCGTAACGTTTTGGTTCCATCGACATATCAGCTACAGTATTACTCAGCGTAACCGCCAGCTCGTGTGCATTGCGTCGCGCCGCGCGATAAACAACATCGTCGCTTAGCCCGTTCTGCAACTGCTGCGCTACCTGTCGCAGATAGACACCATCACTACTTAAGGCGCGCCCGGCAATCCGCCCCAGCGTCAGATAACGCCAGTCCGGCCACAAATAC
Organism: Snodgrassella sp. W6238H11; assembly: GCF_016100525.1. NCBI lineage: Bacteria > Pseudomonadati > Pseudomonadota > Betaproteobacteria > Neisseriales > Neisseriaceae > Snodgrassella > Snodgrassella sp. W6238H11. Next base: position 95,284 of record NZ_JACFSH010000004.1, on the reverse strand, counting down.
GATACCGCACACCATGCCAGCACAGAGCCAAGAATCGTATCCGTAAAGCGTGACAGCATGGCTGACTGCGTATCCATACCGATAATCGCAAAACCCACCAGCACCTGAACCGTAATAAAAAACGTGGAGAAACTGTAGCGGCGAACCCTGAATGCAAAAAACAGCACCGTACTAACCACCACAATTATCAGCCTGCCAGACAGCGCAGGCACAAAATAAGGCAATGCCGAACCCACTACTACCCCAAGCAGCGTACCCACAATTCTTTGTTTCAGCCTGGCTGTTGTTGCCGAATAATTCGGCTGACAGACAATAACCCCGGTCAGCAAAATCCAGTAACCCATTTTCAGATGGAAACTTTCAACCACCACACAGGTAACAGCAGTCAGAATGGCCAGACGCACAGCATGGCGCAACACATTCGACTGAAAAGTAAAATGTGCTTTTAACGCCGGCAGAATATCGCGTATCCGGTCAACATCCAGCCCGGCAATCTGCAAATCACCGATGTTTTGTTCTTTACTGTTATTCTTTACCTGTTCCAGCCACAACAGCTGTTCATTAATCGCCAGAATATTAGCCGTTAACTGCTGTAAACCCGGTAAATCCTCATCACTGCCATGTTCTGCACAATAACGTGCCACAGCCTGCTGTACACCTTCACCGGCACGCTGAAGCATCAGATTAAATGCATACGGCTTATCTTCCTGCAGGCATTCACCCATCTGCCGGCAAGCCTGAGCCTGCAACACAATCAGGCGCTGAATACGGTAAATTAAATCAGAATGTGCCAGCTTATGCGCCAGTGCCGCATAATCAACATGACGCGAACTGATACGTTCATGGATATTCTGTGCAGTCAGATAATATTGCAGCAGCATGCCAATACTACGCTGCCGGTGCTGCCGGCGCAGACGATAAAACAAAGCAGTACGGCACTGATTAAAACCATTAATCACCGCCGTATTTTTCATTGCCAGCTCAAGTTCCCTTTCTGCAAGCAAATCCACCTCATCCGGGTCAAAAAACTGAGCTTTTACCAGCATATAATCGGCCAATCTGGCAAAAGAGCCGGCCAGATTGTCCTGCACCGGCCGGTTAGGAAACAGCAGATGCAGCACCAGCGTACACAGACTAAACAAACTGGTACCGCAAACCAGCATAACCGGATTGGTATACCAGGGTAAAAGCGGCGAATAAGTCAGCACCGTATACAGCATCACCAGCAGCGTACCAAAAGCAATCGTACGGTATCGCACATCAATAGCGCCCATCATCGTCATACTGAATGCCGCCCACACCATCAGCAGCGAAAACGCCAGCGGATGCCCGAATGTCCACTGCACCGCAGTAGCAGCCAGAGAAAAATGTATCAGCGTAAAAAACAGATTGCGTAAACGGCCGGTAAATCCATCATCCAGATCCACCAGCCCGCCGGCAATAATTCCCAGAAACAGCGCCGTACTTTCTGCCGTATTGCCCGTATACCATACCCACAGTGCCGCCAGCATCATACTGAGCAGCATCGGTAAATTGGCCAGATAACCTGTACGTACCGGAATTGTTCGCATCAAATCGCCTCTAATGACCAGAAAACACAACCTGCCCCATTTTAGCAAGCTGCCGGATAAACCGGACAGATTATTTACAGCATAAAAAAACCGGCTTCAAAAAGCCGGTTTTCCATATACAGACACAATTATTTCTTCTCAGCCTGCGCCTGCCAGGTATCACGCAAAGTTACAGTACGGTTAAATACCGGATTTTCCGCAGTATGGTCATAGCGGTCAGTCACAAAATAGCCCAGACGCTCAAACTGATAGCGTGTTTCCGGTACCAGCGTATTTGCTACCGGCTCCACCAGTGCATCAATTTCCGTTACCGAGGCCGGATTCAGAAACTCAGTAAAATCACGATACTGACCATCATCACCGCGTACCGCATCCGGACGTTCCACAGTAAACAGCCGGTCATACAACCGCACCTTAGCCGGCACAGCATGTTCAGTAGACAGCCAGTGAATAACACCTTTCACCTTACGTCCCTGTGGCTTAGAAGCCAGCGTGTCATGATCTATCGAGCATTTCAGCGACACCACCCGTCCGGACGCATCCTGCACCACTTCCTCACACTTAATCACATAGCTGTAACGCAGGCGCACTTCACCGCCCAGCGTTAAACGCTGCCAGCCTTTAGGCGGCTCCAGCGCAAAATCGTCTGCTTCAATATAAATCGTTTTCGTCAGCGGTATCAGACGCTCGCCCATTTCCGGATGATGCGGATGAAACGGTGCTTCACGGCTTTGCGTTATCGCCTCATCAAAATTAATCAGCTCAACTTTAATCGGATTGAGCACCGCAATCATCCGAGGTGCCACACTTTCCAGATCTTCACGAATAGCACCTTCCAGAACACTCATATCCACCACATTTTCGCTCTTGGAAATACCTACCCGTTTGGCAAACAGACGCAGCCCTTCCGGCGTATAACCGCGGCGGCGCATACCGGAAATAGTTGGCATACGCGGGTCGTCCCAGCCGGACACATGGTCTTGCACTACCAGCTGATTCAGCTTGCGTTTGGAAGTAATCGAATACAGCAGTTCCAGCCGAGAAAATTCATACTGATGCGGCTGATGCGCAATCGTAATATTCTCCACCACCCAGTCATACAGCGGCCGGTGTGATTCAAATTCCAGCGTACACAGCGAATGAGTAATATTTTCAATCGCATCCGAAATCGCATGCGTATAATCATACATCGGATAAATAACCCATTTATCACCAGTGCGATGATGATGCACACGGCGGATACGGTAGATTACCGGATCACGCAGATTAATATTGCCCGCAGCCATATCAATTTTCAGCCGCAGCGTTTTACTGCCGTCCGGAAACTCCCCATTGCGCATACGGGCAAACAAATCCAGATTTTCTTCTATCGTACGCTCACGATACGGGCTGTTTTTACCCGGCTCCGTTAACGTACCGCGATACTGACGCATTTCCTCAGCATCCAGATCATCCACATACGCCTTACCTGCTTTAATCAGCTCCAGCGCATACTCATACAAACGTTCAAAATAATCTGAAGCAAAACGTTCCTCATGCCACTGAAAACCCAGCCACTGCACATCTTCCTTAATCGAGCGCACATACTCATCCGATTCTTTCTCAGGATTCGTATCATCAAAGCGCAGATTACACAAACCATCATAAATATAAGCCAGACCAAAATTCAGGCAAATCGATTTAGCATGGCCGATATGCAGATAACCATTAGGTTCGGGAGGGAAACGCGTAATTACCTGCCGGCATTTCCCGCTTTGCAGGTCTTCCTCAATAATAGAGCGTATAAAATGATTATCGGCAAACTGATCTTTATTAAGCATAGTTCTTCTGAATATGTGCAAATGTGTTTTGCAGAATAAAAACGCCTGAAAACACCAACTAAAAGGTAATAATTATATACCCAATTTATATAAGCAATATACAATTATACTAACCAAAAACGTATCAATTAAACAGTTTAGTAATAATTAAGCAAATACTAAACCAAATCAGATGAAATACAAACAATAATTTACCGATTAATTAAATTCAGCATCCATCACCGGAAAAACCCAAATTGCCTTTGTCTGCCATCGGGCAGACTCAACAGCGACAATACCTACCTGTCAGACGCACACTGCCCGTACCAAATAAAATATGCTTAATATTCAAAGCATAAAAATCCAGCCAGCCGTAAAGCACAGAATACAACACACAAGCTGTAATACCACATCCGTTAAAATGGCATTGCGCCTTCAACACAATTCATTCCGTAAACATATTTTCAGCAAAACATCTTCCGGAAACGAACCCCATCACATCAGCCAGTTACAAAAAGCCATAATAAATCACTGAGCCGCCATAAACCCATGCATACATTAATATCAGCATTAATTTATTTCATATAATAATCAGACTACAAAACAAAGTTTTTATGTACAATTATCAGAATTAAATTTGAAAATTCATTCAAATAAAAATACACACATCTTTACCCGCACAATCAACAACCCGAAATTTTTATCAACACATGCTTTCTTCCGGTTTAGTGCCAGACACAATCCGGCATACAGCCTGCGCAGTTACCATCTTTAGTGCAGGTCTTAATACCGGCAAATAGTTATTCAGGCATTAAGAGCACGAATATCCGGCAGGAAGCAACTGATATCAAAGGATTAATCATGGTACGAGTAAACAAATTCAACCGGCAGAATAAATTTAAAAAAATAAACCGGCAACAAACAGGCAGTGATAAACAGCCCCAAAGCAAAGGGAAAATCAGCCCGGAAACACAGACATCTGCACGCACCGCAACCCCTTCCCTGCTTTTGCGCCTGTATCATTACTATTTCAACCCTGATAAAACCGTAAGAAGAAAAAACCGCATAAGCTCACTGCAAACAAGCGCCAGATTCTCCGTATTAATATGTATTGCTTTAATTATCTTTGCATCGGTCAGAAATATTATCAGATTAAAACATGCCAGCATCACCAACACACACACTTTACCGAATTCCGGTATCAAAAATACACCTGCTCCCATCAAAATCCGCAATAGCAGTACACAATCCCGAAACAAAGAGCACAAAATCCGGCAAGAACATCATTAACCAAATAAATTTTTAATAGTCACATACCGTATTATTAGCGAGAGAATAATAACAGAGAAAATAATTTATAATATCAAATAAAACCATCGGCATATCTAACCAATCCGGCAAAATTAACAGCTGAACGTTTTATCTTTATATTCAGGATTTAGCTGTTAATTTATTTTTCCACTGGTCTGTATTCCTATTTATATTTATTGCTTTATTAAAAATAATTAAATACATCCATCAGCATTTTATGCAAATATATTATCAATAACCAGCACGGAACTGGAGATTTGTTATTATTCAAACGATATTTGCCATATTCACTGCGGATAATAAAACGCCACTGCACCCGTATGGGAACAATGGCGTTATTTTCAGGAGATTCAGGCTATGGCTGAATCAGCCGGCTTTTTTGCAAAGACAACAGTTCAGGCTTGCCGGCGCAAGCTTACTTGCACCGGTAAATTGTCAGCCGGCGACCACACCAAACCTGCAGAATTTACTTACTGCTAACCGGCAGCTTGCCCTGCTGCTCCAGTTCCTTAATATATTCCGGCAGGATTACCTGCTTAATATTAGCCCGCTCCTGCTTAATTGCATCCATCTTGGCTTTATTACGCCGGTAATCTGCCATGGTTTTTACTATAGGGCGCGGCGTGCATAGTTTCTCGCTTTTAGCATACAATTCAAATTGTTTTTTTACCACTTCCGGTGCATTTTCCTGTCGGGTACCATAATCAATAAATATCTGGTTACAGGCTAAAAAATGAACGGTAATATTTCTTACCTTGCCAAAATCATCACCTGCAAACGCTGGTGGAGGAGGCAAAGGTATTACGGCTGAATAATTTTCAGCATACTGATCCATAATAGCTGATTCTTCACGATCTATAACTAAGCCCGGTTTATTCAATATTTTTGGTCGCCAATCTGGATAAGGTAGAACTCGCCAGTTAATACGAGCTGTCATACCGGGCTTCCATTTCGCCGGCAGATAGGCTGCCCCACAAGAACCACCACCACCATAGCGTTTTTTACCAACCTCATAATCATCTACGCCCGGTGTTTTTGGAATACAACCACCATTGATTGAACCTCCTGACAGATCTTCATAATTGTATTCCAATGCTTCTACTGGCGCGGCATAGGATTTGTTTTTACCGGAAGTAACGCCAACAAAAGGTTCAAACCCGCCGCCGCAGGAGGTAATAGCGGTTACCGATAGCAGCAATAAACTTAGCCGGATAAGACGGCTTACACTGAATATTTTTTTAGCAGACATTTGATTCTCACTCTTCTTGGGTTAAACACTGTGATTACTGCATTGGGTATTTAATAATTGATTTCATCGCTGCATCTGCACCTTCCCCTTTATTCCGGTTTTTGTTATCACCCTGTTGCCGGTACTGCTTACATCTGTCGGTTTTTATGCAATGATATTACCAATATCTGGCGCAGAAACGGAAATTTTTTATTAGTCGAACCGGTATTTGCACTGCGGATAATAAAACGCCACTGCACCCGTATGGGAACAATGGCGTTATTTTCAGGAGATTCCGGCTATGGCTAAATCAGCCGGCTTTTTTGCAAAGAGAACAGTTCAGGCTTACCGGCGCAAGCTTACATGCATCGGTAAATTGTCAGCCGGCGACCACAGCTAGCCTGCAAAACTTACTTACTGCTAACCGGCAGCTTGCCCTGCTGCTCCAGTTCTTTAATATATTCCGGCAGGATTACTTGCTTAATATTTGCCCGCTCCTGCTTGATTGCATCCATCTTGGCTTTATTGCGCCGGTAATCTGCCATGGATTTGATTGATGGGCGCGGGGTGCACAGTTTCTGGCTTTTCGCAAACAATTTGTAATGCATCGGGGTATTTCTACCTTCTTCTATTGTCCCATAAGTTATAAATATTTGATTACAAGCTAAAAAATGCACTGTGATATTTGCTACCTTACCAAAATCATCACCTGCAGATGGCGGCGGGGGTGGTAATGGTATGACTGCAGAATGATCTTCATCATATTGTTCTATTGCATTTTTTTCATTTTGATCAAATTTTAATCCAGGCACATTAAGAACTTTTGCATGCCAACCCGGATAAGGTAATACATTCCAATAAATTTTTGCTGTCATCCCTGGCTTCCATTTCGCCGGCAGATAGGCTGCTCCACAGGTAGAACCGCCGCCATAACGTTTTTTACCAACTTCGTAATCATCTACACCCGGTGTAATTGGTATACAACCACCATTAATCGAACCTCCATGTACATTTTCATAGTTGTATTCCAATGCCTCTACTGGCGCAGCATAGGATTTATTTTTGCCGGAAGTAACACCCACAAAGGGTTCAAAACCTCCGCCACAGGATGTTATGGCAGTTGCCGACAGCAGCAATAAACTCAGCCGGATAAGACGGCTTACAGTAAATATTTTTTTAGCAGACATTTGATTCTCACTCTTCTTGGGTTAAACGCTGTGATTACTGCATTGTGTATTTAATAATTGCATCTCTATATCCCCTTTATTGAATTGTTAGTATCGTACTAATTCCGGCATTTATTCCATATATCAACATATTACACAATTATACGCAGTAGCGCAGTATCTTTGTTAACAGCCTGAGCGATTAAGCGACGATGATAAGAATTCTGGCTATGCGCTTTACTCACAGTACAGGCAAAGCAGCAGAATAAACGCCACTGCCCCGGCATGGCGGCAATGGCGTTACAACAAAGGCAGTTTGAATAAAACGCTGCGTGCCGCTTACAACTACAGCAGCCAGCTTTGCAGTACTTTTTTAATCAATTCCATCTTTTGCGGCGAAATCGCCTGCATCTGCGCCGGAATATTACCGCTTTGCAGCTGCTGCAACAGGCTGGCGATTTCCGGCTGGCTGCGGCTGGCAATGTTTTCCGGCAGATACTGGTTGATTTCCAGATCGCCGAGACCAAGCCGGCTGAGCGCGGATTTACCCATCTGCTCTACCGCCTGATCGTAAATATCGCCGTTGCTGTTATTGTAAAAAGCCTGCGCAAGCGTCTGCGGATCCTGTGCACCGCTCTCCAGCAACGCTGTACTGTTCTGCGCGCTGATGCGGCTATTTTGCTGGTACTGGCTGATTTGCTGGCGCAGATGGTCGGCCAGACTGTCTTTACTGATGTCTTCCAGACCGGGCGACTGCATCAGGCTTGCCTGCGGCAGCGCTGCTACCGGATCGGAATAAACAGTCATCCCCTGCTTCAGAGCTTCCTGCAGCTGCTGCTTATCCAGTGTGCCGGCTTTAGCCTGCTGCACCGCATTTTCCAGCTGCTTCTGATTCTCGGTAACCTTATCCAGCATTTTTTTCACCTGCTCTGCCTGCTGCTTCAGCTGCGCATTGGACTCTTTCATCTGATCCAGCGCTTTTTGCTGCTCGGTAAGCAGTTCGCGGATTTCATTCAAATTCTTGATGGTTTCATCACTGCTCTGAATAACCTGGCCGAGAGTTTTGTCGAGAAATTCCTTATCAGTCCACGGTTGCTGTTTGTCATATTGAGCTTTAATCTGCTTGGTGGCGGTTTCCAGATCCTTGGTGAACTTGCGCAGCTTTTTCAGATTGTCGGCAGTCGGCAGAATTTTACCGGTATCCGGATCAATGGCCAGTGCCTGATAGTCTTGAGTGAGCAGCCCCCATGCGGCTCTGTCTGCATCGGTAACAAACAGCTCGGGATTATTCAGACCAATCAGAATATAGGCCGGATTGCCGTATTTCACGCTCATATAGGCGCTGCGGGCAATCCCCGCTATCCCGACCACGCGATTGGCCAGCAGCACCGGCGACAGCGGTTTATTTGAAAAGCCGCCGCTGAACACCAGACGGTGGGAAAAATAGCTGGTAAACGGTTCGCGGCTTTTCAGCAGCGAATCATGCATAAACCAGGCACGCGAATCATGAATCTGGTCGTCAAAAATCCGCACCATCTGCGGATAATTGGCCGAATATTTTTCTGCATGGGTTTTCAGCCGTTTGTGGATAACAATTTTTTCGCGCAAATCTGCCTGTTGCAGCCGCTGCCAGATATCCTTAACCGCATTTGTCGCCAGATCACGACCGTGCAGATTATTCTGATAGCGCTGGCGTAGGACATTAAGCATGGTACCGGTAACTAGTGCGCCTTTATCGGCATTCTGGAACATCTCGCTGATTTGCTTCGCCGAGTATTCCCATGGCTTTTTGCTTTTGTTTGCGTCTGTCGGGGCTTTGCCATCGGCAGGGGCTTTGTCGTCTGCCGGTGCCTTACCATCAGCCGGTGCCTTACCATCGGCCGGGGCATTGCCCTCAGCTGGTGTGCTACCCCCCGGCGGCGTGTCTGAGGCAACAATATTTTTCGCCATTGGCGGCAGAGGAATGGTACCGGTGTTACCCGATGCCGGCGTTTTAAGATCAGCAACTTTCGCGCCGAAATACAGCTCGTCGCCGTTATCATGGATGTCTTTGTATTCTGCCGCCTCGTCGTCGTTATTCAGCATATACATGCTGCCGGCAAACATGGTATTAAGCAGGAAGCCGGCGGAGAGCATATTTTCCAGATTAAACTCATGCAGATAATCGGCCTTGAAATCCTTGGCACCTTCAATCAGATCCCAGCCGTCGTTACCGGCTACATAATTTTTATTGATAATGCCGTCGAGAAATTCCTGCCGTTTCTCTTTCGGAATATCCTCCAGACCGGCCTGCTTCCACATTTCATCATTATCGGCAACCGGCTTATCAGGGAAATTGCCTTTACCGGCTTCATTGGATTCTTTACGCCCCTTGTCAATAATTTCAGTACGGCCTTTTTTGGTGTCTTTATCTTCTTTTTCCCCGATGCTGCCACCAGGCGTAAGCTGTAAGCCGAGGAAACGCGCATAACCGGCAATACCGGAGCGCACCCAGCGCAGAATCCGGTAGGCGGTGAAATGATGAATCTGCTTTTGCAGCGCAGTGCTGATATTCGAGGTTTCCAGCGTTTTCAGCCACGCATTAAAGCGCTCTACCATTTCTGGTTCAGTTGCAAATTCATTCTCAGTTTTATTATCCATATATTCATTGTTTTTCAACTGAAAGCGCGGATGCTTTTGCATATCTTTCTTTAAAGCCGGATGATCTCGTAATACTTGCAGTGGCATACCATGCTCCCAGCAGCGCGCATACATATCATGCAAAGTAATCTGCGCCAGAACATGCCCCATACCATAATTGCTTTTAAACTGCTCGCCGGGCGGATAGCCACCACCGATATCGGAATGCACACCAGGATAGATATATTCCTTAAAATTACCTTTTGGATAGCCGCCGTCAACACAGATGCTGTCGACCGAGAAACTCTTACGCTGCTCATGCGCGGAAACAAAGTGGTAGCAATTTTTGATAAAGCCGGCGCTGCCGGCGCGCTGCAGCGACATGGTGCGGTGCGCCCATGAGCAGTGGCCGGTTACCATAGCTACCAGCGGAGACATACCGACAGTAGCAACAGTATCAAACAAACCGCACATCTCCACATAAATCGGGATACCCAGCAGTTTCAGCTCAATGCCTTCATAAGGTTTTTCTTTTTCTTTTTCTTTATCATTGGCTTTGGCCGGTTTTTTGCCTTTGGAAGCATCGGCAGTCATGCTGGCAGCCTGCGCCTGCACCCGCTGCATGGCAGCTTTGTCGGCACTGCTGTTTACCGGTCCACAGGCAGCCAGTACCGGCTGCTGGGCTTTATCCTTACTCTGAGCATCCGGCTGGTCTTTATCTTTACCCTGTGCATCGGCCGGGGTTTTATCCTTGTCCTGCCCGGCTGACTTGTCTTTGTTTTTCGCCTCGGCTTCCTGTTTGGCTTTAGCCGCTGCCTCTGCTGCGGCACGGTCGTCCTTACGCTGTTTGGTGCGCTCTTCTGCCTGCTGCGCCACCAGCTTCTCCAGCTGCTCGCGCGCCGCGGCATTTTCATCACGGTCGAGCAGGTAGTCGAGCAGCCAGTTCAGAAAGGTGCGCGCTTCGGCAGCGCCGCGGGAGAAGCCGACCACATACAGCTTAATTGCCTTCGGCAATGGTTTGGAATCCGGGCGCTGCAAGGTATTCAGAAAGCTGTCGAGCTGGCTTTTGCGCCCAGCACGCGAATCCATGCCCTTTACCATTTTCTGCGCGGTTGCCAGTGGCAGCTCTTTCTCATTAAATATTTTACACATACCCAAACTGGCACATAAACGGGTTAAGCCCCAGTTAATCCGCGCTTGACCGAATTTTGCCAGTGCCTCGCCGAGTATCACTGGATTATCATCGCCGATTTCTTCAAAGCGCGTACCGACGCCCTGAATATAATGCTTAAACCAGCCGTTTTTAATCATTTCCTCATCACGGTTAATTTCTCCAGGGGTACCACCGGCACCCATACAGGCATGAAACAGGCGCGCGGCATTGGAAGTACGCGGATAAGTATACGGTTTAATCAGCTTTGCCTGCTGAGCCGCGGCGTCTTTAAGCGGATCAAGCTGCTCTGCGGTTGGCGGCGTGGCACCGGATACCACCTTGTCGGCTTTTTCATGATTATCGGTACCATCAAAAAAGAAGCTGATTTTAAGTACTTTCTGGCACGGCTTGGCTTTAGTGCGGTCGACAAAATTATTGTCTTTGCGGTTTTCCTGAATACTGCTGATGGAAGCCGGCAGGCGGCCACCGGCGGCAGTGGGAAACTCATCCGGCTTAAGCACCCCCGGCCACTGAAATTCAATCGGCTTAATCGTCGGCAAATACGGCTCAAGCATATCGCCGATCTTTTTTTCGATACTCGGTGGTTTGTCCAGAGCGGGTGCTCCCGGCACGGTTGATGGCAGGTTTTTGCCGTCGGTCTTGTTACCATCCGGTGTTTTAGCATCAGGCTTTTTACCGTCCGGTGTTGTACTCGCCGGCGTTTTACCGCCCGGTTTTTTACCCGGCTGCGAAGCTCCCGGCTTATTTGGCTGTTTTTTCCCGGCCTCCGGTTTTTTCTGCTCGGCAGAAGGCAGACGGTTGGCTGCGGCAGCAGCGTCGCCATCCTGATAAATACCGTAATCATTCTGCTCTGTCGAGTGGCCGGCAGTGATATCCGTTATACTGATTTCTTTATTGTGCGGATTATTCGGCGTTGGCAGCGGCGCTTTGCCGCCACCCGGCTTGCCCGCTCCTGCGCCAGCAGCCGGTTTATCTCCTGCACCCGGTTTACCACCTGCGGCACCGCCGGGCTTTCCGCCTGCACCCGGTTTACCGCCGCCGGCACCTCCCGGCTGCGCAGCACCGGCAGGTGCATCCGGCTGTTTTTTATTATCGTCGTTACTCGCCATAACTGGTTTCCTCTTTAACTTAGAAATACAAATAAGCTGAGTGCCGGTGGCCGGTAGTGCTCCATATTGTCTGGCAGGCTGATTCTGTTTGCCCGGATGCCGACGCTGCTCCCTTGTCTGTTTTGTGCATTTATTCAGATATAATCATTATTTGCATACCCGATACACAATTTTTTGTAACTACTTATTTTAACATATCTAATACAGTTTATATAGATTTGTTTACATAATTATAAATAAAAATACAAGATAAAAAACGCAGCCATACCGGCAAGCTGCGGTATGGCTGCGAAAAATTAAATGATATTTTATTTACTCGGCGTAGGAATTTTGCCCTGCTGCTCGAGTTCCTTAATATATTCCGGCAGAATTACCTGCTTAATATTAGCTCGTTCCTGTTTGATTGCATCCATTTTGGCTTTATTGCGCCGGTAATCCGCCATGGATTTAATTGATGGACGCGGCGTACACAGCTTCTGGCTTTTGGCAAAAAGCTTATAATGCATTGGCGTATTTCTGCCTTCCTCGATTGTACCGTAAGTAATATACAATTGATTACAAGCCAGAAAATGCACTGTGATATTTGCCACCTTGCCAAAATCATCACCGGCAGATGGTGGCGGGGGTGGTAAAGGTATTACTGCTGAATAGTGTTCATCATACTGATCAATGATATTTGCTTCTTTACGATCTATTACTACTCCAGGTACATTTAATCCACGCGCACGCCAACCGGGGTAAGGGAAAACTCTCCAGTTAATACGCGCCGTCATACCCGGTTTCCATTTCGCTGGTAGATAAGCTGCGCCACACGTAGAACCACCTCCATAGCGTTTTTTACCCACCTCATAATCGTCAACACCATTGGTACCGGGAATGCAGCCACCATTGATTGAACCACCACCTACATTTTCATAGACGTATACAAGCGCCTCCACTGGTGCGGCATAGGATTTGTTTTTGCCGGAAGTAACGCCGACAAAAGGTTCAAAGCCTCCGCCGCAGGAGGTAACCGCGGTAGCCGACAGCAGTAATAAGCTCAGCCGGATAAGGCGGCTTGCAGTAAATATTTTTCTTCCGGACATTTGATTCTCACTATTCTTGAATTGATACGGTATTTTTATTCAAAATTCGGGGTTAACTTTGCATTAGCAGCCGTGTCTAATTTACCTGCTTTATGCCGGTATTAATTGATGGTATCGCTTCCGGCTTTTACTACCTATATCAACATTTTACACAATTACAACCACCGGCGCAGAATATTGTTTACATTAATATGCTGAATATAATTGGTTATCCGGATTAAAAAATTTTATTTATATATTAACATTTTTACAGCATAATATTGCGCCATTCTGGTTTTTTATTTATTTTTATGGCTATGCGGGATTAATTCTGTTGTGGTGAAATTGCCGGTTGTAGCGCCGGCGATGGCTGTCACTGTTGCCAAATCATCCGGCGCACCAAGCAGCAAAAACTGCCCGTCTATTTACCCGTAACCGGCAACTTGCCCTGCTGCTCGAGTTCCTTTATATATTCCGGCAGGATTACCTGCTTAATATTAGCCCGCTCCTGTTTGATTGCATCCAGTTTGGCTTTATTACGCCGGTAATCTGCCATGGATTTGATTGACGGGCGCGGGGTACATAGTTTCTGGCTTTTCGCAAAAAGCTGGTAATGCATCGGCGTATTTCTGCCTTCTTCTACTGTACCGTAAGTAATATATAATTGATTACAGGCCAGAAAATGTACTGTGATATTTCTTACTTTGCCAAAATCATCACCGGCAGACGGTGGCGGAGGTGGTAATGGGATTACTGCTGAATAGTTTTCACTGTATTGCTGAATTGTTGCCCGTTCTTTTTCGTCAAAATTTAATCCAGGCAGATTTAATACTCTGGCATGCCAGCCAGGATATGGCAATACCCGCCAGTTGATACGTGCTGTCATACCCGGCTTCCATTTCGCCGGCAAATAGGCAGCTCCACAAGTAGATCCTCCACCAAAGCGTTTTTTACCAACTTCATAATCGTCGACACCATTAGTATTCGGAATGCAGCCACCATTGATTGAGCCACCGGAAATATTTTCATAGACGTATACAAGTGCCTCAACTGGTGCTGCGTAGGCTTTATTTTTGCCGGAAGTAACGCCGACAAAAGGTTCAAAACCGCCGCCGCAGGAGGTAATAGCGGTAGCCGACAGCAGCAATAAACTTAGCCGGATAAAGCGGCTAGCGGTGAATATTTTTTTACCATACATTTAATGCTCACTCTTCTATTCTTGTTTTAAAAAGCACTACAGATAAAATTTAAAGCCTGTTATGTATCTATTTACCAGTAACCGGCAGCTTGCCCTGCTGCTCCAATTCCTTTATATATTCGGGCAGAATCACCTGCTTAATATTTGCCCGTTCCTGTTTGATTGCATCCATCTTAGCTTTATTACGCCGGTAATCTGCCATGGATTTGATTGATGGGCGGGGGGTACATAGTTTCTGGCTTTTCGCAAAAAGCTGGTAATGCATCGGGGTATTTCTGCCTTCTTCTACTGTACCGTAAGTAATATACAATTGATTACAGGCCAGAAAATGGACAGTGATATTACTTACTTTGCCAAAATCATCACCGGCAGACGGTGGCGGAGGTGGTAATGGTATTACTGCTGAATAGTTTTCATCATATTGATCAAGAATAGCTAATTCTTTAGGATCCCTAACCATTCCAGGAACATTTAATCCTCTGGCATGCCAGCCTGGGTAAGGTAAAACCTCCCAGTTGATACGTGCTGTCATACCCGGTTTCCATTTCGCAGGCAAATAGGCAGCTCCACAAGTAGATCCTCCACCAAAGCGTTTTTTACCAACTTCATAATCGTCGACACCATTAGTCCCGGGAATACAGCCACCATTAATCGAACCACCGGACATATTTTCATAGTTATACTCCAGTGCCTCGACCGGCGCGGCATAGGATTTGTTTTTACCGGAGGTAACACCAACAAATGGTTCAAAACCGCCGCCGCAGGAGGTGATGGCAGTAGCCGACAGCAGTAATAAACTTAGCCGAATAAGGCGGCTTGCAGTAAATATTTTTCTTCCGGACATTTGATTCTCACTATTCTTGGATTGATACGGTATTTTTATTCAATATTCGGTGTTAACTTTGTATTAGCAGCCGTGTCTGATTTGCCTGCTTTATGCCGGTTTTAATTGATGGTATCGCTTCCAGCTTTTATTACATATCAATATTTTACACAATTACAGCTACCGGCACAGAATATTGTTTACATTAATATGCTGAATATAATTAATTTTCCGGACTAAGACATTTTTATGTATATGCTAAGTTTTTTACAGCATAATATTGCGATATTCTGGTTTTTATTTAGTTTTATGGCTATGCGGAATTAATTCTGTTGTGGTGAAAGTGCCGGTTGCAGAGCCGGCAGCGGCTGTCACTGTTGCCGTTGCCAAATCAACTAGCCGCACTAAGCAGCAAAAACTACCAGTCTATTTACCAGTAACTGGCAGCTTGCCCTGTTGCTCTAATTCTTTAATGTATTCCGGCAGAATCACCTGCTTAATATTTGCCCGCTCCTGTTTGATTGCATCCAGTTTGGCTTTATTACGCCGGTAATCTGCCATGGATTTGATTGACGGGCGCGGTGTGCATAGTTTCTGGCTTTTCGCAAACAGTTCAAACTGTTTTTTTACTACTTCCGGTGCATTTTCCTGTCTAGTACCGTAATCAATAAAAATTTGGTTACAAGCAAGAAAATGAACTGTAATATTTCTCACTTTACCAAAATCATCACCTGCAAAAGCTGGTGGGGGTGGTAATGGTATTACGGCTGAATAGTTTTCACTGTATTGCTGAATAGCAGCCCGTTCTTTTTCGTCAAAATTTAATCCAGGCAGATTTAATACCCTGGCATTCCAGCCAGGATATGGCAATACCCGCCAGTTGATACGTGCTGTCATACCCGGCTTCCATTTCGCCGGCAAATAGGCTGCGCCACACGTAGCACCACCGCCGTAGCGTTTTTTACCAACTTCATAATCATCTATGCCTGGTGTTTTGGGAATACAACCACCATTAATCGAACCGCCAGACATATTTTCATAATTGTATTCCAATGCCTCCACTGGTGCCGCATAGGCTTTGTTTTTACCGGAAGTAACGCCGACAAAAGGTTCGAAGCCGCCGCCGCAGGAGGTAATAGCGGTAGCCGATAGCAGTAATAAACTTAGCCGGATAAAACGGCTAGCGGTGAATATTTTTTTACCAGACATTTAATGCTCACTCTTCTATTTTTGTTTTAAAAAGCACTACAGATAAAATTTAAAGCCTGTTATGTATCTATTTACCTGTAACCGGCAGCTTGCTCTGCTGTTCCAGTTCCTTTATATATTCCGGCAAGATTACCTGCTTAATATTTGCCCGCTCCTGCTTAATTGCATCCATTTTTGCTTTGTTACGCCGGTAATCTGCCATGGATTTGATTGACGGGCGCGGTGTGCATAGTTTCTGGCTTTTCGCAAAAAGCTGGTAATGCATCGGGGTATTTCTGCCTTCTTCTACTGTACCGTAAGTAATATACAATTGATTACAGGCCAGAAAATGCACTGTGATATTTGCTACCTTGCCAAAATCATCACCGGCAGACGGTGGCGGAGGTGGTAATGGGATTACTGCGGAATAGTTTTCATAATATTGCCTCATTATACTTTTTTGACTTTCATCAAAATTAACTCCCGGCATATCTAACATACGCGCTTTCCAGCCAGGATATGGCAATACCCGCCAGTTGATACGTGCTGTCATACCCGGCTTCCATTTCGCCGGCAAATAGGCAGCTCCACAAGTAGATCCTCCACCAAAGCGTTTTTTACCAACCTCATAATCATCTACGCCCGGTGTTTTGGGAATACAGCCACCATTAATCGAACCGCCAGACATATTTTCATAATTGTATTCCAGTGCCTCCACCGGCGCCGCATAGGATTTATTTTTGCCGGAAGTAACGCCGACAAAAGGTTCGAAGCCTCCGCCACAGGAGGTAACAGCAGTAGCCGACAGCAGCAATAAACTTAGCCGGATAAGACAGCTTGCCGTAAATATTTTTCTTCCAGACATTTGATTCTCACTATTCTTGGATTGATACGGTATTTTTATTCAATATTCGGTGTTAACTTTGTATTAGCAGCCGTGTCTGATTTGCCGGCTTTATGCCGGTTCTAGTTAATGGTATCGCTTCCAGCTTTTATTACATATCAATATTTTACACAATTACAACTATCGGCACAGAATATTGTTTACATTAATATGCTGAATATAATTAATTTTCCGGACTAAGACATTATTTATGTATATATTAATTTTTTACAGCATAATATTGCGATATTCTGGTTTTTATTTGTTTTTATGGCTATGCGGGATTAATTCCGTTGTGGTGAAAGTGCCGGTTGCAGCGCCGGCGATGGCTGTCACTGTTGCCAAATCAACCGGCGCACTAAGCAGCAAAAACCGCCAGTCTATTTACTAGTAACCGGCAACTTGCCCTGCTGCTCCAGTTCTTTAATGTATTCCGGCAGGATTACCTGCTTAATATTTGCCCGCTCCTGTTTGATTGCATCCAGTTTGGCTTTATTACGCCGGTAATCTGCCATGGATTTAATCGAGGGGCGTGGGGTACATAGTTTCTGGCTTTTCTTAAATAGTTCAAACTGTTTCTTTACTGCCTCACGGGTATCATCATCTGTAGTACCGTAATCAATATATAACTGATTACAAGCCAGAAAATGAACAGTAATATTACTTACTTTACCAAAATCATCACCGGCAGATGGTGGAGGTGGTGGTAATGGTATGACAGCAGAATGATCTTCATGATATTGTGCTATTGCATTTTTTTCATTTTGGTCAAATTCTAATCCAGGCACATTAAGAACTTTTGCATGCCAACCCGGATAAGGTAATACATTCCAATAAATTTTTGCTGTCATACCCGGTTTCCATTTCGCCGGCAAATAGGCGGCTCCACAAGTAGATCCTCCACCAAAGCGTTTTTTACCAACTTCATAATCATCGACACCATTGGTATTGGGAATACAACCACCATTAATTGAACCACCGTGCACATTTTCATAGTTGTATTCCAGTGCTTCAACCGGCGCGGCATAGGATTTGTTTTTACCGGAAGTAACGCCGACAAAAGGTTCGAAGCCGCCGCCACAGGAGGTAATGGCGGTAGCCGACAGCAGCAATACACTTAGCCGGATAAGGCGGTTTACGGTGAATATTTTTTTACCAGACATTTGATTCTCACTCTTTTTGGGTTAAACACTGTGATTACTGCATTGTGTATTTAATAATTGATTTCGTAGCTGCATCTCTGATTTCCGCTTTATTCCGGTTTTTGTTATCGTCCTGTTACCGGTACTGCTTACATCTGTCAGTTTTTATGCAATGATATTACCAATATCTGGCGCAGAAACGAAAGTTTTTTATTAGTCGAACCGATATTTACACTGCGGATAATAAAACGCCACTGTACCCGTATGGGAACAATGGCGTTATTTTCAGAAGATTCCGGCTATGGCTGAATCAGCCGGCTTTTTTGCAAAGACAACAGTTCAGGCTTGCCGGCGCAAGCTTACTTGCACCGGTATATTATCAGCCGGCGACCATAGCAAGTCTGCAAAACTTATTTACTGCTAACCGGCAGCTTGCCCTGCTGCTCCAGTTCCTTAATATATTCCGGCAGGATTACCTGCTGGATATTGTCACGTTCTTTTTTAATTGCATCCATTTTGGCTTTATTGCGCCGGTAATCTGCCATGGATTTAATCGACGGGCGCGGCGTGCACAACTTCTGACTTTTGGCAAATAATGCAAATTGTTTCTTTACTGCCTCACGAGCATCATCATCTTTGGTGCCATAATCAATATATATTTGGTTACAAGCTAGGAAATGGACAGTAATATTACTTGTCTTACCAAAATCATCACCCATAGATGGAGGTGGAGGTGGAAGTGGAATTACCGCTGAATGATGTTCTTCATATTGATCTATAGCTGCTGATTCTTTTTGGTCAAAATTAACCCCTGGTAAATTTAACATCTTTGGACGCCATCCTGGATAAGGCAGAACTGTCCAGTAAATGCGTGCAGTCATACCCGGTTTCCATTTTGCTGGTAGATAAGCGGCTCCACAGGTAGAACCACCACCAAAGCGCTTCTTACCAACTTCATAATCATCGACACCATTGGTATTGGGAATACAACCACCATTAATTGAACCACCATGTACATTTTCATAATTGTATTCAAGAGCCTCTACCGGCGCGGCATAGGATTTGTTTTTACCGGAGGTAACACCGACAAATGGTTCAAAACCGCCGCCACAGGAGGTAATGGCGGTAGCCGACAGCAGCAATAAACTTAGCCGGATAAGGCGGCTTACAGTAAATATTTTTTTACCAGACATTTGATTCTCACTCTTCTTGGGTTAAACGCTGTGATTACTGCATTGTGTATTTAATAATTGATTTCATCGCTGCATCTCTGCCTTCCCTTTATTCAATTGTTAGCTATCGTATTACTTCCGGCATTTATTCCATATATCAATATATTACACAATCATACACAATAGCGCAGTATATTTGTTAACAGCTTAAGCAATTAAGCGGCGATGATAAAAATTCTGACTATGCGCTTTACTCACATACAGGCAGAGCAGCAGAATAAAACGCCATTGCCCCGGTATGGCGGCAATGGCGTTGCAACAAAGGCAGCGTGAATACAACGCTGCGTGCCGCTTACGGCTACAGCAGCCAGCTTTGCAGTACTTTTTTAATCAATTCGATTTTTTGCGGCGAAATCGCCTGCATCTGCGGCGGAATATTACCGCTTTGCAGCTGCTGCAACAGGCTGGCAATTTCCGGCTGGCTGCGGCTGGCAATATTTTCCGGCAGATACTGGTTGATTTCCAGGTCGCCGAGACCAAGACGGTTGAGCGCGGATTTACCCATCTGCTCTACCGCCTGATCGTAAATATCGCCGCCGCTGTTGTTGTAAAAAGCCTGCGCAAGGGTTTGCGGATCCTGTGCACCGCTCTCCAGCAAGGCAGTACTGTTTTGCGCGCTGATGCGGCTGTTTTGCTGGTACTGGCTGATTTGCTGGCGTAAATGCTCGGCCAGACTGTCTTTGCTGATGTCTTCCAGACCGGGCGGCTGCATCAGGCTCGCCTGCGGCAGCGCCGCTACCGGATCGGAATAAACGGTCATCCCCTGTTTAAGGGCTTCCTGTAGCTGCTGCTTATCCAGTGTGCCGGCTTTAGCCTGCTGCACCGCATTTTCCAGTTGTTTCTGATTCTCGGTAACCTTATCCAGCATTTGTTTCACCTGCTCAGCCTGCTGCTTCAGCTGGGCATTGGACTCTTTCATCTTATCCAGCGCCTTTTGCTGTTCGGTAAGCAGCTCGCGGATTTCATTCAGATTCTTGATGGTTTCATCACTGCTCTGAATAACCTGACCGAGGGTCTTATCGAGAAATTCCTTATCAGTCCACGGCTTCTGCTTGTCATATTCGGCTTTAATCTGCTGGGTGGCGGTTTGCAAATCCTTGGTGAACTGACGCAGCTTTTTCAGGTTGTCAGCAGTCGGCAGAATTTTACCGGTATCCGGATCAATAGCCAGTGCCTGATAGTCCTGAGTAAGCAGATTCCATGCAGCTCTGTCTGCATCGGTAACAAACAGCTCGGGATTATTCAGACCAATCAGAATATAGGCCGGATTGCCGTATTTCACACTCATATAGGCGCTGCGGGCAATCCCGGCAATCCCGACCACACGATTCGCCAGCAGCACCGGCGACAGCGGTTTATTCGAAAAGCCGCCGCTGAACACCAGACGGTGGGCAAAATAGCTGGTAAACGGTTCACGGCTTTGCAGCAGCGAATCATGCATAAACCAGGCGCGCGAATCATGAATCTGGTCGTCGAAAATCTGCACCATCTGCGGATAATTGGCGGAATATTTTTCTGCATGATTTTTCAGCCGGTTGATAATCGCCGTTTTCTCGCTCAAATCTGCCTTTTGCAGCCGCTGCCAGATATCCATCACCGAACTTGTAGCTAGTTCGAGACCGTGGAGATTCTTCTGATAACGCTGGCGCAGGACATCAAGCATGGTACCGGTAACCAGTGCGCCTTTATCGGCATTCTTGAACATCTCGCTGATTTCCTGCGTTGAATAATCCCATGGCATTTTGGTTTTATTCTCGCCTTTCTGCCCTTTACCGTCTGCCGGTGCACTACCGCCTGCCGGTGCACTACCGCCTGCCGGCGGGCCTGAGGCAACAATATTTTTCGCCAGTGGCGGCAGCGGAATGGTGCCGGTATTACCCGATGCCGGCGTTTTAAGATCAGCAACTTTTGCGCCGAAATACAGCTCATCGCCATTATCATGAATGTCTTTGTATTCGGCAGCTTCGTCGTCGTTATTCAGCATATACATGCTGCCGGCAAACAGGGTATCAAGCAGGAAACCGGCGGAAAGCATATTCTCCAGATGAAATTCATGCAGATAATCGGCTTTGAAATCCTTGGCGCCTTCAATTAAATCCCAGCCGTCGTTGCCGGGTACGTAATTTTTATTGATAATGCCGTCGAGAAACTCCTGCCGTTTTTCTTTCGGAATATCTTCCAGACCGGCCTGCTTCCACATTTCATCATTATCGGCAACCGGTTTATCGGGGAAATTGCCTTTACCGGCTTCGTTGGCTTCTTTACGCCCTTTATTGATAATATCCGTACGGCCTTTTTTGGTGTCTTTGTCTTCCTTTTCTCCGACGCTGCCATCCTTCGAAAGCTGTAAACCAAGGAAACGCGCATAGCCGGCGATACCGGAGCGTACCCAGCGTAAAATCCGATAGGCAGTAAAATGATGGACTTGCTTTTGTAGTGCGGTGCTGATATTCGAGGTTTCCAGCGTTTTCAACCACGCATTAAAGCGCTCAACCATCTCTGGCTGAGTATCAAACTCTGGTATAGTATCTTCATCCATGAATTCATAGTTTTTCAGCTGAAAACGCGGATGCTTTTGTAAATCCTTTTTTAAAGCAGGATGTTCTGTCCATACTTGCAAAGGCATACCATGCTGCCAGCAGCGCGCATACATATCATGCAGAGCAATCTGCGACAGCACATGCCCCATACCATAATTACTTTTAAACTGCTCACCGGGCGGATAGCCGCCGCCAATATCGGAATGCACACCAGGATAGATATATTCCTTGAAATTGCCTTTCGGATAGCCGCCATCAACACAGATACTGTCAACCGAGAAGCTTTTGCGCTGCTCATGCGCAGAAACAAAGTGGTAGCAGTTTTTAATGAAGCCGGCGCTGCCAGCGCGCTGCAGCGACATGGTGCCATGCGCCCATGAGCAGTGACCGGTTACCATAGCCACCAGCGGCGACATACCAACTGTGGCAACGGTATCAAATAAACCGCACATCTCCACATAAATCGGGATACCGAGCAGTTTCAGCTCAATGCCTTCATAGGGTTTTTCTGTTTCCTTATCATCGGCCTTAGCCGGTTTGTTGCCTTTCGGAGCACTGGCGTTCATGGTAGCAGCCTGAGCCTGCACCCGCTGCATGGCGGCTTTGGTAGCGCTGCTGTTTACCGGCGCGGCGGCGGTAGGAGCCGGCTGCTTGGCTTTATCCTTGTCCTGCTCATCTGATTTGTCTTTGTTTTTCGCCTCAGCTTCCTCTTTGGCTTTAGCCTCTGCCGCAGCGCGGTCGTCCTTACGCTGTTTGATGCGCTCTTTCGCCTGCTCCGCCATCAGCTTTTCCAACTGCTCGCGTGCATCAGCATTTTCATCACGGTCGAGCAGATAGTCGAGTAGCCAGTTCATAAAAGTGCGCGCCTCGGCGGCACCGCGGGAAAAGCCGACCACATACAGCTTAATTGCATCGGGTAATGGTTTGGAATCCGGGCGCTGCAAGGTATCCAGAAAGCTGTCGAGCTGGCTTTTGCGCCCGGCACGCGAATCCATGCCTTTTACCATTTTCTGCGCGGTTTCCAGTGGTAGCTCTTTTATATTAAATATTTCACTGATACCTAAGCTATCGCAGATACGGGTTAAGCCCCAGTTAATCCGCGCCTGGCCGAATTTAGCCAGCGCCTCGCCGAGCATCCCCGGATCATCATCGCCGATTTCCTCAAAGCGGGTACCGACGCCCTGAATATAATGCTTAAACCAGCCGTATTTAATCATTTCCTTATCACGGTTACTTTCTCCCGGTGTACCGCCGGCACCCATACAGGCATGAAACAGGCGCGCGGCATTGGAAGTACGCGGATAAGTATACGGCTTAATCAGCTTTGCCTGCTGAGCCGCAGCATCTTTAAGCGGATCAAGCTGCTCTTCGGTCGGTGGCGTGGCACCGGAAACTACTTTATCGGCTTTTTCATGATTATTGGTGCCATCAAAAAAGAAGTTGATTTTAAGCACTTTCTGGCACGGCTTGGCTTTAGTGCGGTCGACAAAATTATTGTCTTTGCGGTTTTCCTGAATGCTGCTGATTGAAGCCGGCAGACGACCACCGGCGGCAGTAGGAAACTCATCCGGTTTAAGCACGCCCGGCCACTGAAATTCAATCGGCTTAATCGTCGGCAAATACGGCTTAAGCTTATCGCCGATCTTTTTTCCGATACTCGGCGGTTTGTCCAGAGGGGGGACTCCTGGCCCGGTTTGCGGCAGAAATTTGTCGTCGGGCTTGTTACCATTCGCTGTTGTATTCGCCGGTGTTTTAGCGCCCGGTTTTTGACCTTGCTGCGAAGCTGCCGGCTTGTTTGGCTGGTTTTGCCCGGACTGCGGTTTATTCGACTGGTTTTGCCCAGACTGCGGCTTGTTCGGCTGATTCTGTCCAGACTGCGGCTTATTCGACTGGTTTTGCCCGGACTGCGGTTTTTTCGGGTTGGCAGGAGGCGGATGATTGGCAGCATCGGCAGCGTCACCATCCTTATAAATTCCGAAATCATTCTGCTCTGGCGAGTGGCCGGCAGTGATGCTGTCTATACTGATTCCTTTATTGTGCGGATTATTCGGCGTTGGCAGCGGCGCTTTGCCGCCACCCGGCTTGCCCGCTCCTGCGGCACCGGCAGGTTTATCACCTGCACCCGGCTTACCGCCTGCGGCACCGCCACCGGCAGGTTTTCCGCCTGCACCCGGTTTACCGCCGCCGGCACCTCCCGGCTGCGGAGCACCGGCAGGTGCATTCGGCTGTTTTTTATTATCGTCGTTACTCGCCATAACTGGTTTCCCTCTTTAACTAAGAAATACAAATAAGCTGAGTGCCGGTGGCCGGTAGTACTTCGTATTGTGAGGCAGGCTGATTCTGTTTGCCCGGATGCCGACGCTGCTCCCTGGTCTGTGCATTTATGCCGATATAAGCGCTATCTGAATGCACCATTTCCGTAACCATTTATTTTAACATATTTAATACATTTTATGTAGTTTTGTTTACATAATTATAAATAAAAACACAATATAAAAAACGCAGCCATACCGGCAAGCTGCGGTATGGCTGCGAAAAATTAAATGATATTTTATTTACTCGGCGTAGGTAATTTACCCTGCTGCTCCAGTTCTTTAATATATTCCGGCAGGATTACCTGCTTAATATTTGCCCGTTCCTGCTTGATTGCATCCAGCTTGGCTTTATTGCGCCGGTAATCTGCCATAGATTTAATTGACGGACGTGGCGTACATAGTTTCTGGCTTTTCGCAAACAATTTGTAATGCATTGGCGTATTTCTGCCTTCCTCGACTGTACCGTAAGTAATATACAATTGATTACAAGCCAGAAAATGCACTGTGATATTCCTTACTTTGCCAAAATCATCACCGGCAGACGGTGGCGGTGGTGGTAATGGTATTACTGCTGAATAGTTTTCACTGTATTGCTGAATAGTAGCACGTTCATTTTGATCAACATTCACACCAGGCAAATCTAATCCTCTCGCATGCCAACCCGGATAAGGCAAAACCCGCCAGTTTATACGTGCGGTCATTCCCGGTTTCCATTTCGCCGATAGATAAGCTGCTCCACATGTAGAACCACCGCCAAAGCGTTTTTTACCTACCTCATAATCATCTACACCCGGTGTCTTAGGAATACAACCGCCATTGATTGAACCGCCAGACATATTTTCATAGTTGTATTCCAGTGCCTCTACCGGTGCAGCGTAGGCTTTGTTTTTACCGGAAGTAACACCGACAAAAGGTTCGAAACCTCCACCACAGGAAGTAACAGCGGTTACCGACAGCAGCAATAAGCTCAGCCGGATAAGGCGGCTTGCCGTAAATATTTTTCTTCCAGACATTTGATTCTCACTATTCTTAAATTGATACGGTATTTTTATGAAAAATTCGGTGTTAACTTTGTATTAGCAGCCGTGTCTGATTTGCCGGCTTTATGCCGGTTTTGGTTGATGGTATCGCTTCCGGCTTTTACTACCTATATCAATATTTTACACAATTACCACTACCGGCGCAGAATATTATTTATATTAATATGCTGAATATAATTAATTTTCCGGACTAAGACATTATTTATGTATATATTAATTTTTTACAGCATAATATTGCGATATTCTGGTTTTTATTTAGTTTTATGGCTATGCGGGATTAATTCCGTTGTGGTGAAAGTGTCGGTTGCAGCGCCGGCGATGGCTGTCACTGTTGCCAAATCAACCGGCGCACTAAGCAGCAAAAACCGCCAGTCTATTTACCAGTAACCGGCAGCTTGCCCTGCTGCTCCAGTTCTTTAATGTACTCCGGCAGAATCACCTGCTTAATATTTGCCCGTTCCTGCTTAATTGCATCCAGCTTGGCTTTATTACGCCGGTAATCTGCCATGGATTTGATTGACGGGCGGGGGGTGCATAGTTTCTGGCTTTTGGCAAATAGTTCAAACTGTTTTTTTACTACTTCCGGGGCATTTTCCTGTCGGGTACCGTAATCAATAAATATCTGATTACATGCCAGAAAATGCACTGTGATATTTCTTACCTTGCCAAAATCATCACCAGCAAATGCTGGCGGTGGTGGTAATGGAATTACTGCTGAATAGTTTTCATCATACTGATCAAGAATGGCTAATTCTTTAGGATCTCTAACCATACCAGGAACATTTAATCCTCTGGCATGCCAGCCAGGATAAGGCAAAACCCGCCAGTTAATACGTGCCATCATGCCCGGTTTCCATTTCGCCGGCAGATAGGCAGCGCCACAAGAACCACCACCACCATAACGCTTTTTACCTACTTCGTAATCATCTACACCCGGTGTTTTGGGAATACAGCCGCCATTGATTGAACCACCAGAGATATTTTCATAATTGTATACAAGCGCCTCGACCGGTGCGGCATAGGCTTTGTTTTTACCGGAAGTAACGCCGACAAAAGGCTCAAACCTGCCGCCGCAGGAGGTAACTGCAGTAGCCGACAGCAGCAATAAGCTCAGCCGGATAAGGCGGTTTGCGGTGAATATTTTTCTTCCAGTCATTTAATGTTCACTATTCTTGGATTGATACAGTATTTTTATGCAAAATTCGGTGTTAACTTTGTATTAGCAGCCGTGTCTGTTTTTTCTGCTTTATGCCGGTTTTAATTGATGGTATCGCTTCCAGCTTTTATTACATATCAATATTTTACACAATTACAGCTACCGGCGCAGAATATTGTTTATATTAATATGCTGAATATAATTAATTTTCAGGACTAAGACATTATTTATGTATATATTAATTTTTTACAGCATTATATTGCGATATTCTGGTTTTTATTTGTTTTTATGGCTATGCGGGATTAATTCCGTTGTGGTGAAAGTGTCGGTTGCAGCGCCGGCGATGGCTGTCACTGTTGCCAAATCAACCGGCGCACTAAACAGCAAAAACCGCCAGTCTATTTACCAGTAACCGGCAGCTTGCCCTGCTGCTCCAATTCTTTAATGTACTCCGGCAGAATCACCTGCTTAATATTAGCCCGTTCCTGCTTGATTGCATCCATTTTGGCTTTATTGCGCCGATAATCTGCCATGGATTTGATTGACGGGCGGGGGGTACACAGCTTCTGGCTTTTCTTAAATAGTTCAAACTGTTTCTTTACCGCTTCGCGGGTATCATCATCTGTAGTACCGTAATCAATATATAACTGATTACAAGCCAGAAAATGGACAGTAATATTACTTACTTTGCCAAAATCATCACCGGCAGACGGTGGCGGTGGTGGTAATGGTATTACTGCGGAATAGTTTTCATAATATTGCCTCATTATACTTTTTTGACTTTCATCAAAATTAACTCCCGGCATATCTAACATACGGGCTTTCCAGCCGGGGTAAGGTAACACTCGCCAGTTAATACGCGCAGTCATACCCGGCTTCCATTTCGCCTGCAGATAAGCTGCACCACAAGTAGATCCCCCCCCAAAGCGTTTTTTACCAACCTCATAATCGTCAACACCATTAGTATTCGGAATGCAGCCACCATTGATTGAACCACCAGAGATATTTTCATAGACGTATACAAGTGCCTCCACCGGCGCAGCATAAGCTTTGTTTTTACCGGAAGTAACGCCGACAAAAGGTTCAAATCCTCCGCCACAAGAAGTAACAGCGGTTACCGACAATAGCAATAAGCTCAGCCGGATAAGGCGGCTTGCCGTAAATATTTTTCTTCCAGACATTTGATTCTCACTATTCTTAAATTGATACGGTATTTTTATGCAAAATTCGGTGTTAACTTTGTATTAGCAGCCGTGTCTGTTTTTTCTGCTTTATGCCGGTTTTGGTTGATGGTATCGCTTCCGGCTTTTACTACCTATATCAATATTTTACACAATTACCACTACCGGCGCAGAATATTATTTATATTAATATGCTGAATATAATTAATTTTCCGAACTAAGACATTATTTATGTATATATTAATTTTTTACAGCATAATATTGCGATATTCTGATTTTTATTTGTTTTTATGGCTATGCGGGATTAATTCCGTTGTGGTGAAAGTGTCCGTTGCAGCGCCGGCGATGGCTGTCACTGTTGCCAAATCAACCGGCGTACTAAGCAGCAAAAACCGCCAGTCTATTTACCAGTAACCGGCAGCTTGCCCTGCTGCTCCAGTTCCTTAATATATTCGGGCAGGATTACCTGCTTAATATTTGCCCGCTCCTGTTTGATTGCATCCAGTTTGGCTTTATTGCGCCGGTAATCCGCCATGAATTTGATTGACGGGCGCGGTGTGCATAGTTTCTGGCTTTTCCTAAATAGTTCAAACTGTTTCTTTACTGCTTCACGGGTATCATCATCTGTAGTACCGTAATCAATATATAACTGATTACAAGCCAGAAAATGCACTGTGATATTACTTACCTTGCCAAAATCATCACCGGCAGACGGTGGCGGAGGTGGTAAAGGAATTACCGCTGAATGATTTTCATCATATTGACCAATAATAGCTGATTCTTTTTCATCAAAATTCACACCGGGCAAATTTAACATTTTTGGATGCCATTTAGGATATGGTAGCACTCGCCAGTGAATTCGCGCAGTCATACCTGGTTTCCATTTCGCCGGCAAATAGGCAGCGCCGCAAGTTGCACCTCCACCAAAGCGTTTTTTACCAACTTCATAATCATCTACGCCCGGTGTTTTGGGAATACAACCACCATTGATTGAACCACCAGACATATTTTCATAATTGTATTCCAATGCCTCCACTGGCGCCGCATAAGCTTTGTTCTTGCCGGACGTAACGCCGACAAAAGGTTCGAAACCTCCGCCACAGGAGGTAACCGCGGTTACCGACAATAGCAATAAGCTCAGCCGGATAAGGCGGTTTGCGGTGAATATTTTTCTTCCAGACATTTAATGCTCACTATTCTTGAATTGATACGGTATTTTTATGCAAAATTCGGTGTTAACTTTGTATTAGCAGCCGTGTCTGTTTTTTCTGCTTTATGCCGGTTTTAATTGATGGTATCGCTTCCAGCTTTTATTACATATCAATATTTTACACAATTACAGCTACCGGCGCAGGATATTGTTTACATTAATATGCTGAATATAATTAATTTTCCGGACCAAGACATTATTTATGTATATATTAATTTTTTACAGCATAATATTGCGATATTCTGGTTTTTATTTGTTTTTATGGCTATGCGGGATTCATTCCGTTGTGGTGAAAGTGCCGGTTGCAGCGCCGGCAGCTGTCACTGTTGCCGTTGCCAAATCAACCGGCGCACCAAGCAGCAAAATCTGCCCGTCTATTTAGCAGTAACCGGCAGCTTACCCTGCTGCTCGAGTTCCTTAATATATTCGGGCAGGATTACCTGCTTAATATTTGCCCGCTCCTGCTTGATTGCATCCAGCTTGGCTTTATTGCGCCGGTAATCTGCCATGGATTTGATTGATGGACGTGGGGTGCATAGTTTCTGGCTTTTCGCAAACAATTTGTAATGCATTGGCGTATTTCTGCCTTCTTCTACTGTACCGTAAGTAATATACAATTGATTACAGGCCAGAAAATGCACTGTGATATTTGCTACCTTGCCAAAATCATCACCGGCAGATGGTGGTGGAGGTGGTAATGGGATTACTGCTGAATAGTTTTCACTGTATTGCTGAATAGTAGCACGTTCATTTTGATCAACATTCACACCAGGCAAATCTAATCCTCTCGCATGCCAGCCCGGATATGGCAAAACCCTCCAGTTAATACGTGCCATCATGCCCGGTTTCCATTTCGCCGATAGATAAGCTGCTCCACATGTAGAACCACCACCATAACGCTTTTTACCTACTTCGTAATCGTCGACACCATTAGTATTCGGTATACAACCACCATTGATTGAACCACCGGAAATATTTTCATAGACGTATACAAGTGCCTCCACTGGTGCAGCGTAGGCTTTGTTTTTGCCGGAAGTAACGCCGACAAAAGGCTCAAACCCGCCGCCGCAGGAGGTAACTGCGGTAGCCGACAGTAGTAATAAGCTCAGCCGGATAAGGCGGCTTGCGGTGAATATTTTTCTTCCTGACATTTAATGCTCACTTTATAGATATAAAAGACAATATTAGTTTCTGTGGCCTACAGATTTAATCAATAATAGATAGCGGACTATCATCCGATAAATGCGCTTACTGTATTTTATCTGCACTAAATCTGTTTGTTATTGAATTAAACAAACAGTATAGCAATGGATTAATTATATTGAGCAATGCTAATTCACTCTCAACAGATTGAATATTATATTTAATTTTTGCTGATGAAGGTTTGATTTATGTCGAAAATTTGTATATGAATCAATTTATTATGATTGATGGAATTGATATTTCTTCTTTAGGATTGGTTGTTGAAATAATTTCGATAAAGTTGATTATAAATAATTAATGAGGATCGTTGAAAGACGCGCCGGCTCTCTGTAATCTTTATTATATAATTAAAATGTATTTGTTAATCATTTGATATATAAATGAAAATATTCAGGACTATAATAGTGACCTGATAGCTAAAATTTTTTCGATATGTAACAAAATGTATAACTCAGAATATTAAGCTGAATTAATGATGAATTTTATAAAAAATTTATTTTGTTCTTATCTTACCCGGATTTGCTGGGTTTATTTCAGCCGCAGATAATTGGGTTGCTTCACTTCTTTTACCCGATATTTCAGTGGATTTTGGCAGCCCTATTTCTCAGGCAAGTATTATTTTAACTGCATATCTCTTTCCGTATGGTGTGCTGCAACCGTTTTATGGTTTTTATAGTGATTGGTATGGCTGTAAGAAGATTCTATTACTCCTCTTCAGAAGCAGAATTGACTAAATGTTTAGAAAAAATTTTATATCAGTCAGGCTGAGTTAAATAGATCGCCGCAGAAATTTTTTAATGTATTTTCAAATTTTTATGAAGAAAAAGTGTACATCGGTAATTGCAAAAAATAAACTTAAAAAATCTGATAAAGAATTGATTAAATATCGTGATTTACAGTGTG
Source organism: Snodgrassella sp. W6238H11 (assembly GCF_016100525.1). Lineage (NCBI taxonomy): Bacteria > Pseudomonadati > Pseudomonadota > Betaproteobacteria > Neisseriales > Neisseriaceae > Snodgrassella > Snodgrassella sp. W6238H11. The sequence goes on along the minus strand of NZ_JACFSH010000004.1, from coordinate 64,229 downwards.
ACTTTGCTTATTCGTTAGGGGGTGGAGCAATTGGTAATGCTCTAAATATGTTAAAATACACTTATTTAGCTGAACTAAATTTTCAACGAACAAAACAACTTGATCTTTATCGGTCTGATTGTTTGTAACTGCTATAAATTTTTTTCTACTTATTGTTATTGCATCAAAATAAAGTTATGTATTGTTATTCTCAGTATGTAATAAGACATTCAATAAAAGATTGATATAGTTATGAAACTCACTTTTTTAGGAACAAGCTCAGGCTCACCGACCGCTGAGCGCAATGTCAGTAGTATTATGCTCGATCTCCGACAAGAAAGAGGACGATTATGGCTTTTTGATTGTGGTGAGGCAACTCAAATGCAAATGCAGAAAGCAAAATTCAGCTTAGCCAAATTAGAGATGATATTTATAACACATTTGCATGGTGATCATCTGTTTGGTTTACCGGGTGTTTTAACTACACGTTCATTAATCCAAAATCAATCGGAACTAACTTTGATTGGCCCTAAAGGTATCAAACAATTTATTCAAACTGTGATTGATATTAGTTATTCCTGGATAACTTATCCTTTAAACATTATTGAACTTGATCAAGATGGTTTGGTATTTGAAGATACTAAATTACGGGTTGAAGCCAAATTATTGGCGCATCGGGTACCTTGTTTTGGTTATCGTGTTATTGAAAAGGATTCATCACCTGTCTTAGATATCGACAAATTACAGCAAGATAATATTAATCCTGGTCCACATTATGCCTATTTAAAAGAAGGTAAAACAGTAACACTAGCTGATGGCCGTGTCATTGATGGTCGAAATTATCTTGGTGATTTTAAACAAGGGAAAAAACTGGCTATTTTAGGTGATACAGTACCTTGTGATGCTTCAATTGAATTAGCTAAAGATGTTGACGTACTTGTGCATGAAGCAACGCATGAAAGTGCATTAGGACAAAAAGCAATTGAGCATGGTCATTCTACCACTGTTCATGCAGCCACGATTGCTAAACAAGCCAATGTTAAAAGATTGATTATAACGCATATAAGCCCCCGATATTCTCTCAATGACAATGCTAAATTAGTTAATGAGGCTAAGAGTATTTTTATCCATACTGAAATCGCAACTGATTTTGCCACGTTCCAGGTATAGAAGAATATGCCGACATTATCGGCTAGTTTGCTGATGTTTCAATTAGTAATAAAATTTCGCAGGAAAAGCTCATTGAGCCTGAAATTTATAGATTTTGTAAAAAATATTCAGGAGTCTGTACCGTTTCATTTTTTATTCAGAATAAAATCATTAAATACCCATTACTTTAGGAAAATAAGAAATATGCAGTATATTTCTTAATTTTTAGTCCAGAGCAGATTTTATTTAGTAATAAGCTTGGATGAACTTTAATGATCTGTTTTAAATTAGCATTCCTAATTTTTTCATCCAGTTCACATAATCATCTGCACTTTTATCTATATCTTTTTGTGTAATTTTATCCGGATAGTCTGGCTCATTATTTGCGCCATAAATTGCAAAAACGGGCTGATAATCAGCCTGAACGTAATTTATTGTTAATTCAAAGGGGCTGAGAATTTGCTCAAGTGTATATTTATAATGTCCTGTTTGAGAATAGTCCGCTTTCTTTATACCTGCCGAAACAGCTAAACCTACTTTTTTACTTTTTAATTTATCGCCTAAGGCACCAAATGCCCATCCGTAAGTGAAAACGTCATCTAACCATTGTTTTAATAATGGTGGACAATTAAACCAATATATCGGAAATTGAATTACCAAATTTTGATGATTTTCAATTAAGTTTTGTTCGAAGCTTGAGTCTATTTTATAAGAGGGATAGTAAGAATATAAATCATGTATGGTTATTTGTTCATGATACTGATTTAATCTATTAACCCAGCATCGGTTAACACTTGAAGAGGCTAGGTGAGGATGAGCTACAATCACTAAAGTGCGTTTCATTGTTAAATATTCCATCTATATTATTATCAATAATTAAGTCATACTAATATTAATACGATTATTTTTGAAGTACGGTAATTACTGTTATGTACTATCTTTATGGAAAGTATCTACATGGAAAATCATCATTGTGCCGAAGATCATTTTGAGGATAGTGGATTTAATTACACTCTCTCAATGATTCGAGGTAAGTATAAAATTGTTATTCTTTATTGGTTAAACGAAAATCAACCCTCAATGCGATTCAATGAACTTAAACGAAGCATTAATCATATTTCTTTTAAGACACTGAGTAATACCCTAAAAGAGATGGAAAAAGATAAATTAATTTTTAGAAAAGAATATCCGCAAATTCCACCTAAAGTGGAATATGGGTTATTAGAACGAGGTAAATCTTTAGTTCCTATTTTAGATATGCTTTGCCAATGGGGAAATAATCATAAAAATGACCTATTATCATAATCTGAAAAAACTTTATCCGCCGACATTGTCGGCGTATTTATATGACTAAAGGCAGAATTTGGTGGCGGAGGGATTGGTAATCCTGGAAGCTTTAAATTATCAAATTCTATTTATGGTATTTCTTTGCCTGATCTTTATTCCTCTGCTGATTACAATACGCAGTAAAGATATATAAATCAATATATCAGACTATATTTAAGCTTTAGTATCAATGTGATAGCTGATGTCGATGCAGTTATACGGAATTCTTGCATAATCAGTTTGTTTGTTTATCTTGAGTTTATTGTGTTATCGATATAGCGGTATTTTTATGTGTATGGATTTTCTATATAAGTTTTAGCGATAAGCACGGATATGCGGCTATTGTTCAGAAAATAAGATTTCTGCTGTGTCTGATAGTGATACACGGAAAAAAACAGTGTCCTATATCCGCTGGATTAAGCGGTATTATTATAAACGGAATATTGCTTGAAGATGCCGGATTGACGGTGAATGCAGGCTCTGCCCTGCTATCAGGAAAAATTTTATCCGGTGATATAAATCATACTTGTTGCGACCGGGCTGATACAAAAACAACGCCACCGCATTTTTGAAAAATGAAGTGGCGCTTATTACTGCACTATATAGTTATAAGTGTTAGTTATAATTATATATTTTTGTATGTCTATGTTATTTACTTTTAACTTATACTAAATAAATTTAATCCGTACAGCAAGTGTTTTTTTTCAGTTTTATGCTTTAGTTGCGATTTTAAAATTATAGTGTTGGAAAGTAACTACAGTATAACCAGTACAGTAATAATTACAGACGAAACTATCACTGTATACCGGTACGTGTATGCTCTAAATTGCGGCAATAACACAAAAAAAAACCAAATTCAGCAAGAATTTGGTAAGGAAGTTTATGGCAATAATGGTTTTTAGTATGTGTGTGTTCAGTTGTTTATGGTTTGTTGTTGCGGAGTATGTAAGTTAAGCGATTTAATTGTCCAGTCGCGAATACGCTGTACCAGCTCGGGGTTTTGTTCCAGTTTCTGACCATAGCTCGGTATCCATTCATGCAGTTTTTGCTTCCATTCGCCGCTGACTTTATCGGCAAAGCAGTGTTCGAGTAATTCAAGCATAATGGATACGGAAGTAGAAGCACCCGGAGATGCGCCTAACAGGGCAGCCAGTGTACCATCGGTAGATTTTACCAGCTCAGTACCAAACTGTAGCACGCCACCTTTTTGCGGATCTTTTTTGATTACCTGTACGCGATTGCCGGCAACGGCCAGATGCCAGTCTTCATCGCGGGCTTCGGGATAAAAGGTACGTAATTCCTGCATGCGGTCGGTAAAGCTTAATCGTACCTGCTGTATCAGGTAATGCTCAAGGGCGAAGTTATGTACGCCGACGGTGAGCATGGGGCAAATATTGGCAAAATTCAGAGTCTGGAACAGATCTTTAAATGAGCCGCATTTGAGAAATTTGGTGGTAAAGCCGGCAAAAGGACCAAAAAGCAATGCATCTTCGCCATCGATAACCCGTTTATCAAGATGCGGTACACTCATCGGCGGGGCGCCGACTGATGCTTTGCCATATACTTTGGCATTATGCTGTCTGACAATTTCGGGATTTTTACATACCAGCCACTGACCGGATACGGGAAAGCCGCCGTAGCCTTTGCTGGCTTCAATCTGGCTTTTCTGCAGCAGTCTGAGAGAGCCGCCACCTGCGCCGATAAATACAAAGCGGGCAGATACTTGGTGACAGGTTTGATTAGTTAAATCTTTGATTTTCAGGTGCCAGCGGCCATCTTGCTGTTTCAAGTCGATAATTTCGTGTTGCAGATGCAGTTGACAGCCGTGACTGGTGAGGTTGTTAATCAGGATGCGGCTTAAGGCGCCGTAATTGACATCGGTACCCAGATCCGACCAGGTAACGGCTATTGGCTCACTGTTATCCCGCCCCTGCATCATGAGCGGCACCCACTGGCTAATCTGCTCTTTATCTTCGGTATAAACCATATCCTGAAACAGGCGGTATTGCTGCAAGGCGGCAAAACGTTTACGCAGAAAAGCAACATCAGTTTCACCGCGTACAAGGCTCATATGCGGCACACTGCGGATAAATTCACTGGGATTGGCAATCATGCCGGCATCGACAAGTGATGCCCAGAATTGTTTGGACAATTCAAACTGTTCGATAATTTTAATTGCTTTGGATACTTCGATTGTGCCGTCTTTCAGCTCAGGGGTGTAATTGAGTTCGCATAGGGCTGAATGACCGGTACCGGCATTATTCCATGCATCTGAGCTTTCTGTAGCCACTCCAGCGAGACGTTCGTAGATATTAATCTGCCAGTCTGGCTGTAACCCCTTAAGAAAGGTTCCCAGTGTCGCGCTCATTATGCCGGCGCCGATTAATACTACGTCTGCTGAGCTATCGCTATTGGTGTTTTTCATAACGCAAACTCTTTTCTCTTCTCTTCAGGCTACTCTGATTAAATGTTTATCTGGAAGTTCGCACACGGAGTAATCAATATTGGTGTGATTTACTTGTTTTTGACTTAAATCATTGACAATAACAAGTGGTTAATTTAAGCACTTTTACTAACAGGCAGCAATAGCAAAATACGGTATGTACCAGACTCTATGGCTTTTTATTAACTATTTTATTGTTTATTAAGAAAATTGTTTTTTATTAGCATGACAATGCTATTTTATAGTAACAGCAAATGATTATATCTTTATTGTTTTAAATTAATTTTTATATATTTTTATACAAATTTTTACAAATCAATAACAAGGGTATTATAACTATGCCGGCTATGACCGCTGCGGTTATGGCTATTTTTTCTGTGCCTATTGTTGCAAACGGCTTACACACAGCGCACTGATGGCGGTGGCCAGTGCATTAAACAGTATCGGTATCCAGTCCAGCGGCCAGCTAAATAGCCAGTTTTGCAGGAGTGCGACTGAAAAGGCAATAATGGCTGCGGCTGCGGCTGCGCTGAGCAGAAAGCGCGGCAGACGCCAGATAAAATAAGAGCAGAATACGGCCGCCAATAGTGAAGGGACTAACGCAAAAAGCATGCAGCCACAGATAAGTACAAGAATAAGCTTGATATCATTGAAATTAAGTAAGCTGATCTGCATCAAGGGCAGTTCACTATTGGCGCGCCAGTAAAATAATATAGTACAGAATAAAGCGGTGATGATTACACTGCTTAGCGTTTGCAGCATAATTGCGGGCAGTCTGGCCAAAGCTGATGGATGATGGGTATGGATCTGCTTGTGCTGCATGATGCTGTCCCGTTCTGATCGGCCGGCTAACAGGAGCCGGCTTGTGTTATTCAGTGTACCTGACAATGCCGTATGCAAGTATGCTGTTTGGTGTTAAGTATCTCTGACTACTCCGGCATGATACTAGATACTTTACCGCAGCCGGTGCAGAAAAAGCCAGTGATTAAGCTTCGCTGGCACCAAATAACAGATTTTCTTTAATCGCACGGATTTTGTCCCGAATCTGTGCTGCCTCTTCAAACTGTAAATCACGTGCAGCAGCCTGCATGGCTTTTTCCAGTTTGGCGATTTCTTTAACAGCATCATCTTCGTTATGGATTTCTCCAACTTTGAGTTTGCTGCGACCTCGCCCTTTGCTGCCGTTTTCATCGTGGTAAACGCCATCTATCAGGTCGCGTACCTGTTTTTTAATTTGCTGAGGCACGATACCGTGTTCTGCATTAAAGGATATCTGACGGGCACGGCGGCGCTCGGTTTCGTCTATGGCGGCTTTCATGGAATCGGTAATTTTATCGGCATACAGTATAGCTTTACCGTTAACATTGCGTGCAGCGCGACCTATGGTCTGAATCAGGCTGCGGTGACTGCGCAGAAAACCTTCTTTATCCGCATCCAGAATTGCCACCAGTGAAACTTCGGGAATATCCAGCCCTTCACGCAGCAGGTTAATGCCTACCAGTACATCAAACAATCCCAGACGCAGGTCACGAATGATTTCTACCCGTTCGACGGTATCAATGTCACTGTGCAGATAGCGCACTTTTACACCCAGCTCAGCGTAGTAATCGGTAAGCTGTTCGGCCATGCGTTTGGTTAGCGTGGTGACCAGCACGCGCTCGCCCAGCTCGCGGCGGATATTGATTTCCGAGAGTAAGTCGTCTACCTGTGTAGCCACAGGACGGATAATGATTTCCGGATCCACCAGACCGGTGGGTCGCACCACCTGCTCGACTACCTGACCGGCATGTTCTTCTTCATATTTCGCCGGTGTAGCCGACACAAATATGGTTTGCGGCATCACCCGCTCAAATTCATGGAATTTTAACGGCCGGTTATCCCGCGCAGACGGCAGGCGAAAGCCATAATCCACCAGATTCTGCTTACGTGAAGCATCGCCCTTGTACATACCGCCAATCTGGCTGACGGTAACATGGCTTTCATCAATAAACATCAGCGCATTTTTGGGCAGATAATCCATTAAAGTAGGCGGCGGCTCTCCTTCCGGTTTGCCGGAAAAGTGGCGTGAGTAGTTTTCAATACCTTTGCAAAAGCCCATTTCATAGAGCATTTCCAGATCAAAGCGGGTGCGCTGTTCAATGCGCTGCGCTTCGACCAGACGTCCTTCATGGGTAAACCATTTAATCCGGTCGCCCAGCTCCTGTTTGATATTTTCACATGCCCGCAATACGGTTTCGCGCGGGGTAACATAGTGGCTGGACGGAAATACAGTATAGCGCCCTACCCGCTGTTGCAGGCTGCCGGATATCGGGTCGAACAGCTGCATACGGTCTACTTCGTCGTCAAACAGGCTGACACGCAAAGCCAGCTCAGAGCTTTCCGCGGGAAAAATATCAATCACATCACCGCGCACGCGGAAAGAACCACGGGCAAAGTCGATATCACCACGCTCATACTGCATGGCTACCAGACGCGCGATGATATCGCGCTGGTCGATTTTCTGTCCTTCTTTCAGGTGCAGAATCATCTGGTGATACTCATTAGGGTCACCAATACCATAAATGGCCGATACAGTTGCCACAATCACCACATCCTGACGCTGCATCAGGCTTTTGGTGGCACTCAGACGCATCTGCTCGATATGCTCGTTAATGGCCGAATCTTTTTCGATAAACAGGTCACGGCTGGGCACATAGGCTTCCGGCTGATAGTAATCATAATAGGAAACAAAATACTCGACTGCGTTTTCCGGAAAAAACTCGCGCATTTCCGCATACAACTGGGCGGCAAGCGTTTTGTTATGCGCCATGATAATCGCCGGCCGGCCGCTTTGCGCAATCACATTGGCCATGGTGAATGTTTTACCGGAACCGGTAACCCCGAGCAGGGTCTGGCCGGACAAACCGTCTTCCAGTCCCTCCAGCAATCCTTTGATTGCAGCCGGCTGATCACCGGCAGGCGGAAATGGCTGGTGCAGTTTAAACACACTACCCGGATACTGAATAACATCCATAAGTTTGTAACCTAAATAAAATTCAACTCAGCAAAAAATCACGGCTGAAACAGCCAAAACCGCCGGCAGCGGTTTTGGCTTACAAATAAGGCCATTACAGGTAAAAAGCAAGTTTGAACATAATGCTTTATATCACTTTTGCTTGCTGAAATACCGGCTGCTGCCAGACTTTACTTTTTATAGGGGTTTTCTAACAAATCAGTTATTTAATCAGAAAGTTAATATTCCACAGCAGCCAATCAGGCATATTATGCCGAGCCTGCCCTGCCGGCCGGTGGTTTTGCGTTAGCCGACAGCAGGCAAGAGATAGTTGGTGAAATCATACTGCGCCCTGTCTGGCTGTGTTGTAAAACCCGCAAAGGGTATATTTTTATGCGCTTTTCCGGATTGATTTCTGTATTACAGCCATTCAGAAATATTATAATCAAATCATTGATTACACCAACCAGAATAACCGGTGAGTACCGGCAGAATATTGTTATACAGGGGAAAAAGTTTTATGGGTAAACTCAGCCTGGGCAAATGCCAGCCTATCGAAATTGATGCCGATAATCCGTTTAAAAACGATGCACTGGGCAGAAAAGAGAATATCGAGAATCTAACCCAATTTATTACCAGCTTTGAACAGTCTATTGTACTGTGTATTGATGGTGGCTGGGGACAGGGTAAAACCACCTTTATCAAAATGTGGCAGCAATACCTGAAGAATCAGCATATACCTACAATTTATTTTAATGCATGGGAAAATGATTATACTGACGACGCCTTGATTGCACTGATTGGGGAAATTAGTTTATCTATAAAGAAATTAAAGCAGCTAGATAAATCTAAAGTCGATGAAACATTTGAGTTTATTTATAAATATGCAGCCAATTTTGCTAAAGCTGTTGCACCTTCTGCTGCCAATCTAAGTATTAAAGCTATTTCAGGTGGTTTAACCAATGCTGATGAATTATCTAAAACCTTAAGTGCATTGGGGGAATCAATGGTGAAAGAACAGATAAAAAAATACGAAGAATCTCGGAGAACTTTAAGCAAATTTAAAGAAGAATTAAGTAAACTGGCACAATGCTATACCGGTGGCGATAAACAAAAGCCGTTGGTAATTTTTATTGATGAGCTGGATCGCTGCCGCCCTGATTTTGCGATTGAGGTACTGGAAAAAGCCAAACATTTGTTTAACGTAGACAATATCATTTTTGTACTGGCGACGGATAAAACTCAGCTTAGCCATTCTATCAGGGCTGTGTATGGCCAAGGGCTGGATGTTAACGGCTATCTGCGCCGGTTTATTGATTTTGATTATCTGCTTCCGCGATCATCAATTCAACCATATATTATTCGTTTGATTCGTAAATTCTCCCTTGAAAAATATTTTTTAAATAAAGGAAAACGCTTAACCAATCCTAAAAATTTTTTAGTAGATATTGTCAATAAATATAATGTAACTTTAAGAGAACAAGAGGTATTCTTTAATATTTTTAATATTGTTATTAGAACCGATGCTACAATTAACTTAGAACATTGGTCAAATATTATTATGTTAATATTTTTAATTATATTAAAATTAAAATCCCTAAATATATATAAAAATTTGGGCTTTGGAGATACTAGGGGGTTTTATGATACATTAAAAGATATTCAATCTCACTGTACTCCAATTGATGATGGTTGCAATAATTATTTAGAGTTATTAGAATTTTTATTTTTAGAAATTTTTGGAAGCTTTCAACAAACTCCATTCCAAATAGAGCAAGCAATTGAAAAATATGCATATATGTTTAATTTTAATGAAAGCAAAAAAACTAGACTTATATTGCTTGAATATGAGTATGGAGATCATTGCATAAATTTACAAAGTGTGTTAGGCATAAAAGAATCCATTGAAATTTCTTATTCATTTAAATTTAATTAATTTTCCGGATAGGTACTTATCTACATTTTTTATCTTTTTTACGAATAAAGAATTAATATCCAGAAATATTGAAAACTGCTGGCAAAAATAAAGTTTGAATAAAAAACCGCCATACAGGCGGTTGAGTATTTATTTTTTCGGCGTACGTTTAGAATAATCAATGGCTTTGTAATAATCTGCGCCACTGCCTGCCGGTGGTTTGGCTGCCTTTTTAAGACAGGCATTAATCACTGTTTCATCATTCAGTCTGAACTGTTTACTGTCCAGTTTACCGCTTAAGGCCTGATTTTTGATTTTTTTAGCGATATCGATTAAATCCTCACGTGACATGAAACCGGTCAGATTATAAATCCGGTTCTCTGCAATTTCCTTTTCAAGGCCGTTTCTTTTTATCAGATTATAATATTGCAGCATGCCATTATTCAGATATTCTTCCGGCGTCCCTTTCAGAAACGCCGCTCTGATTTCGGTGGAAACAACATTATCGGCAGCAGATAAAGATTTTTGCCCTTTATAGGCCATGTCATACTGATTGTTGGCTGTGGATACAAAAGCTTTTAATGTAATGCACTGCGGCGGCAGATCGTTCACATCGCTGGTTTCATAATTTTATTCTTTGGCAGCAGCACCGGCGGATATACAAAACAATAAGAAAGAGGTAAGCAGCAGTTTGTTCATACAGTTTTCCTGATTAATCAGATTTTGCTTTAACTTTATATATCAAATCAGATATAGCCAGAGCCTCCATGCAGACAGCGACAATAAAGCTTAAATTCTGTTTCTCTTAATCCATGATAACTTCACAATAAAGATATCAATGAATTATTAATATTTAAAGATATAGTGTGTAGGGTAAATAAGTTTTATATTTTTTGTCTGCTGAAGCCAGTTTCTCCGCATACTGAGCTGATTACTTACCTGAATGGTTTCAGTTAGTCGAATCAGCATTTTTTAGATAAATCTGAACAGCTTTGCCGGTGTATCCCAGAGTATATTGTGTGTCAGCTGTTTATCCTGCAACAGCATATTCAGCTGTGCAGACAGATAATCAGGGGTAATCTGCTGTTCAAATTGGGTATGCGGCCAGTCGCTGCCCCACATCAGCCGGTGGCTGCCCAGATTTTCTACTAATAAAGGGATGGCAGAAGCAAAGAATTTGTGACCTTCTGCTGCGGCAGCACTAATCCGGTATGCTCCAGACAGTTTGCACCATATCATTCCGCTACGCCCCCACTCGAGCAACTGCTGAAAACCATAATCGCGGGCAGGCTGACAATCCGAAGGTCGGCCGAAATGATCAATCACCACTTTCACATCCTGTTTGAGCAGTGTTGCAATCATGTCATTAAGTTTGTTACTGCGGCAATGTACTTCTACATGCCAGTTTAGCTCTTTTACTTTATCAAGCAGATTTTGCCATGAATCGGTTTGTAAATCCGGCTGGACACCATTAATAATATTCAGGCGTATACCGACAATACCGGCTTTATCCAGTGCTTCAAGTTCAGGCATTGTGACAGATGGCTCAACACAGGCAACGCCTCTGAGACGGGGTTTAGTCTGTGCAATAGCCTGAAGCATAAAGCTGTTGTCATAACCCAGAAAACTGGGCTGAATCAATACGCCATGTGTACAGCCATGAGCATCCAGATGTGCCAGATAATCAGCGAGCGGCGCATTCTGTGCCGGTGTATATCGGCGGCCGGCCACCATCGGTAAATACAGCATAAAAACATGGGCGTGGCTGTCTATAATACCCACCGACTCCTGATTCATGTTATTTCTCTTTCTCAATCTGCTATTTGTCAAATATCTGACCGTCCTGATCAATCTCGCTTAAGTTGCGCCCTTTGGTTTCCGGTAACAGCAGTACGCTAATGACCACGATTGAATAAGCCCAGTTGGCATCTATACCAATGGCTGAACCCAGCGACATTGAAGCACTCATATGCCCGACCAGAAATGGAAATACAGGGGAAAGAATACGACCAAAGTTATAACAGAAACCTACTCCGGCACCTCTGTACTTCTGCGGATACAACTCATTGAATAATGCGCCCAGACTGGAAGGAATACCGGCAGCAAAAAATCCCAGCGGAAAACCCAGAAACAGCATCTGGGTATTGGTTAAGGGGACAAACAGATAAACACGTACTGTAATTACACAGCAGATAGCAAAACAGGCAACATTAAAACGCCTGCCGATTTTATCGATTAAAACTGAACTGACCATACAGCCACACCAGAAAGCAACGATGATTACTGCCAGATAAGCACTGGAATTGAGCACAGAAAGGTGGCGTTCTGCTTTCAGATACGTAGGCAGCCACGACATGATTGCATAATAACCACCATGTGCGCCCAACCCCAGCAAACCGCCTAGTAAAGTAGTACGAATCAGTGAAGGAGAAAAAATGCCGAACAGTGCTTCGGTAATAGACATGCTGTTTTCATTTTTCGAAACTACGCTAGTTTGTTTTACCGGCTCCTGTACATGCCGGCATACATAAAAAATCAGTAGTGCCGGCAATAAACCAACTGCAAACATGATGCGCCAGGCGAAAGTTTCTGGAACCAGACTGAATACAACGGAAAACAGTATAACGGCCAGTCCCCATCCCACTGCCCATGCACTTTGTACTGTTGCCATCACTTTGCCGCGATACTGGCTGGAGATGGTTTCTGCCATCAGTACAGCTCCGGCAGCCCATTCACCGCCAATACCAAATCCCTGTAAAGCTTTCAGTACCAGCAACCAGTGATATTCGGTAACAAATGCCGCCAAAAATGTAAAAATTGCAAACCATATAATCATAATTTGCAATGTTTTAACGCGTCCGTACCGGTCTGAAAGAGCTCCTGCAAACCAGCCACCCAGTGCTGAAGTGACAAGTGTGACACTACTGAATAAGCAGACCTCCCCTTTACTGATAGCAAAATATGCAAGTAGTGACGGAATCACCAATCCAAACATCTGTGTTCCCAGAGCATCAAGTGCCCAGCCACTAAAGCATACCCAAAAGGTTTTTCTTTCATTTGCTGATACTGCCCGGTACCACTTAAACATAAAGTTTCTCTTTCTTTGTTTATTTTTGAGAAGATCAATTTGTTGTGCTTGCAGCAGAGATAAAACTTAATTTTTAAAACTTTATGTCTTTAATTTACGCTTAATAGCATTTAAAGCCAATAAAAAAACATAATGTAATTCAAAATAAAATAAAACAGATGAAATTTTTTATTAATGACCTTTTTTCGATAATCAATATATTAAACATTAAGATATAAAATATTTATCGTTCCAGATATATTCACTAGTATATTAATCTTTTTCCGTTTAACTACAATTATATACAATAAAGTTTTGATTTTAAGCAAATCTTTAAGTCTTTATTGCATATAAAGGTTATTAATTAATAAATTATTTTAATTCTAATAAAATTGAAACATTTTGTGCACCTTTTTTTCTATTATATTTGTTTTAGCAATAAATTATTAAAATTTATTATTAATGAAAAATATTATTTTAATAAAAATATATTTTTTAAAAATAAATACCAATAAATATCTAATATTTATCCTTAGTTATCCCTGAAAAGTGTTAAAACATACATTTTATTTGGCATATAATTTATGCAAATAATATTAAATGATTATTATGGCGAATGAACTATTTTATGGTCAGACAATGTATATATTTTTATTTTTATAAAAAATTATATATATCTCTGTCTTGATGCTTACTTATAATCCATCTTATCCTCCCTAAGTTTAAGCTTTGATTAAATTAAAACAAACCTATATATCAGATTATATTTTTAAACAATATATTTAATCAAATTAATTTTTATATAAAAAATTTAATCTTAACATTAAATTTCTCTTACTTTATTCGATTTCTCTTACATAAATTTTTAATAACCACTGCTTATCTTTTTAAAATTGATTATTTCAACCTCAAAAATAATACTGGTACTAATTAAAACTGATATTTTGAGGATTTTTATTAAATTATGTAATATTTTTCTTTACAATATAAGTTATATTAATAAAATTGTTGGTATTTTAAAAAAGAAATTATATTTAAATGGATATTAAACAAATTAAAACTGATTCAGACAAAACAACTGAATCACTTAACGCTGAGGAACAACAAGTAGTAAATGAGCATTTTAAATTACTTGTGCATAATGCAATAGATTTTTTAGAAAAATCAGTCAATTATTTTGAAAATGATTTGAAGGTTTCTATTATTTGCATGTGCTCTGCTTTTGAACTTTTTCTCAAAGCTCGAATAATTAAAATTGACTGGAAACTAATTTTTTTAATGCAAAAAATGCAACGATAGAAAATTTTATTAACAAAGAGTTTAGTTCTATTACCACTTCCCAAGCTCAAAAAATTCTCGAAGAACATGATGAAGATAGTCTTTGTTTAATTAATCATGAAGTTTTTAAAGAATTAAGAAAACTTAGAAATAAAATTATTCATTTTTTTTCAGAAGAAACTCAAAATGAAGACAAAAATAGGATTATCATAAACCGATATAAGGCTCTTTATTATTTAGATAAATTATTACAAAATCAATGGAAAGAATTCTTTAAGGATTTCTATAGTGAACTTAAGATTATTACAAAATTGCTATTAAAGCATAAATCATATCTGCAAATTAAATATGACAACTTACAGGATGAATTAAAAAGTTATGAGACTAAAGAAACATGTAATGTTTGCAGCTTTAAGTCATCAGTTAAAACAAATATATACCATAAATTAATTACAGAATTTACCTGTAAAGTATGTGAAACAATGCAATTACAAATTAAATATAATTGCCATAATTGTAAAACAGATATACTCTTAAAAATTCCATCCTCAATAAAATTAGAACCCCAAGAATTAAACACACTAATTTGCACGAAATGCGATGATGAAATTGTAACTGATGATATTCATACCTATTTAGCCAATAATCAAAAAACTATATATGCTACTGATTCTGATAATTTAGACCAAGAATGGGTAAGTTGTGGGTACTGTGAAAAAGAAGGTTCTTGTGTCGAATTAGAAAAAGATTATTATTTTTGTTTAAACTGCTTTGCTTTTGCATCAGGTATTTCTAAATGCCAATACTGTAATCACTCATTTACGGGTAAAGATACATTAGATGAAGAAAATAGTTATGTTTTTGGATGCCGATTTTGTGAAGGATATTTAGGGAATAATTGTCATAATTAATATTATCTGTTAAAACTTTAGTGATGAAAAAAACACCATCAATACTGGCGAAGTAATATTAACAATAAAACCAAAGCTGATTGCCACCGGTACGGCAGTAATGCCGCCGGAAGACTGAATTACTGGCAAAGTAAAATCCAGACTGGTTGCACCACCTACGCTGACGGCTGTAGTGGGATAACGACGTATCAGTACGGGAATAAAAATAAGGGCAAAGAATTCGCGTGCCAGATCATTAAACATGGCAATACTGCCCCAGACTGCACCGTAAGCCTGACTCATGATAATGCTGGAAAGTGAATACCAGCCATAACCGCTGCTGAGTGCCAGCCCTTTACTTACAGACACATCAGGCATAATCAAGGCAAATAGCAAACCACCAAGCAGGCTGGCCAGTGTGAATAATCCGGCACAGATAACGCCGCGGCGATTAAGAAATACCTGATGCAGGGTAATGCCGCTGCTGCGCAACTGCATGCCCACCAGTAAAAGCAAAATTATCAATGCTTTATTAACAGCAGCCAGCGGGCTGCCCAGCCAGTCAAAAGAGAGATAATTGCCGGCGATTAGCCCAGCAAGCAGACAACCAACCTGCTTGAGACTGCCCATAATACTGGTATTGCCGGACTGGCCTGTTTGTTGCTGCCGTTTCAGCCGCCACGGATAACGGCGGTCAAACCAGATAAATATCAGGAGGTTGGCTGCGATAAGGCAGACGAATAATACCGCTACTGTTAAGCTGATATTAGCCAGTTGTGCGCCCAGATTGGGTTCTTGCGCCAGTGATAATCCTATTAGAAATAAAATCAGATATACCAGCCATGCCAGCCCGTAATTCAGCCAGTTTACAACCCGTGCCGGTGTGGGTATGCAAAATCCGATAAACAAGGGAATCAGGATGATTAGCAGGGAGATTAAATGTTGCATGGATAATTGTGTACGGCAGAATTAGGGATAATAAACGGTTTGGCTACAGGCTGGTACAGAACAGGCAGCACATTGTATGACAATGGCTGCCTGTGAAATATACGTTCAGGTTTTATTGGTCAACGAAAGCGCGTTCGATAACGTAGTCACCACGCTGCCCCATTTTCGGGGAAATAGTCAAACCAAAACTGTTAAGTGTTTCACAGCTGTCTCTGAGCATTTCGGGGCTGCCGCAAATCATCGCCCGGTCGTCAGCAGGATTAATCGGCGGCAAGCCAATGTCGGTAAACAGTTTACCCGATTTCATTAAATCAGTCAGGCGTCCGTGATGGATGAAATCTTCCCGGGAAACCACCGGATAGTAAATCAGTTTTTCACGTACTAATTCACCCAGATATTCATGATTGGGTAACTCTGTGGTGAAATGATCATAATAGGCCAGATCTTTTTTATAGCGCACGCCGTGAATCAGAATAATTTTTTCAAACTGTTCATATATGTCTGGGTCTTTGGTTACGCTGAGAAATGGTGCCAGACCGGTACCGGTAGACAGCAGATACAGGTGTTTGCCAGGGTTAAGGTCACCGACAATCAGGGTACCGGTAGGCTTTTTACTCACCAGTACTTCGTCACCCGGTTTCAGATGTTGAAGGCGGCTGGTTAACGGGCCATCCTGTACTTTAATACTGAAAAAAGCCAGCTCTTCTTCCCAATTGGCACTGGCAATACTGTAGGCTCTCATCAGGGGTTTACCGTCTACCATCAGACCAATCATCACAAACTGACCATTCTGAAAACGTAATGATTCGTCCCGTGTGCAGGTAAATGTGAAATATGCGTCTGTCCAGTGGTGTACAGACAATACTTTTTGTGTGTTATAGGCTGCCATTAATTATCCATGGTTAAGGAAAGCGGTATTATTAGCGTAAACCGAAAACACGCCAGCTTTCTGTTGCCATTCAGGGACATTTTATGCTCTGGTCGCTGACGTAAGGTGTGAATTTTAAGACAATTTGATGTGCTGTTCAATGGGTTTTAGAGTATTCACTTTAATAAAAGTACTCTGTTTCAGACAGTTTTATCTGAACAGCAGTAAATATATCAACAGGTTGCCATAATTATAGCAACCTGTTGATGTTAAGCTGGTTTATCCGCAGTTACAGACGGCCATGGCACAGTTTATATTTCAAACCGCTGCCACACGGGCACGGATCGTTACGACGAATAACAATACCGCGCGCTTCCAAAGCTTCCGGGCTGAAATCTTCATCTTCTGCTACATTATCAGCAGCGAATACTTCGTGCTGTTCTTCTTCAGAGGCCGGTTGAAAACGCACTGAAATCAGCAATGAAGCAACGGTATGGCGAATATTGCTCCACATGGCCTGAAACATTTCAAATGCTTCACGTTTGTATTCCTGTTTCGGGTTTTTCTGGGCATAACCGCGCAGATGAATACCCTGACGCAGGTAATCCATATCGGCCAGATGTTCGCGCCAGCGGCTGTCAATGATTTGCAGCATGATGTCGCGTTCAAATTTGCGCATGGTGTCGATGCCAACTAGTTCGACTTTATGAGCATAATCTTTTTCTACTATATCCAGCAGACGTTCAGAAATGCTTTCGTTGTCGAGGCTGTTGTCTTCTTTAAGCCAGTCATTGATGGAAACTTCAATGTTGTAATCAGCAGCCAGTTTGTTTTCCAGACCGGAAATATCCCACTGCTCTTCCATGCTATCCGGCGGAATAAAGCTGTCTACAGTATCAACAATTGCATCATGGCGTATTTCCTGCATCAGACCGTCAATATCGTTGCTGGCCAGAATATCGGCACGCTGATGATAAATAACCTTACGCTGGTCGTTGGCTACATCGTCGTATTCGAGTACCTGTTTGCGCATGTCGAAGTTACGGTTTTCGACTTTGCGCTGTGCTCCTTCAATCTGACGGTTGAGCATTCCGGCTTCTATGGCTACGCCACGTTCAGGAGCCAGACGGTTAAGAATGGCTGTTGCACGGTCAAGTGCAAACAGGCGCAACAGCGGATCTTCAAACGACAGGTAAAAGCGGCTGGAACCGGCATCACCCTGACGACCGGCACGGCCGCGCAGCTGATTATCAATACGGCGGCTTTCATGGCGTTCGGTACCGATAATGTGTAAACCGCCAGCCGCAATCACGGCATCGTGGTCAATCTGCCATTGCTGCTGTAATTTGTCGATTTCACTTTTTTTCGCTTCTTCGCTGAGGCTGTCATCGGCATTAATGGCATCTATTTGCGGCTTGATATTGCCACCAAGCACAATATCCGTACCACGACCGGCCATGTTGGTGGCTACGGTAATCATGCCGGGGCGTCCTGCCTGAGCAATAATATCCGCTTCACGCGCATGTTCTTTGGCATTGAGAACATTGTGCCTGAGGTGCTCTTTATCCAGTAAGGCGGATACCAGTTCGGAATTTTCAATACTGGTGGTACCAACAAGGATTGGCTGACCTTTGGCATGGCGCTCTTTGATATCGGCAACCACAGCTTCGTATTTTTCTTCGATAGAACGATATATCTGGTCGTTCAGATCTTTACGTATCATTGGGCGGTTTGGCGGGATGATAACGGTTTCCAGACCGTAAATATTCTGGAATTCGAAGGCTTCCGTGTCGGCAGTACCGGTCATGCCGGCCAGTTTGTCATACAGACGGAAGAAATTCTGGAAAGTAATGGAAGCCAGTGTCTGATTTTCTTTATTGATTTCCACGCCTTCTTTGGCTTCAACAGCCTGATGCAGACCATCAGACCAGCGCCGGCCGGCCATCAGGCGGCCGGTAAATTCGTCAACAATAATTACTTCGCCATCCTGTACCACATAATGCTGGTCGCGCTGGTAGAGTGTATAAGCACGCAGCGCAGCCATCAGATGATGCATCAGCATGATATTGGTGGTGGAATACAGGGAATCGCCTTCCTGCAGCAAACCCATTTTGGTGAGAATCTGCTCGGCATGCTCATGCCCCTGATCACTGAGCACTACCTGCCGTGCTTTCTCGTCTACCCAGTAATCGCCATCACCGTCTTCGCTTTTCTGGACAATCAGCTGTGGCGGAATCTGATTCATTACCTGATAAAGAGTGACGTTATCGTCAGCCTGACCGGAAATAATCAACGGTGTACGGGCTTCGTCAATCAGAATGGAGTCTACTTCATCAACTACTGCAAATGAGAGCTCACGCTGCACTTTTTCGCTTTGATCACTTACCATGTTGTCGCGTAAATAATCGAAGCCGTATTCATTGTTGGTACCGTAGGTAATATCAGCCAGATAAGCGGCTTTTTTATCAGCATGATCCATGTTGCTGATAATGATGCCGACAGACATGCCCAGAAATTCATACAGCGGGCGCATGATTCCGGCATCACGAGCAGCCAGATAATCATTCACGGTAACTACATGTACGCCTTTACCGGTCAGAGCATTCAGATAGACGGCTGTCGTGGCAACCAGTGTTTTCCCTTCACCGGTACGCATTTCGGCAATTTTGCCATAATGCAGTACCATACCGCCGATAAGCTGCACATCAAAATGCCGCATACCGAGTACACGCTTACTGGCTTCACGGCATACAGCAAAAGCTTCTACCAGCAGGCTATCGAGTTTTTCCCCATCAGCCAGACGTTGTTTGAATTCAGCAGTTTTAGCCTGTAGTTCAGTATCGCTTAAAGCTTGAAGTTGTGGTTCGAGCGCATTGATTCTGGATACTTCTTTACGATATTGTTTCAAAAGCCGGTCGTTGCGGCTTCCGAGAATTTTTTTAGCTAAGTTTTTCAACATAAATCAACAGTCCGGCACCTGCTGGCGCAATAAATAGTAAGCTGGAAATAGGAGATTTTAACACAAGCGCCTACGCTGCTGTGCGGCTGTTTGCATGCCTGTGTCAATTATGTGCAATCTGAAGCTGTTCAGAAGTTACTGATTGCTGTTTATGGTGCTTAATATAATGGTAAAACCCTTTTTTCCAAGCACTGTCTGACACAACACAAACTGCTCACGTCCTTAACGCTGCTATGTGAAGATAAGAAAATTTATATGTAATACCGATTATTACTGTTCCGGCAACTGAATTTTGTTTTAAAAATAGTTGATTGCACACCAGTATAAGAATAATGATTCATAATCAGAACTGAATAAATATTATTTATATTTATTTAATTTTGTCATCCTGATTAAATTATTTTTTATCATTGCTTAAAGCATCAGACAAATACACAGACTGAAATAGCTCAATTGCTCTTTTCACTTAAACGACGCAGTGCTGCCGCCAGTTCCGGATGATGTGTTAAAACCTCTGCCGAACGTGCCAGCGTATCGCGCGCCACAGGGCTTAAACTGGCATGCTTTACTGCTTCCGGTTTTGATTCTGCCGGCTGAACTTTAACCTTTACAGTTTCAATTGAAGCATCAATCTGCCGCAGTTGCGGTAATAATGCTGGCAACACCATACGTAAACGTGAAGCAGCCATACTATTTTGCGCAATCACCACCAGACAACCGGTGCGTACACAGGCGACATTAAACTGAGTTCGCATACTTGCCGGCAACTCCTGTTTCAGACAGTTACTCAGGCGTTGCCAGTGTGCGGATTGCTGCAATAATTGATTAAGCTGGGCGTTTTTTTTGCCGAATTGATTCAGGTTCATACTGCCATACTAACTTAATTTGCCGGTGACATCAGAATATTTGGTTTAGTTTGAAAGTTATAGCTAAGTTTACACTCGTTATATCAGAAGCTGATTTTATCCGGTGATTAAAAGCCGTTTTCCATAATAATCTGTCCCGGTACTCTGTTACGGTGCATGCTATAGCCCATATCCAGTAAGGTCTGGAAAGTATCGGTGACCATGGCCGGATTACCACACAGCATAAAACGGGTTTGTTCAGGGGTGAAATTCAAACCCAGACCTTCTGCCAGCGTACCATTCTGCAATAATTGCGGCAGACGCTGACCGAGTGCTCCGGCAGTAGGTTCACGGGTAACCACCGGCTGGTAAGTCAGTTGATCTGTATATTCACCAATCAGAGGGTGATGGATTAAATCGTTTATATGCTGGCTGAAAATCAGTTCATTGGCATGTGAAACGGAATGTACCAGTCCGATATGCCGGAAACGTTCCCAGACAGCAGGCTGTTGCAGCATAGACAGAAACGGCGCAATGCCGCTACCGGTACTGAGCATGATCAGCTGCTCGCCATCAGTAAACCGCCCTGGCAGAAAAAAGCCAAAAGCGGTTTTATCCAGCAGTATAGAGTCACCCGCCTGCAATTGTGCCAGCCGGGCACTCATCGGTCCGCCTTCAATCAATACCACAAAGTATTCGAGTGTATCTGCATATTCGGCAGATACAACAGAATAGGCGCGCCAGATAAAACCTGCGCCGTCACGAAAGCCCAGACGCGAAAACTGACCGGCACTGAAGCGATAGGCTTCAGGCCGTGTGATGGCAAAAGTCAGCAGTTTAGGGGTATGCTGTTTGACCCAGAGTACGGTTTCTTCAGTAAATTTGGCTTCTGCGGCAGCCTGCATGCAGTTATTCCTGTGTGTGAACCACCGCCTGAGCGGTGACAGTATGATTACAGTCTGATATCGATATCCTGATATTTTCGGCTGGCTTCGGTATGACTGATTTCAATACCATCACTTACTGCCCATTTTCCATCATTAATACGCTGGTATTGCAGGCTGAAACTGCCATCACCGATTTTATGCAGGGTAAAGGTTTCGCCCGCCGGAATATAAAAGGTGCGTATAGCTGTAAATTTACCGGCGTGCAATTCGTATAATTGGGCAAATACCGGCGATTGCAAGGAGGTGGCATGTACGACAATATTGTTATTGCCGCGCTCACGCAAAACCGGATAGCCGGATACATAAGCAGCTTTAAGCGGAAAAAGCTGCCCATTGGGTGCCGCGGTAACTGGCATGCTACTCTGCTCATTAACGTTATTAGCCGGCGGATATGCCAGCCTCCACCACACTCCGCCCATAGCAATCAGTACGGCAATCCCCACAATCCATAACCAGCCATGACCGCGTTCGTGCAGGTCGACAACTTTATCCTGATGGTTAGGCAATAAAACCGGAGGCGCAAATGGTGTCTGCCGGCGCGCCAGCAATGCAGGTGACAACCTTGCCTGCAGGCTTTGCCGCGCAATCCACACATCATGATGATGGCGCTGCTCCGGATCAGACAATACTGCATATGCTTTATTAATCTCAGCCATACGCTGATGTGCCTGCGGATTATGCGGATTGCGGTCAGGATGGTATTTTTGTGACAAAGCCCGATAGGCCGCACGAATGACTTCGTCGGATGCCCCTTGAGCAACATTTAATACTTCATAATAATTGTGCACGGATTTTTCACTTACACAGGTTAAATCAAGGTATTGAGTGCATGATTGATATCATTCCAGATATCTTCAATGTCTTCAATACCCGCTGAAATACGCAGCAGACCTTCACGGATGCCCAGTGATTCTTTAACTTCTTTACTCATGCCGCTATGCGACTGGCTGGCACTGTGATTAATCAGGCTTTCGACGCCGCCAAGGCTGGCCGCCATCCGAATCATGCGCAGATTTTTTATCACACTATTGGCTGCTTCGCGACTGTTCTGACGTAAATAAATGGAGACCACTCCGCCAAAACCATGCTGCATCTGTTTACAGGCGATATCATGGTGTTCATGTTCCGCCAGACCCGGATAAAATACTTTTTCTACCGCAGGGTGCTGCTGCAAGCGTCTGGCCAGCTCAGCCGCATTGGATAAATGCCGGTCCATACGTACAACCAGTGTTTTGATACCGCGTAATACCAGTGCACAGTCCATCGGACCGGCCACGCCGCC
Source organism: Snodgrassella sp. W6238H11 (assembly GCF_016100525.1). Taxonomy (NCBI): domain Bacteria; kingdom Pseudomonadati; phylum Pseudomonadota; class Betaproteobacteria; order Neisseriales; family Neisseriaceae; genus Snodgrassella; species Snodgrassella sp. W6238H11. Next base: position 41,341 of record NZ_JACFSH010000004.1, on the reverse strand, counting down.
GGTATTAATACTTAAGGCACGTAATAATTTTGCATGTGCAGGATCTTTTACCACAACAATACCCATCAGCACATCTGAATGTCCGCACAGGTATTTGGTTGCGGAATGAAAGACGATATCCACACCCAGATTCAGCGGATTCTGTACGTAGGGTGTCGCAAAAGTATTATCCATACCGACAATGGCACCGGCAGCTTTGGCTTTAGCAGACAGTTCGGCGATGTCTACCAGACGCAGCAGCGGATTACTCGGGGTTTCCAGCCATACCATTTTTACTTTGGTCTGTGCCAGTATCCGGTCCAGATTATCCGGATTGGTAAGATCGGCAAAAATAACGTTAACACCCCACTGGGCATATACTTCGGTTAATAAATCATAAGCTCCGCCATAAATATCGGCTACCGCAACAATGGTATCACCCGGCCGCAGAAAAGTACGCCACACAGCATCGATTCCGGCCATACCACTGCCATAGGCAAAACCGGCACAGCCATTTTCCAGCTCAGCGACTGTGTCTTCAAGTACTTGCCGTGTCGGATTGGAAATACGCGCATAACGGAACGGAATATTTTCGCCGATTTCATTCATGGCGAACATGCTGTTCTGATAAATAGGCGGCATTAGGGCACGGTTATGCTCTTCCGGCTGATAACTGGAATGAATGGTCTGTGTGGCAAATTTCATATTTTCTCCGTTTGATTACTGGTTTTGCTGTTCAGACAGCTGTTTATACGGGTAACGGCATTAATACTGAGGCTGCTAGTTTAGCACGCACTCTGGTTATCAGGCAGCATGCTGTTTCTTTTACACTAATCCCGACTGATTTGCTCGGAATTAAGGCATACAGTATAATTTTATGCCTTATATGCCGGCGGTTTCTGTGGTTTCACTATACTGCGCCGGCTGGATTCAGATTTGTTTTGCAAGGAAAAGTATCAGAATGGACACTATTGCCGACGTGCAAAGCAGTGTTGATAAACGCAATATGCCAATCAATCAGGTTGGTGTGAAAGGCTTACGCCTGCCGCTGAGTATTATTTGTGCTGCAGGTAAACAACATACTGTTGCTGATTTAACCATGACTGTGTCACTGCCGGCCGAACAGAAAGGCACACATATGTCACGCTTTATTGAGTTAATGCAGACACAGCATGACAGTATTGATTTTGCTGTACTGCGACAGCTGACTGCCGCCATGTTAGAAAAACTTCAGGCAACGGCTGGTAAAATCAGTATGCGCTTTCCTTTTTTCCGGCAAAAGCAGGCTCCGGTAAGCGGCATTTCCAGCCTGCTGGATTATGAAGTGGTACTCAGTGGCGAAATTCAGGCTGGTATTTATCAGCAAACATTACAGATCATTATTCCGGTTACCAGCCTGTGTCCGTGCAGTAAGGAAATTTCTGCTTACGGGGCGCATAATCAGCGTTCACATGTCACTGTTACGCTGGTATGCACTGAATCAATTGCTGTTGAAGAAATTATTGATCTGGTAGAACAACAGGGTTCATGTCAGTTATACGGTTTGCTGAAACGGCCGGATGAAAAGTATGTTACTGAATATGCTTATGATAACCCCAAATTTGTTGAAGATATGGTTCGTGATGTTGCTACCGCGCTAAAAACTGATACACGTATTCAGTCTTTTACTGTAGAAAGTGAAAATTTTGAATCTATTCATAACCATTCTGCCTATGCACTGATACAATACCCGTAAACTGATTGTTTGCAGACTTAGCTTTATCTGGTAAACGAAATCAGAAAGCACTTAAGGGGAGATAATGACTACCCTTCGGTTCTGCCGGTAGTCATTTTCTTTGTTGATTGTTCAGGTTGAAATTACACTGGTTACAGTGACCATTTTTTATGTATCACAGTCCTACCCGTTCTCGTGTCTGTATGACTTCCCTGTTAAAACTGATGTTTATGCTGCTGGTATTGCTGCCGGGGCTGAATAGTGCAGTGCTGGCTGCGGACAATAAAAAATTATTACCGCCGGAACAGGCTTTTGTACCGGAACTGATTGTTCATAATCAGGATATTCGTGTACATTTTGTTATTGCCGACGGCTATTACCTGTATCGGAATAAAATTCAGATTACTACTGAACCGGCAGATATCTTTGGTGAAGGACAATTTATCCGGCAGGGACAGCAAAAGCACGATGAGTTTTTTGGTACCCAGCAGGTTTACTATAATTATGCAGACGCAGTCTGGCACTATAGATCAGATGCACAGACTGTTCCGTATCAGTTAACTTTATCTTATCAGGGCTGTGCAGATGCAGGAATCTGTTATCCGCCGGTAGAAAATACATTTACCATCAGCCGTACCGGCAAATATCGTATTACGCCACAATCAACGCATATTCAGCCAGTCCCGCAGGATACTTTTACTGATCCTCCGGTTAAAGCTCCGCCACCGGAGTGGTCAGGCAGCTCAGGCGGTGACAGTCTGTTTCAGCTTTCCCGCGCAACACTGATTACCAATTTAATGACATTTTTTATTGCCGGTATGGGATTGAGTCTGACAGCATGCATGTATCCGCTGCTGCCGATAGTATCAGCCATCGTCATGGGTACCCGCCGGAAAACCACTAAATTGCGGGCATTTATCCTGTCATTTGTTTATGTACAGGGGCTTGCTTTTACCTATACTATTGTTGGTATTGTTACTGCCCGTACCGGTGCGTTTCTGACCGGATGGCTGCAACAGCCTGCGGTAGTGCTGGCTGCCGCAGCCATACTGGTGATACTGGCTTTATCAATGTTTGATTTATACAGTATTCAGTTGCCGGCACGCTGGCAGACGTTTTTTCAGCGGGTCAGCGGCCGCTTTCATGGCGGACATTTGCTCTCTGTGCTGATAATGGGGGCATTGTCAGCGCTGATTGTCGGCCCCTGTGTCGCACCACCGCTGGCTTTTGCACTGGGTTATATTGCGCAGAGCGGGGATGCTGCTCTGGGCGGCATGGCTCTGTATGTTATGGCACTGGGTACCGGCATCCCGCTGATTCTGATTTCTGTATTCGGTGTGCATATTCTGCCCCGTGCCGGTAAGTGGATGATTGGCGTCAAATATCTGTTCGGTCTGATGCTGCTGGGTGCCGCTACCTATATTGCCACTCCGTTTCTGAATTACTATCTGGTAGTCACTATTTATACTTTGCTGATGCTGATACCGGCAATCTATTTAGGCTGGCAGTGGTATCATTCATCAGCACGCCAGCGCTGGTTTAATGCGATTACCGGTATACTGTTTCTGGCTTGCGGGATTGGTTTTGTTTCTGCCAGCATAATGCACTGTGTGACACCTTTACATCGTTTTCTTACTTTAACTCCGCCAAACGGTCAGCATTTCGGTCGTTATTTCGATAAGCCGGAACAATTGCGTCAGGCTATGCAAGAGTTGTTTGATGAAGATCCGAATAAGCCGGTACTGGTAGATTTTTATGCAGACTGGTGTATATCCTGCAAGGAAATGACCGCATTTACTTTAAGTAAAGCTTCAGTCAGACGGGTAATTGAAGAAAAGCGTTTTTTGCAGATTGATGTAACCAATAATACGCCGGCACAACGCAGAATGATGCAACGCTATGGTCTGTACGGGCCTCCGGGATTATTTGTTGTACACAGAAACGGCTATCGCAGCCAGCCACTGATTGGCTATGTACCGGCATCAGAATTGTTAAGCTGGTATGACAAACAAGTACAGAAAGCACAATAAATTCACAGCCTCTTTGCTTGCAAAGAGGCTGTTGCACAGAGAGTTAACAGTGCTTACTTTTTTTGTTTGAGTGTGTTTCAATCCTGATAATGACGATCAGCCACTTTTAAAGCGCGCCGTGCCAGTGCCAGATTGGCTGTTTTGCGGTCGAGTACCATAAACATAAACACACCTTGAACATTCTTCATCGGCCGCAATAAATAATATTGTTTATGCAGGCTGATAAGAATATCGTCTATAGCATCTTCATTGTTGTCCTGACCATAAAGGCGCTCAATAGCCTTTATTTCTGAACGCACAATTTCGGTATTGCCGGCGGACAGAATGTCAAGATCCATGCCTGACGGACTAACTCCGTCTATAAACATTCCGCTTTCATAATCCACGACAGCACACGCCATGACACCTTTAGTTGCCGCTAACTCATCAATGACGCCATCAAATCTCACTGTGATATCCTTCTTTATATTGCCAGTATTTTAATTATGGCAGAGTATTTAATTACCTATTTTCCAATTTTTTCCAGCTTTTGACCAGTATTAACTATTTTTATAAAGAAATTTTTTTAATTTGATATCTGTAAACATGCATTTATGTCATAGCAATAAAATTGACATAGGAGCAAATTTGTATTCGGCTAATCGCTCAAGTTACTTTGGTACAGCTATAATAACAGTCTTAACTGGTGCCGGATGCTGTTATGCTGTATGTTTATCAATCCAATCAACTATCTGATTTAGCTGCTTTGTTTGCCAGCGTATATCAGCATACCTCACCACAGTCAGCATGGGCTGCAACAGAAATCGTGGTACAGAGTCAGGGTATGCGCCGCTATCTGAATCACTATCTGGCTCAGGAGCACGGTATTGCCGCTAATCTGCATTTCAGTCTGCCGGCCAGCTACATCTGGCAATTAACTCATCAGGTCTTACCGCAAACACCAGCACTTAACCCGTTTCAGTCAGAAGTATTGCGCTGGCGCTTACTGGGATTGTTTCATAGCCCGGCATTCAGACAACCCCAGTTATGCCAAACTGCTACCGCACTACATTCTTATCTTGATAGCAGTACTCAGGCACCTTACCATCTGGCCGGAAAACTTGCTGATATGTTTGACCAATATTTAATCTATCGCAATGATTGGATAAATAATTGGCAGGAAAACAAATCTGCGAATCTGGGTGAAGATGAGCAATGGCAGGCAGAGCTATGGCGCTGGCTGAATAATGAATCAGATTTACCACACCGTGCCGGCTTAATGCAGGAATTTCTGAGCAAACTTGGTTCTGAACATTTACCCGAGCGGATATTCGTATACGGTATTGCCACACTGGCACCGGTTTATCTGCATGCATTACAGGTAATAGCACAATATACTGATGTGCATATATTTGCGGTAAACCCGTGTGGTGAGTACTGGGGCAATGTGCTCTCAGCAGATATGCTGCTCAATAGTCAGGAAACTGACCTGAGTGTGGTTGGCCATCCTTTACTGGCCAGTCTGGGCAAACAGGGGCGGGATTTTTTTGATGCACTCAATGATCTGGGTGAAGTAGTGTATATGCCTTCTGTCTATGCTCAGTGTGATGAAGTGGCAGATACTCTGTTACACCGGCTGCAAAACGATATCCAGTGTCTGCAACATCCGAAACAGTCTGAACCACCCTACCGGCTGCAGGAATATGATAATTCCATTCAGATTGTGGCGGCGCATTCCTGCCTGCGTGAACTGCAAATTCTCAAAGAGCAGCTGATTCAGGACCTGGCCGCACATCCGCACTGGCAGCCGCAGGATATTGCGGTACTTACACCACATATTGGGCCTTATCTGCCTTTTATCCACGCAGTATTCGGACAAACGCAGGGCGACACGCCTGCTCTGCATTACAACATCGCCGACGTTAAAATCAGCCTGCATGAACCCCTACTGCAATTATTCGAAAAACTGCTGCAACTGATGCAGAGCCGGTTTGATATTGAAACTGTGCTGCCTTTGCTGGATGAATCTGCTCTGCGCGCACGTTTTGACTTAAACGACAGCGATGCAGAACTGATTCACCGTGTCTGGAGCGAACAAGGGGTACGCTGGGGCGTGGATGCAGATATGCGTCATGAATATGGCGGACAGGGTAAGCACTTTACCTGGCAGCAGGCGCGTGAACGTACGATACTCGGCTGGCTGCTGCCGGAAAATAAATATACGGCACTGTGGCAGCAACAGCTTCCATGGTTCGGTGATATCGGCCAGACTGAAATTCTGGCACGCGCACAACAGTTAATAGACTGTCTGATTAAACATCATAGCTGCTGGCAAAAAGCAGCTACCATTCCCGAATGGATTGCGCGTACACGACAACTTCTGCGGGATTTAGCCGATACCGATTCCTTGTCCGGACATGCCATGCAGCAACTGGAAACCAGTCTGGCTGAATGGCAGGCGCAGGCAGCACTGGCACAATTTAATCTGACTATTGAACCGGCCATTGCAATCGAGCATTTGCAGAATTATTTATCCACTACCCGTCAGGCCGGATTTCTGCGCGGCGGGATTACCTTTTGCAGTATGGTACCGATGCGCAGCCTGCCCTTTCGCTGTATCTGTCTGCTCGGTCTGAATGACGGCGAATTTCCCCGTACTACAAAATCTGCTGCTTTCGACCTGATTGCACAGCACCCGCGCCGTGGCGATCGTGCCCGTCGCAACGATGACCGTTATCTGTTTCTTGAATCTATTTTAAGTGCGCGCGAAAAACTGTATTTGTCGTATATCGGTAAAGATATTCGTAAAAACGAAGAACTAGCCCCCTCTGCTCTGCTTTATGAGCTGACCGATGTTCTGGCCGCCATGACCGGCTGTAATCCGCTGGTATTTAATCAGCAGCATATCATCAGACACCCATTACAACCCTTTTCCTATCGCTATTTTAACGGCGATTTAGTCAGCTGCCGCAGTGATTACGCCACGGCACTGAATCAGAATACAGATAAGCCTGCGCCATTTTATGCAAAAATAACTGAACCGGAAAAACAAAATCAGGAAGTTGATATTGAATCCTTTATCCGGTTCTGGCGTAATCCGGTACGTCACTGGCTTCAGCAGCAGTTACAATGGCAGGCACCCTATCAGGAAACACCAATCAGTGCAGCAGAACCGTTTGCAATTGAAAACAGTGCATCGATTTATACTGCCTATACCCGTGCACGCCGGCAGCATCTGGATTTTGCTGAGGTAGATGCAGCACTGGCAGTAAGCGGACTGGTGCCTGAAGGCGAGCTGGGCGTGATTGTCAGCCAGGTTTTACGCAATCAGACACTGGCTCTGGACAGCAGCATACTGTTCAGTCCCGCTGTCGCCGATATTGCCTTTATTTTTGAACACGAACAGTTACAGCTAAGTGGCAACATCAGCCGTTTACATCAGTGCGGGCAGCTGATTGAACGGAATCACGCCCCGACAGCACCGGATAATATTGAGTTATATCTGCGCCATTTACTCCTCTGCGCTACTGAAAGCGAAGGTGCACAGGACACATATGAGCTTTATCCGGCCAAACCGCGCATGCTGGCAGCAATGAGCCTGATTGATGCGCAAGCACAACTGGCTTTATGGCTTGAGTATTACCAGCTAGGACAAAGCCGGCCACTGCCCTTTTTTCCGAAAACCAGCCTTACCACTGCCCTTAAGTGGTATCGTAACCGGCAAAAGAAAAACCGTGCACCTGAATATGGTGCCGAAGAACGCAGTACCGCGTTTAAAGTCTATGCAGACAGCCATAACGGAAAACCGCAGGCCGACTATCCTGAAGTAGCTCAGGTATTTGGCCGCGATGAAGAACTGCCGATTGACACCCCTCTGTTCTGGCAACTGATTGAAGAATTACTGCTGCCCATGACAGCAGCGTTGGAAACCGCTGATAAATTATAATGAGCCAAGCATTAAATCCGATTACCATGCCCTTAAACGGCAGCAGCCTGATTGAAGCTTCTGCCGGTACCGGGAAAACCTTTAACATTGCCGCCCTGTTTGCACGGCTGGTGTTACTGGAACGCATGCCGGTTGACGCTATTCTGGTGGTCACTTTTACCAAAGCAGCTACAGCGGAGCTGAAAACCCGTCTGCGTACCCGCCTTAATCAGGCTCTGGCTCTGTTACAAAATAATCTGCCTGCGGAACAGAATGACCCGATACTGCAACAGCTGATTGACTGTGCCCGCAGTCAGGATGATGATGCCAGCCTGATTCTACGTCTGCAGGCAGCCATTACCCAGTTTGACCGTGCAGCCGTTTACACCATTCACGGATTCTGCCAGCGCGTACTCACTGATTATGCCTTTTTATGCCAGACCCCATTTGATACGGAAACTATTGAAACTGATCCGGAAATGCTGTGCCGGTTTGCCGAAGACTTCTGGCGGCAGCAAGTAAGCAATAACAGCAGTATGGCCACGCTGGCTGTCACTTACAAACTTACCCCTGCCCGGCTTATGCAGGAAATGGGACGGCACTGCGGCATGGTAGATTTACAGGTACGCCAGCCGCCGGTTGCGGATATAGCCGGCATAAATAACTGCTGGCAACAGGCATGGCAGAGCGTATGTACACATTTCAGCCTTATTCAGGATTCATTCTGGCAGTTACATCAGCAACTAAATGGCAATATTTACCGCCAGAAAAGTTATCAGCAGCTTTTCACCGACCTGCAGCAGGTAATGGAAAGCGAAGTAAACTGCCATACTTTTTCATCTTCTGTACTGGAAAAATGTGCCAAACTGGCTTCATCCCAGCTACAGGAAAACACCAAAAAAAATCAAACACTCAATAATGAGCTGATAGCTAACATTGCCCCACTGGTCGAACTGGCAGAAGCTGTTACTGCCATGCTGATTGCGGAAGACAGCATATCACTGCAATTACAGCTGGACTGTTTTAATTACGTGCGCCAGTGTCTTAATCAGCACCGGCGCAACAGCCATCAGCGCAGCTTTGACGATTTACTGGCAGATCTGGGGCTGGCACTGTCTGAGGATAATCCCATGTCTGAAACACTGGCCGCAGCACTGGCACAAACATGGCAGATTGCACTGGTAGACGAATGTCAGGATACTGATCCGTTGCAGTACCGAATTTTCAAAACTGCGTTTGCCGAACAAAACCGCCCGCTTATTATGGTGGGTGACCCGAAACAGGCTATTTACCGTTTCCGTGGTGCTGATATTCACGCCTATCTGCGCGCCGCTGCCGATACCCCGCCACAGCAGCGCTATACCCTGACCACCAATTACCGCAGCCATCAGGCACTGGTACAGGCCATTGGCCGCCTGTTCAGCGGCAAAAAGCTGCCTTTTATTCTTGAGGGTATCAGCTATCCACAGGTACAGGCACAGGCTGAAAATAACTGTCTGCATTACAGTCATAGCAATACTGTTATACCGGCGGTAGTGGTGCGCTGGCTGCATGAAAAAATAGATGTCAGCGATAAGGGGGCGGAAATTATCCCGAATAAAGACAGTCTGCGGACACGTTCGGCCGAATACTGTGCCTATGAAATTGCCGGCATGATTAATCAGGGTATGCGCGGAGAACTGCTACTGAGTAACCGGCCGTTACAGGCTGGCGATATTGCCGTATTGGTGCATTCACATAATGAAGGTCGCATGATTGCCGGCGCATTGAAACGCTGCGGCATCATGAGCGTCTCTCTTGGTAACCATTCAGTTTTTTCCAGCACTGAGGCACAAGCTGTCGAGGCTCTGTTACGTTTCTGGCTGCAACCGCAGCGCACCGAAACATTACGCTTTATCCTTGGCGGTGTACTGTTCGGCTGGACAGCAGCACAGCTGGCAGAACTGAACCGGAATGAAAATACACTGAGCGAATGGATACAGCTGGCACTGCAAACCCGCGAACAATGGCAGCAGTATGGTATTTATCCTGCCATACAGTGGTTTGCCGGCCAGACCGGCATGGAAATCAGACTACTTACGCAGCGCAATGAGCGCAGCCTGACCAATCTGTGGCAACTGGCCGAATTACTGGCTGCTGCTGAACAAACCCTGCCAACGGCCAACGCCCTGCTGAACTGGCTGACCAGTGCCATCAGCAACGAACGGTCAGCAGGTGAAAGTAGTTTGCTGCGACTGGAAAGTGATGAAGCACTGGTTAAAATTGTGACCATGCATGCTTCCAAAGGGCTGGAATATCCGGTGGTATTCTGTCCGTTTGCATGGGATGGTAAAGAGACCATTAATAATCAGGAACACTGGCAACGTCTGCATCAGCAGGATAAAGTGGAACTGATTGCCAATAGTTTGCTCAGCGACAGCGACCGGGATGAGCTGGAATGCGAAAGTATGGCCGAACGTTTGCGTCTGTATTATGTAGCCTTTACCCGGGCACGCGAACAATTGATACTGTACACTGCCGCCTGCAACAATACCGCCAGTAACCCCATGGCATGGCTACTGGACGGACAGCCGGACAATACCCTGAAAGAATCCCGCCAATTCTGGCAGGAAACACATAAGCCCAATCTGCCCAGTACTTTACGTGCTGCATGGCATCAATGTCTGGCTGCCGGCAACCCTGAGCTGTTTCAATGGTGTGAAGGCAATGTAGCCCCTGCCTGTATTGATATCAGTAAAAAACCCGAACAACCTTATCGTGCGCTAACACCGACAGTACGGACTTTTCAATCCATACGCTATACCAGCTTCACCAGTCTGAGCCGGCATGATTACAGTCACCGCGAATCTGCTCCGGAAGAAGAAAAAATAGCACCTGCGCTGGATCAGGCTGAAGTACAGATTCAGCCGCTGAGCCCCGATACAGAAGCGGAAACACCTGTGCTCGCATTCGAGCGCGGTATCAACGCCGGACTTTGTCTGCATGCCATACTGGAACAGACCGAATTCAGCCTGCCGGCTACTGCAACGGAACAGGAGCATATTCTCGACTGTCTGGCGCGTTATGGTTTCGACAGCCGGCACAGCACCACCATGCAGACGCTTACTGATACCGTACGCCAATGCCAGCTGTCACCACAAACCATTATTGCAAACATACCTAAAGCACAACGAGTGGCTGAAATGAATTTCATGCTGCGGGTTGCCGATTTCAGTATCGCAGATTTACAACAGTGGTTTACCCACACATCCGGATTACCGCAATGCTGTGTTCAGGCAGCACAGGAACTGGATTTTGCTACGGTAAACGGATTTATCAACGGGGCTATCGATCTTCTAGGCGAAGACCGGCATGGTCAGGTATATGTTATTGATTACAAATCCAACCATTTGGGAAATCGTCTGTCAGACTATACCCGGGAAAACATGGACGAGGCTATTGCCAGACATCACTACTATCTTCAGGCACTCATTTACAGCATTGCCTGTGCACGATTTCTGCACAGTCGCCGGCAGCTGCCGCCCAGTATCAGCGTACGTTATCTCTTCCTGCGCGGACTTAATCCGCACAACCAGAATGGCATATGGAAATGGGATATAGACACAGCCAGTCTCAGACCATGGCTGGTAGAACATGACAAAGTATAGCAGCTGCGGTATATTAACCATTCCAGCCGTATTTTTCGCTAAGGAAGCAACAACATGCTCAACAAGCCCGAAGAATTTATCATGGCCATACTTGCCGGCATATGGGTCGTTATCACCTTTATTATCTGTCGCTATCTGCATCTGCCAACTGATACGGGTTTATTAGTTACTACCCTGACATTGATATGGGCGCTGGTATTTTTCCTGTTATGGCAGCGCGGGCGTACATGCAAAATCTGGCCGGTTTTTCTGGGGCTTCTGGTTATGTGCTGGTGGCGCGCTATTTGTTACTCATCTACCGAGATTATTCTTAACAATGATAACAGTACCTCCACACTGGTACACTGGTACGGCAGCTGGACAGCTCTGATTATTTATGCGCTGATTCCGGTCATTGCCGGTTACGGATTCAAGTGGTGGCAACATAAACGCCGTAAACCACAAGTAACGGCTTGAGGTTGCAATTTACCTGAGATAGTCTGATACATATTGTTAAAAATACAATTAATACAAAACTCCGGATTGATGAAATTACAGGTAATTAAATAAGGTTATCGCCAGGAGCTGAACAAATTGAATAAAAAAAATCAATTTATTGAATTTTTTAATACAAAAAACTCCCTGAAACTTTCATTAATTTGTTTAACTATTTTTCATCTTTTCTGGAAGCTTCTGCCGCCACCTTTGTGGTACCCCGATTTTAATAATGGCATAATAGCTTTTATTGAATCACTATTAATTTATGGCTGCTTATATGTCTGCGGTCTTTTACTAATATGGGTATTCGGGCTAACAATAACACAGATATTTTCTTCATACTTCAATGATATAAATAGTCCGAATAAGACACCATCAACCGTTACACTATTGTGTTATTCAATCAGTAATTTTCTGATTTTTGCCTTATCCTTTTCCTTAGGGAAAAACGCACATCCCATGTTCTTTATTTTTAATAGCTATCCTGTTTTTACTTATGCCTTTGTTAATAGCATTGGTGCTTTTATTATTTTGATATTTAAACTTATCTGTCAGGTTTTATCACTTAAACGTTGTAAAACAGCTTCTGCTTCCGATAATTCATTAACCATCAAAAAAGCTAACACTGATCAAAAAGCCGACACGGGTAAATTCAGTATTAAAAAATTGCTCATTTTCGCGGCAGTTTATCTATTTGTGCTGACTTGCAGTAACAGCATAATTGGTAAAGGATTAATGACTCCTTATTTTGAAGGTGACATACATGATATCCTCTCTGTAGTAATGTTTCTGTGCTTTATACTTTACTGGATTGATATATTACTGGCCTTTGCTCTCGCTATCAAAGATAGTGTTACCCGAAAAAATCAAGTTACATGGTCTGATTTATTCAATTATTTAACTTACAGCTCGGTCTATTATTTACTGGCACTCACTATTTTATATCCGCTAACAGGCGAATTATCTGGTACAACAGCCGGAGAACAATTCGGAATAGTATGGCTGATCAACTATTCGCTCTATATTATTTTAAATTATATTGCTGTACTCATTATTCTGCCGGTAAAAGCATTCAAAAAAGCATTACCCGAATAATCAGTTTCCAGTGTTATTTTTATCAGCCAAAAAGCATAATGTCATATTAATAAAATATTCATGTAATATTAAATAATATGTATTATTCAATATAGGGTCCGGGTAAAAAATTTATTATAAAATCAAATCCAGCTAACGATAACCAACTTTTAACTGCCGGTTATTTCTCCCTTATTAAGATTGATACTTTCATTCAGTTGAGTAAATTCAGGAAATCACACCGGCAATAAGACCAATTAACCAGTAAGCTTATATACTGAAAATTTTTATCCGGATATCTGAAACACACCGATATTATGAACACAGCCATCATTACCAGCCTGATACAGCGCCGGCGTCTGCAACGCATGCGATTACTGGCTACCAGTATGCTGATTATTGCCTGTGTTTTATTTGTTTTAAGCTGCCTGCTGCAAAAACAATATCCGGCTCTGGCCTATCTTAAAGCATTCACCGAAGCCGCCATGGTAGGTGCACTGGCAGACTGGTTCGCAGTTACTGCCCTGTTTCGCCATCCCCTTGGTCTGCCTATTCCTCATACCGCAATTCTGCCTCAGAAACAGGAAAGAATCGCCAATGAATTCGGACGTTTTATTGAAAATAATTTTTTGCAGGATAAAGCAATTTCCGGACGCATCTACCGTATGCATCCGGCCAGCAGAACCCTGCAATGGCTATGTGCTCCGCAAAATCAGCAAAAATGGCTGCCTGTTCTGACCAGCCAGATTCCGCTGCTGTTAAATACCGCCAGTGCCCGTGAAGTAGCCGGATTTTGCAGTCAGCTGCTAAACACCCAGTACAGCGGTGCACGTCTGGGCAAAACACTGGCTAACTTTCTTCATTTAATCCATAAACAGGGTATCGATACACTGCTGGTACGATCTTTACTGCAACAAATACGCCAATGGCTGCAAAACGAACAGACACGGGCACAACTTGAAAAAAGTCTGTTATCTTGGGTAAGTAAAATTGAAAAAAGCGATCCCAATACTTGGGATAAATTTAAGGCTTCGCTGAAAACGACACTGACTGCACGTATTGATGACTGGGTCGCCGGCAAAGCACTCGATTGGGCAGATTCCTATATAGATGCGGTATTGGCGAACCCGAAGCATTCTTTCTGGCGCGCCTGCCGGAAACAGCTTCTCGTTACCGAACGCAAATTACGTCGCAGCCGGAGCTGGCACAGACGGCTTGCGGCAGGACGGCAGCAACTGCTGCGCTCTACAGCATTGCAACAAAGCATAATGGATTTATGGGATAGTTTTGTGGCATGGAGTGAACACGACACCAGCCAGAGTAATTCATGGTGGCAGCAACAGCTCGGCCGGTTATCTACCCATATACAGCAGCAAGCCATGCAAAACCCGCGATTTATGCAGCGTCTGGATACCCGAATTACATTGTGTGCAAAACTCATCACTCGCCAGTATAAAAATCGCGTCAGTCAGTTCATTGCCGATAAAGTCAAAAGCTGGGACAGTAAACAAATGGTTGATAAACTCGAATTGAGTGTCGGGCGTGATTTACAATTTATCCGCATTAACGGTACCCTCGTTGGCGGATGCATCGGTCTGATTATTTACATTGTATCCCAGTGGATAGCTGCCTGAATATATTATATTTACATTTAATTTAATTGATAAATTTATTAAAATATTTGCTTAGATAATTTAAGATATAATAAATTACATTATTTCAGCCATTCAGGCACTCCCATGCATTATCGTGACAAATCTCTTTTTTTCTTAGCTCTGTCCTGTCTCATTTCTACAGTTCGTGCCCAGCCACAATCAGAAAACACAGAACCGCATACAGCAGAATTAAGTCCGATAGTAGTGGTCGCTTCAAAACAAAATACACCGGGTGTTGAAGTAATCAACCCCAAAACAGCCCTTCAGCCTTTACCGGCACAGGACGGTGCTGATTTACTTAAATCAGTTGCAGGAATGAGTGTCACACGTAAAGGTGGCAGCTCAGGTGATCCTCTGCTACGCGGTCTGGGCGGTTCACGCCTGCTGATCAGTGCTGACGACCAGTTTGTACTGGGCGGCTGTCCCGGACGCATGGACCCGCCCACCTCCTATCTGTTTCCGGCCAGCTACGACAGAGTCATTATTACCAAGGGACCACAAGCAGTTAATCAGGGGCCGGGAATGATTAGCGGTTCTGTACGTTTTATCCGTGATGAAAAACCGCTATCTCAGCCCACTGCCAAATTAGACAGTGCCTTTACAAAAGGATCCTTCGGGCGCAGTGATGCCTATATCGACGGTACACTAGGTAATCAGTACGGCTGGCTGCGGCTCAATGCCAGTCACAATGAGTCTAAAGATTACAAAGACGGTAATGGAGACACCATTCATTCTGCATTCAAACGCAATAATCAGATGGCTCAGGCAGCTCTTACCCCATTTACTGACACCCTGCTGGCTGTACAATATGAACACAGCACCGGCCATGCCCGCTACGCCGACCGCAGCATGGATGGTACCCAGTTCGACCGTCATGGCTGGTCAATGAAATTGCGCCAGCAAAATATCACCAACTGGCTGAGTCAGCTACAGTTTGAATATGGTCGCAGCAAAATCGACCATGTGATGGATAATTTCAGTCTGCGTACTCCTGCACCGATGAAAATGGCTTCCGGTATGAGCAAAATGGCATCGGATATGCCAAATATGAATGGTATGCATACCACCATGCCGGTACGCCGCATGTATTCAGTAATGAATCCTTCGCGTGAAATAAAATCAGCTAAATTGTCAGCACAGATAGAGCTGGGAAATACACACAGTGAAATCGGTGCAGACTGGCAGAATGATGAAGTCAGCACCCGGCCTATGGTAATGAGTACCAATAAACAGCAGGCAGAAAATTATTACAAACTGCCCTTTATCTGGAACCAGACTTATAAACGTCACGGTGCCTATATTCAGAGTGAATGGAATATAAATGATAATAACAGTCTCTTTGGCGGTTTTCGTCATGACTGGACCAGTACCCTATTTAATCCGCAGAAAAATGCCATTGCCTCAAAGTATTTGCGCCAGCATCAGGGACTGAATGCCGGTTTTATCCGTCTGGAACACCGCAACAATAAACTAACCAGCTATCTCGGCTATGGTATTGCCGAGCGTGCTCCTGATTACTGGGAACGCAGTAAAGCCAACGGCGAAAAATTGCGTAAGGAAACCAATCATGAAATCGATGCCGGTTTAAGTTATCAGGGTAACAGCATCAGCAGCTCAATTGATATTTTTGCAGGACAAATCAATGATTTTATTCTGATTGAAAGCATTAACAGCAAAAATTCAGCCCGCCAGATAGATGCGCGCCGCTATGGCTTCGAAGCCAGAACCAACTGGCAATTCGCACCACACTGGAATCTTGGCGGCAGCCTCGCCTATACCTATGCTAGTAACCGCAGTGATAAACGACCACTGGCACAAACCCCGCCACTGGAATGGCGTACTTATCTCAACTGGGAAAACGAGCATTTCAGCGCCGGTGCCTTGTGGCGTGTTGTTACTAGTCAGCACCGCTATGCCAAAAATCAGGGCAACATTGTTGGCATGGACTTAGGTCAGAGCAGCGGCTTTGGGACACTGGCATTAAATGCCGGCTGGAAACCCGGTAAAAATATGCTGGTACAAATCGGTATCGACAATGTTTTTAACAAAACCTATGCCGAAGCAGTAAATAAATCTGCTTATGATTTCGACACCTATTCCGTACAACAATACCGGGTTAACGAGCCAGGACGTACACTGTGGGCACGGGCACAGATTAAATTCTGATAAAGATTTCTTACCAGAGAAAAATAAAAACCCCGCAATGCGGGGTTTTAAATCACAAAACCGAACTACAGTAACAATAAATTATCGCGCTTTGGAGTGCAGCAACTTCTGTTGCTGACGCAAACGCCAATATTGCTGTTGCTGTTTCGGAGTCAGAATCTGATAGATATCATGTTCGCGTTTTAACTGTAAAAAATCATAATCAGCACGTGCCTGTTGCTGTTCAGCCCAAAGACGCTGTTCCTGTGCAATCATATTTTTAGCTTTAACATCATCAAATTGTTTATTTAATACCAGATTTTTACGCTCCTGTTGCAAATTAGCCAGAATCTGACGATTTTCATTGCTCATAAGCGGACGCTGGCTGGCATACTGATGATCAATTTTCTGTACCAGTGCCCTTTGCTGATTACTTAAATTCAACTGAGGCAAAATTGAATGTGGATTTACCGGACCCAAAACCGGTTTCTGCTCATGCACAACCACTGTTTCAGTTTCAGTGACTAGTGCTGTCGGCGGCTGTTCTGTTCCAGCAGCAAAAGCACCCATACTCATTGAAGACAAAGCAGCAAGCGTTACTACACGGATAAAAGTTTTCATAACACAACTCCTTGTTATTTGAGTTAAGAATACATTCATATTTAACAAATAGTATTTCATAGTAGTATGTAAAATCATGAATATAATTGAAATTAATTAGTAAACAATTTTATTAATTCTTTAAAAAACAGCACCCGTCCCAGGTGCTGTTTTTTAGTGCCGGTCAGATTTACTTTTTATCCGGCAACGCATAAGCAATTACATAGTCACCAACATCATTTGAATGGCTGGTACCACCGGCTGAAATAACCACATACTCCTTACCGGTTTTCGGAGAGACATAAATCAGCGGAGCAGCAACCGAACCCACTGGCAGGCGTGCTTTCCAAACTTCCTTACCAGTTTTGGCATCTATTGCACGCAGATAATAATCCTGCGTACCGGCAAAAAATACCAGACCTGAGGCAGTGGCTGTCGGACCACCCAGCGTAGGCATACCAATCGGCATTGGCTGTTTTGTCTTAATATTCAGAGGTCCGGTATCCTGAACTGTGCCCATTGGCACCTGCCATACTAGCTGCTTGGTGTTCAAATCAATAGCACTCAGCGTACCAAATGGCGGCTGCTGACATGGTACACCCAGCGGAGATTGCAGAATGTCGATTTTCACACCGCCATAAATACCGGCAACCTGCGGCCGAATCGTACCCATAAATCCCGGTACTTCATCAGTAGAAACCTTGAACTGTTTTGCCTCCTCACGGGTAACCAACTGCATACGCAGTGCCATGCGCATATCGTTCACAAACATCAGATTCCGTGATTCATCAATTGAGATACCACCCCAGTTCATGCCGCCAAGCAGACTTGGCCATTCAATATACGGCTGTGCACCCGGTGGCGTAAACCGGCCTTTGTATACAGAATTCTTAAACAGAATACGGCAATATAACTGGTCAAACGGTGTGATACCCCACATACTGCGTTCAGTCAGCGGCTCATTACCAATATTGGGCATACCCACAGAATCAGGCTGCGTAGCAGACAAATGTTCACCTTCGGCTGCCGGAACTGTAGGTACAGGGCTTTCCACAACTTTAGTGACAAATTCCCCGTTTCGCCGGTCAATTACAAAAATCTGCCCGGTTTTAGTAGTTTGAATCAGAGCAGGAATTTTCTGGCCTTTATCATTGGTAACATCATACAGTACAGGTTGAGAAGGCAAATCATAATCCCATACATCATGGTGAACCAGCTGACGTACCCAGCGTAATTTACCGGTGCTGGCATCCAGAGCAACCACTGCTGCCCCGAATTTTTCCTTAATATGATTGCGGTCACCACCCCAGTAATCCGGCGGTCCATTGCCGGTTGGTAAATAAACCAGATTCAGTTCTTTATCATAAGTAGGAATAGTCCAGACATTAGGTGTTTCAAGTGTGTAATTCTGACCGGGCTTAGCCAGACCTTCAGGTTTACCAATATCCCATGTCCACACCAGCTTACCGTCACGTACATCAAATGCCCGTACCGCACCAGATGGTTCACCGTGAACAATATCGCGAACCCAGCCGCCTACAACAGTTAAATGTCCCATCATTACCGGCAGAGAAGTCGGATGATAGCGCTTACTGTTTTCAGTCGGCCCCATATAAGCCTTGAGATTCACATAACCATTGTCACCAAAACCCGGACATAACGTCCCTTTATCTGCATCCAGAGTAAACAGACGTGCATCCACTGTAGATACAACAATTCTGCGCCGGCATACAGACTGAGTATAAGCGGCTTTTTCAGCATTGGTCAGGCTATCATCCTTATCCATATCATAATAGCCTACCCCGCGGCAGGTTACATGCTCCGCAGTACGTGCTTTAGGATCAAAGCGCCAGATTAGCTTACCGGTATCCGCATCAATTGCAGATACCAAATTTTCCGGTGTGCATGAATACAGCTTGTCACCAATCTGCAATGGTGTATTTTCGTCTACACCGATTGCTTTACCAGAAGTACGGCGGCCAGTATGAAATGTCCATGCCACCTGCAGATTACGCACATTATCCGGATTTATCTGGGTATACGGCGCAAAGCGGGTACCGCGCTGATTTCTGCCAAAAAATGCCCAGTCAGACGGATTTTGAGCATTTTCATGTGCCGCATCAGCATTCTCACTGATATTAACCTGATTACGAATCTGACCATGCGGATAAAACGACGCAATCAGCGTGGCCAGTAAAGCCAGAAATATAACAACACCGCTAAAATTATAAAAACGGCGGCCGGAAGCTGAAACACCCTGATAGCCACTGCCTGACCACAAAGTCATCATAAGAAACAGTGCAGGTATAACCAGACGCGGCATCAGAGCCCAATAAGTTAACTCCGTTGCATCTGTTAATGCCCAGATTAGCGTTGCCACAAACACTGCCAGCGAAAACAAGGCAGTATAAGACTTACGCAAACCAACCATTATCGCAAGTACCAGATAAGCAATACCAGCCAGTAAATAATAGCCGGAACCGCCCAGTATCAATAGCTTAATTCCGCCATAGCCTAGCGCCAGACCGCCAGCCAGCAATATCAATACAAGCAGCCAGCGTGGCAGATTACGCCAGCAACTTCCTGAAGAACCAGACATCAACTACTCCTAACCTGAATGTGTGAATAAATATTGCTAACCAACATGCAAAGTACATAAAACTTTACTTATCAGGCAGCAATATTTTTAAATTATTTAAAATTAGTTATTTATAAATTAATAAATACAAAAAGATACTTTAAATAAACATAAATAAATTAAAATTTACAAAGCAACTAAATTATTAACCTTTAAATAAGCCATTGTCAAAAAATTAACATTCGGTTTTTTTAATACAGGATGGATGCCCGAATAATGTACTTATCTCAGCACAATCCGAGTTTTATTCACATACAACAAAATATGTTTCTGCCAGAAAGTAGTTTACTTCTTATGCTATTGAATCATCATAAAAACAACAGACATGAAAAAAGCGAAATTGCGGTATTAAGCAATTTCGCCTAAAAAAGCATCTGTAACGATGCCGATAAATAAAATTAGCAATCAGGCTTGTGCAGTCAGCGCGGCAACGGCCGGTAAAGTCTTACCTTCAAGAAACTCCAGAAATGCCCCGCCACCGGTACTGATATAACTGATATCATCAGTAATACCAAACTGAGCAATTGCAGCCAGCGTATCACCGCCACCGGCAATTGAATAAGCATCACTATCAGCAATTGCCTTTGCCAGCACCTTAGTACCATGAGCAAATGCAGCAAATTCGAATACACCTACAGGACCATTCCAGACAATCGTTTTTGCCTCTTTCATCATCTCAGCCAGTCTCTGTGCTGATTGCGGACCAATATCCAGAATCATATCGTCTTCGGCCACATCGGCTACGTTTTTAATTTCAGCAGCTGCATCAGCAGCAAAACGTTTGGCTACCACCACATCAACAGGCAAAGGAATATCACCGCCCTTAGCAGCTATCTTAGCCATAATCTGCCGTGCACTATCAACCAGATCAGCTTCAGCCAGCGATTGCCCTACAGGCAGTCCCTTTGCCAGTAAAAATGTATTGGCAATTCCGCCACCTACAATTAAATGATCCACCTTATCGGCCAGACTTTCCAGAATCGTTAGTTTAGTTGATACTTTACTTCCGCCCACAATAGCCACTACCGGAGCCTGCGGATTCTGTACTGCATGAGTTAACGCATCCAGTTCGGCTGTCAGCAGCATACCGGCACAGGCCAGCGGTGCAAATTCTGCCACTGCGGCTGTAGATGCTTCTGCACGATGTGCAGTACCAAAAGCATCATTAACATAGACATCACCAAGCGCAGCATAAGCTGCAGCCAGAGCATGGTCATTTTCCTTTTCGCCGATATTCAGACGAACATTAGGCAGCATGATTACATGTCCGGCCTGCACCTGTGGTTTGTGTTCACGCCAGTCTTCTGCCACACTGACATTCTGACCTAATAATTCTCCTAATCGCTGCGCCACCGGAGCAACACTGTCTTCCGGTTTTGGAGCGCCGGCTTTCGGTCGTCCCAGATGTGTCAGCACCACAACAGCTGCACTCTGCTGCAAACAAAAACGAATCGAAGCTAAAGAAGCACGAATACGCGTATCATCAACAATAACACCATCTTTAATAGGCACATTCATGTCTACCCGAATCACAACGGTCTTGCCAGACACATCCTGATCAGCTAACTTTTTAAACAACATGGTTGAGTTCCCGCAATAAAAAACGCTGATAAATTTGCTATATCACTCCGTACCTCCCAAAGAATGACAACATCAGCGCATCACAAACAGATAAAATAGTTATAAATCACAAAAAGCTTGAAAAACTTTGAATTATCTTATAATTTACCCATAGGGTAAAGTCACAGACAGGATAAAACTGCCGGTACTTAACCAGCCTCATCACATAATTTATTTAATTGCAGTACACACATACTACCGAGGTATAACATTATGACTCTTGCTTACTGGTGTGTTTTAATAGCCATGCTTCTGCCATGGATTGCAGCATCTTATGCTAAAAAAAGTGGTGGTTTTAAAGCTGATGATAATCATCAGCCCCGTGAATTCATGGCTAAAGCTCAGGGTAAAGCTGCACGTGCTAATGCTGCACAGCAAAATGGTTACGAAATATTTGCACCTTTCGCTGCTGCGGTCATTATTGCCCATGCAACTGATAACGCTGCCCAGTTCACCATTAACTTCTGGAGCGTATTGTTTATTCTCAGTCGTCTTGGTTATTTTTATTGTTACATTAAAGATAAATCTTTTGCCCGTTCATGTATCTGGGGAGTGGGCGTTATCTGTATCATTGCACTTTACATAGCTGCAATCTGAATACAATACTGGCAAGTAATTTTGATAATTTAATCTGCAATAAAGGGGGAGTATATGAGCAAACAATCAGGTTCATGTCTTTGCGGCAAAGTTAAATTTTCTCTGGAAACAGATAACCACTCACTGAGTGCCTGCCATTGCAGCACCTGCCGCAAATGGAGTGCAGGTCCGCTGATGACGATTATGCATAATGGTAAGATTCAGTTTGAAAATACAGAATTCATCAAAAATTACAATTCATCAGAATGGGCGGAACGCGGATTTTGCTCAGAGTGCGGTACTCATCTGTATTATCACTTAAAAAATAGCAACCAATACTACATAGCCGCATGGACACTTAACCAGCCTGATGCCCTGGATTTCAATCTTCAGGTTTATATAGATAACAAACCGGAATGCTATTCTTTCGCCAATCAGACACATAACCTGACCGAAGCTGATATTCAGCAAATGATAGCAGAGCAGCAGAAATAATCACGACCGGATTAGTCTATCCAACAGCTCTTATCCGAATAAATAACTATATTGTTTTATTTAGTTTATTGCGACCATTCAAACGGTCTGCATTATAGATTAATAACGCATTATAGATAGAGTTTATCTAAATTAAAATAGGAATTGGAGTTGGTATGAATGTAATTAAAAAAAGCTCTTTAATTGGTATTTGTTTGTTGAGTTTCACAGGTGTTGCCGCTGCAAAAGATCTAAAGCATAGAAATATCGCTCAAGAAGAAGAAAATCGTACACTAGTTATCAATTTTTATAATAACTTCTTTAATAAACATCAACTTTCTGAGGCAACAAAAACACTGGCTGAAGATTATAAACAACATAATCCTTATGTCGCTAATGGTAGAACACCTGCGATTACTTATTTCGAAGATTTCTTTAAACAAAATCCGCAATCAAGTGCCATCATAATTCGTTCATCTGTGGAGGGCGATATTGTATGGTTACATGCCCATTCTAAAATCAATAAAGATGATCTTGGTAAAGCAGTAGTTGATATATTCCGAGTTAAAGATGGAAAAATAGTTGAGCATTGGGATGTGATCCAAAATGTACCAGAGCAGGCAGAAAATAATAATACAATGTTTTAATGATTAATCCGATAACTTATAAGCGCCTTAATGGCGCTTTCTTCGTTCAAGCAAAAACAGACCATATATGTTTTATATATAGTCTGTTTTCAATTGGATATTCAGTGAAATAACTGTATTACATACGCTCAACAATCATTGCAATACCCTGACCGCCGCCGATACACAGCGTAGCCAGCCCGAACTGAACATCTTTTGCCTGCATACCATATAACAGACTTACGAGAATGCGTGTACCACTGGCTCCAATCGGATGACCAATCGCGATCGCACCACCATGGATATTGGTCTTATCCATATCAAAATGCAATTCGCGGCCTACTCCGAGGAATTGTGCAGCAAAAGCTTCATTTGCCTCTACCAAATCAATATCTGTCAGTGCCAGACCGGCCTTCTGCAAAGCTTTCTGTGTCGCAGGTACAGGTCCCAGTCCCATCAGTGCAGGGCTTACACCAGCACTGGCATAACTGCGAATACGTGCCAGAGGCTGTAATCCGAGTTCTTTTGCTTTGCTTTCCGCCATCACCAACACAGCAGCAGCACCATCATTAATTCCTGATGAGTTGCCGGCAGTCACCGTTCCATCGGCACTGAATGCCGGTTTCAATTTAGCCAGTGCTTCAGCAGTTGCCTCAGCCCGCGGATATTCATCACGTGCAAATACAGTCTCACCTTTACGTGACTTAATTGTTACGGGCACAATTTCTGTATCAAATACACCGGCTGCAACCGCCTGCGCAGCCAGCTGCTGAGAACGTAAAGCCAGCTCATCCTGTTCCTGCCGGCTGATCTGATATTTCTGTGCAATATTTTCAGCAGTAATCCCCATATGATAATGATTGGTAGCACAGGTCAGCCCGTCGTGTACCATAGTATCAATTACCTGCTGATTACCCATACGATAGCCCCAGCGTGCACGGCTATCCAGCAGATATGGTGCCCGCGTCATATTTTCCATACCGCCGGCTATCACTACCTCTGCATTCTGTGCGGCAATAGACTGAGCGGCCAGTGCTACCGTTTTTAATCCCGAACCGCATACTTTATTAACAGTATATGCTGGTACACTATCAGCCAGTCCGGCTGCCAGGGCTGCCTGTCGTGCCGGATTCTGTCCCAGCCCGGCCTGCAGCACATTTCCCATCACTACTTCATCAACCAGCCCGCTTTCAACACCGGCACGGTTTAAAGTTTCAGCAATAACCAGCTTACCCAAATCTACCGTACCTACACTGGCCAGCGAACCATTAAAGCTGCCTACAGGTGTACGAGCTGCACTGACAATAACTGCATTTTCCATATTCAACTCCTAAATCTGACTGTTACCAGCCTATAAACCACGCTGGCTGATTGCCATTTCACGGAAATCTTCAGCCACAGTAAATTCAGCCTGAGTTTTAGCCTTAATTGTTTCCAGATCAACGCCTGGGGCATGTTCCAGTAAAACCAGTTGTCCGTCTTTAAAACCAAACACAGCTAATTCAGTAACAATCAGATTAACTTTGTTTTTTGCTGTTAGCGGTAAAGTACATTGTTTCAGAATTTTGGATTCACCATTTTTAGTACAATGCTCCATACCAATAATAACCCGGCGCGAACCGGTTACCAGATCCATTGCACCACCCATGCCCGGTACCATTTTTCCCGGCACCATCCAGTTTGCCAGATTTGCCTGCTGATCGACTTCCAGACCACCCAGTACACAAGCATCAACATGGCCGCCGCGAATCAGTGCAAATGAAAATGCACTGTCAAAAGTACAACCGCCGGCAGCGATACCACATGGCTGACCACCTGCATTCACCAGATTAGGATTGGCTTTTTCAGGATCCAGTGCAGCCAGACCGAGAAAACCGTTTTCAGACTGCAAAGTAATATGAATATCTTCCGGTACATAATTGGCTACCTGAGTCGGCAGACCGATACCCAGATTCACCACATCCCCGTCATTGAATTCCAACGCAATTCTGCGTGCAATTAATTCTTTTGCATTCATGGTGACTCTTCCTTTATTCCGGATAAACAATATAATCAACCAGCGCTGCCGGTGTAGTCGCCGCATCAGGTGAAATCTCACCCACTTCAACCACATTACCTGCTTCAACAATTACCTTTTTCGCAGCCAGAGCAACCAGCGGATTAAAATTCTGAGCAGACAGTTCATACACCAGATTACCCAGCTTATCTGCCGTTTTTGCTTCCACAATGGCCAGATCAGCCTGTAATGGCAATTCAAGCAGGTATTCCTGTCCGTTTACCGCGATTTTCTGTTTGCCTTCTTCGACAATTGTTCCCAATCCGGTAGGTGTCAGCACACCACCCAAACCTGCGCCGGCAGCACGAATCCGCTCTGCCAGCGTACCCTGCGGTACCAGTTCAACTTCAATCTCACCGGCAATCATTTTCTTACCGGTTTCCGGATTAGTACCGATATGCGAAGTAATCACTTTTTTGACACGATTATTCGTAATCAGCGGGCCGACACCGGTTTCTACAAACGCAGTATCATTTCCAATAATAGTTAAATCCTTAACCCCTGAATCCAGAATAGCCTGTACCAGTCTGGCGGGCGTACCGATTCCCATAAAACCGCCAAACATAATGGTCATTCCATCCCACAGATGATTTTTTACATCCGCTAAACTGAGCTGTTTTGTTTTCATACTCTTCTAACCTGAGATAAACCAAAGACCGGACAAATACATAACAACTGATTTTGTTATAGATCCATGACAATATTTGATTTGCCGGCGATACCCTGAAAAGTACCGCCGGCAAGTGATTAATTACTCAATGTCCATATCCAGAATTGCTGCACTCAAACCTTTACCATGCATATCATGTGCCAGCGTACGGGTAACACCGCCACCCAAAGCACCATACATAACAAAATTCAGTGCACCAATATTCGGTAATTCATAGCGCACAACATCACCAGTCACAATGTCTGCAAAAAACGCTTTAACCTTTTCCGCAGTCACTGCTGCTTTAATACGTTCATAATCTTCAGGCCGATAAGCAATTACCGAAATATTTGAAGTATTACCTTTATCACCAGTACGAGAGTGTGCAATTTCACGTAACTTCATTATCAAACCTCCAGATAGTCAATACTGGTTGTTACCAGATTACGGGGAATAAA
The DNA here is from genome assembly GCF_016100525.1 of Snodgrassella sp. W6238H11. Taxonomy (NCBI): domain Bacteria; kingdom Pseudomonadati; phylum Pseudomonadota; class Betaproteobacteria; order Neisseriales; family Neisseriaceae; genus Snodgrassella; species Snodgrassella sp. W6238H11. The sequence goes on along the minus strand of NZ_JACFSH010000004.1, from coordinate 15,019 downwards.
TGTTGAATCCATAGCTACAATTTCTTTTACAGATTTCATAGCACCGCCACCGCCGGCCGGACCATTGGTATATAAAGCTTCAACTTCATTACCCACAACTGCTGCCGCAGCTTTAGTTGCGAAACGTCCGGCTACACGTACACGAACTTCATACGGCTGGCTGTTCTGTGACAAAGTTGCCCCATGCAGAGAATCAATACCAATCAGATCAAAACGCACCTCTTGTGGTTCTGCATGTGCGATTTCAAACCGCTCTTTTACGATGGCCAGTGCCAGACGACCGCGCTCTACCGCTCCCGGACCGGCATAGCTCATCTCACCCTCACCAATAAAACCATCTTCATAACCTACAGATACCTTCAGCGTCTCAGGACGGGCACGACCTGTACCGCCAGTAACAGCAACACGGTCTTTACCTACTTGTGTAAAGGTTACCTGCGTGAAATCTGCGGTGACATCCGGTGTTTTATATTCATCCGGGCGATGAATTTCATACAGCATCTGTTCCTTACAGGTATCAGGAGTAACCATGCCGCCAGAGCCCTCAACTTTAGTAATTACTGCATCACCATCGGCACTGATTTCGGCAATCGGAAAGCCCAGACGTGCCAGATCAGGTACATCGCGGTAACCCGGATCAGCAAAATAACCACCAGTAATCTGGCCGGCACACTCAAGCAAGTGTCCCAGAATAGTGCCCTTACCCAGATGCTCCCAATCTTCTGCACCCCATTTAAACTCATGCATCATGATTGACAGGAACAGAGACGGGTCAGAAACACGACCGGCAATAACAATATCAGCACCATTGTCCAGCGCCTGTACCATTGGTTCAGCGCCGATATAAGCATTGGCTGAAACAATTTTCTTACCGCATTGTGAAATCGGTTTTTGTAACTCATCCAGTGGCAGATCCTGCTGCATAACCTGTTCGTAAACATCATCGCCTTCAATAATGGCAATTTTCAGATTTTTTGCGCCCAGAGAACGTGCGATTTCGGCAGTTACTTTGGCTGCTGCACGCGGATTGGCAGAACCCATATTAGTAACAATCTTGATTCCCTTTTCCAGACAGGCCGGTAATACTGCCTGCATACGCGCTGCCAGTAATTCATTAAAACCGGTTTCCGGATTATGCTTTTTCTGGCGCTGACCGATAGCAATCGTGCGTTCAGCCAGACATTCAAATACCAGATACTGAATATCCCCTTTTTCCGCCAGCTCTACAGCCGGTTCAATCCGGTCGCCACCATATCCGGCACCACAACCAATTCTGATTTTTTTCATATGTCATATCCTTTTTACATTCAACAACTTAAAAACAACCTGTTTATATCGGGAATACTCCGAATAACATCGCACCTACAGCCATCACGATAGAAGCCAGCCAAAGTATCGGAATAGAGAATTTCTGATGGTCAGCCAAATCCACGCCGGACAGACTGCACAACAGGAAGGTAGCCGGAGTCAGCGGACTAACCGGGAAACCAGTAGTCATCTGTCCAAGTAAAGAAGCCTGAGCTACCTGAATAGGCGGGAAACCACCAATATTGGCCACCACCGGCATAATGCCGAAATAATAGGAATCAGGGTCAAACACCAGACTCAGCGGCATTGCTACCAGACTGACAATAAACGGAATATGAGAAGACAAGCTGTCAGGTACAAAATGACCGGCTGAATTTGCCATAGCTTTGAGCATACCGGATTCACCCATAATGCCTGTGAACACACCGGCAGCAAACAAAATGGATGCCATCATCAGCGCGCCCTTAGCATGAGCATTAATCCGTGCAGATTGTTCAGCAGGCTTGCGGTAATTTAATGTCAGCGCAATACAGCAGGCCACCATAAAAATAACCACTGGTGATATTTTTGTGGCTACCATACACGTAATTACCAGAATCACCAGAGTAATATTCGCCCAGAATAAATGCGGCCGACGCAGCTTTTGCTCTTCTTCGGTTAATTCTTTTGGCGCAAAATGTGTTGCTGTTTCTTCATTTTCACCACCGATTACTGCACCAGCACCGGCTCCGGCCAGACCTAAGCGTTTTTCTTCTTTGCGTCCCCAGTACCAGCCCATAAACACCATAAATGCCAGCCCGCAAATTTGCGCCGGAATCAGTGGCGTAAACAGATCATGTGTAGATACCTCCAGTGCTGCGGAAGCACGAATCATCGGTCCGGTCCATGGCAGGAAATTTACACCGGCACTCAGTGCTGTAATCCCGGCAAGAATTCGCTTATCAATACCAAGTTTGTTATATAAAGGCAGCATGGCCGGTACTGTAATCAAAAATGTCACTGCTCCATTACCATCCAGATGCGCAATCAGTGCCAGAACACCAGTACCAATAATAATTCTCTTGGGATTAGTACCTACCACCTTCAGAATCTTGGCAATAATCGGATCAAACATCCCGGCATCACTTACCACACCGAAGAAAATAATGGCAAACACAAACATCGCTGCCATAGGTGCCAGTTTGGATATTCCTGTTACCACCATTTTTGGTATAACGGTGTAATGAGGTACTACATCCAGACTACCCTGAAACAACGGTACGATATATAGTGCGATTACAGCCCCTAGAATAGGAATAATAATCAAAGCGACTATTGGCGATAACCGCTTGCTCATAATGCAAAATAGCAAAGTTGCAATAGTTAATATGCCTACTAAAGCCAGCATAAGAATCCCCTTTTTGGGTTATTATTAAAAAAGAATAAATGAATAAATATTTAAGAAAGCCTTTGCATTCTCACCATAACGACACACCCTGTCTAATCGATAATAAAAATCGATTAATAAACAAATTCGATAAATCCGGCAGCATATGAAAAATTTGATAAAACTCAATATGTATTAACGCTAAATATGCTATTGTAGATAGCAATATGGATTAAAATACGGCAAATAATGCTATATGAATATATCAATCAAGCAGATAAAAGCCTTTCTGGCGCTGGTAGAAGAAGATAACTTCACTCGTGCAGCCCAGAAGATCCATTTGTCTCAGCCTGCATTCAGTAGTCTGATTGCCAATCTGGAACAGGAAATCGGCTACCGCCTGTTTGACAGGGATACCCGTAAAGTTCAGCTTAATGAAGACGGAATCCACTTCATCAAACTGGCACGTGAACTTATGTTTGCCTATGAGCGCACTACCAAAGAAATCCGCTCACATGCCAATAATCATAAGGAAAAACTGGTACTGGCAGTTATGCCGTCTATCGTCGTACAATGGGTTTCACAGCTACTGGCTACTTTTCATCATCAGCATGCCAATGTCCAAGTTGAATTACTCGATACACAATGGGATTTGTGCCTGCAAGCCCTGTTACAAGGACATGCAGAACTGGCATTAACCGCAAAATCTCCCTCTTTAACTGAAATTTCTGCTGAGTTCCTTTTTTCTGATAAGTTCCATCTCATATGTCATATCAATCATCCACTGGCCAGCAAAGCAGATATTGAATTAAAAGATTTACTAGAATATGGCATGATTGGATTTACTAAAGGCACCAGCATTCGCCATTTTGTTGATAAAATTGTAGATTTATTCGGAATAAATTATGTAGTAGAAGTTAGCCAGCTCACCACCATGATGGGACTGGTAGCGGCCAATTACGGCATTGGCATAGTGCCGAGATTAACATTATTTCAATTTGAACATAAAAATCTCGTAGTCAGAGATGTCAGAGACATGAATCTGGAACGGTCCATTTATCTGATTAAACATAAAGAACGCAAACTATCACCGCAGGCTGAGAATTTTTATCATCACATTAAAGCCAATATATTCAGAGACTAAAAAGTATATGCAGATAGCTAATACTATCTGGATGCAGCGGTAGCCGGTACAGCACGACGATATTTAGAAGCTGGGTTCGAATTAATCGTTACACCACTGACACTAATATCATTTTGCAATTTTTCATAAGTTGCCTTACCAATGCCTTTTACACGCATAATATCTTCGGTGGAATGAAAAGGGCCATGGGCATTACGATAATCAATAATTGCCTGCGCTTTAACTGCACCAATATTCGGTAAAGATTGTAACTGCTGTGAAGAAGCAGTATTAATATTAACAGCGGCCCATAACGAAGCCATAGCAAACAACAGTACCAGAATCATACAAATCTTTTGCACTCTGTATTCTCCTTTGATTGATAAGATGTGCTGATCAAATCATACTTATAAATTGACAATAGCATAAAATATAGACTCAAATTATGCAATTATTATTTTAATTAATAAGAGTACGATACTATTATGAATATCCCAACTTAACTGTCCCTTTTTCAAACCATCAAAATCAGATAAAAACAGTCTTTCCTTGAAAGGTTTGTGCAGATTCAGGATAATTCGCACTGGATAACCTTTGTCTCTTGCGGCAGAGTACAGTCCATTAACTCACATTGCTATCGCAACCAGCAATTCCCTCATCAAAAGGCAACTTCATGGCTTCACATCTCGCTAATGCTATTCGCTTCCTGGCAATGGACGCAATTGAACAGGCTAACTCAGGGCATCCGGGCGCACCAATGGGCATGGCCGAAATGGCTACTGTAGTGTGGCGCGAATTCCTGCAACACAATCCAGCTAATCCTAAGTTTTACAACCGCGACCGTTTCATCCTTTCGAACGGACACGCGTCCATGCTGCTGTATAGTCTGCTGCATCTGAGCGGTTACAATCTCAGTATTGAAGATCTGAAAAACTTTCGCCAGCTGCACAGCAAAACCCCGGGACATCCGGAATATGGCTACACTGATGGTGTAGAAACCACAACCGGACCATTAGGACAAGGAATTGGTAATGCCGTTGGTATGGCACTAGCAGAAAAAATTCTGGCTGCCCGATTTAATAAACCGGGCTTAAATATTGTTGATCACCATACTTACGTATTTGTCGGCGATGGCTGTCTGATGGAAGGAATATCCCATGAAGTATGTTCACTGGCCGGCACGCTTAAACTGGGCAAACTCATTGTTCTGTATGATGACAACAACATCTCAATTGATGGCAAAGTAGACAATTGGTTCAGCGAAAACATTCCTGAACGCTTTAACTCTTACGGCTGGCACACAGTTGCCAATGTAGACGGCCATGATGAAACCGCTATCCGCGCAGCCATTACCGCAGCAAAAGCCGAAACCGAGAAACCATCGATTATCTGCTGTAAAACCAGAATCGGCAAAGGTGCCGCTAACAAAGAAGGCAGCCATAAAACCCATGGCGCACCATTAGGTGCCGAAGAAATTGCCGCTACCCGCGCTGCTCTGAAGTGGACACATGAACCATTTACCATTCCACAGGAAATCTATGACGACTGGAGTGCGGTTAAAGCCGGTACTCAACTGGAACAGCAGTGGCAAAATCTATTTAACCGGTATCAGCAACAATACCCTGCTGAAGCAGCTGAATTTATTCGCCGCATGGACGGTAAACTGCCGGAAAATTTTGCAGAACACGTTCAAAATGCATTAAATGAAATATGCAGCAAAGCTGAAAAAGTGGCCACCCGCAAAGCCAGTCAGAATAGCATCGAAATTCTGGCACAAATTGTACCTGAATTTGTAGGCGGATCTGCAGATCTTACCCCCTCAAACCTGACTAACTGGTCTGGTAGTACTGCCGTGACAGCCACCAGTGGCGGCAATTACATTCATTATGGCGTGCGAGAATTTGGTATGGCAGCCATTATGAATGGTTTGAGCCTGCACGGTGGTATCAAACCATTCGGAGCTACTTTCCTGATGTTCAGTGAATACGCCCGTAATGCTTTGCGCATGGCTGCACTAATGAAAATCAACCCGATATTTGTATTCACACACGATTCTATCGGCTTGGGAGAAGATGGTCCGACACACCAGCCGGTTGAACAAATTGCCACCCTGCGTCTGATTCCGAACATGAGTGTATGGCGACCGTGTGACAGTGCCGAATCACTGATAGCGTGGGCAGATGCCGCCGCTGCAACCAATCACCCCAGTTGCCTGATATTCAGCCGTCAGGGGTTACCATTTATGCCCCGAGATAACCAGCAGCTAGCCAATATCCGTCGTGGCGGTTATGTACTGAAAGCACCCGATACAAAGGCTGCACAGGCAGTACTTATTGCCACAGGATCTGAAGTGGAGCTGGCTATCAATGCTCAGAGCAAATTAGCTGAACAAGGTATTGCCACAACAGTTGTATCTATGCCTAATACCCATATCTTTGATCAGCAGGATCAAGCCTACCGTGACAGCGTCTTACCTGCTCATCTGCCTCGTATTGCCATTGAAGCCGGTGTCAGTGATTCATGGTACAAATACGTGGGTACGAATGGTGCCATTATTGGTATTAATCGTTTTGGTGAATCCGCACCAGCTGAGAAACTCTTTCAGGAATTTGGTTTCACTATCGAACAGGTTGTTGAAGTAGTGAAAAATATCATTTAAATGAGTATATAAAAAAACGCCGGCATTGTTTGCCGGCATTTTTTATATCATTATGATAGATTTAATCTTTTACATTTATATGACGTGTTTCCGGCATCATCAGAATAGCTATTACAGATAATAAACTGGTACCTGCTACATAATAAGCCGGCGATACTGCACCAAAATGCTTGATCAGCCAAGTAATCACAAATTGTGCCGTACCACCAAACAAAGTTATACTAATAGCATAAATTAGTGATACAGCGGTTGCGCGTAGTTTAAACGGTATCATTTCCGGAATAGCCACTAAACTACTGGCGCCGCTCATCCCTGTTAACAACGTTACCATCATTGTTACCAGCAACAGCATCGCCACACTTTCAGTTTTTACCAACAGATAAAACATCGGCACAATCAGCAACATTAAAGCCACCCGTGGCCATAATATAATACTTTTACGACCATATTTATCAGCCAGCATACCTGCCAGTAATGAAAACACAAACATCATCAACCCACCCGAAGTAGTGCAGATTTGCGCAATATTTGGCTTAAGTTTAAACGTATCGATAGCAAAAGTAGTCATATAATTACCTACCTGAGCGGTAATAGCCGTCGACATCAGCACCATAACTCCCAGTATCACCTCGTTCCTATAACGGGAAAATATGATTTTTATCATCTGAGTACCACTGTGATGAGTCGGTTCTTCCAGTGTTTCCGGTAAGGCTCGGCGAATATACAGAGCAATCGGAATTAATACCAGACTTATCAGAAAAGGGATGCGCCAGCCCCATGCATTCAACTGTTCCAGAGTCAGAATACTGGAAACAGTAAAACCAACCAAACCACCAACCACTACCGCAATTCCCTGACTGGCCATTTGCCAGCTGGCATAAAAAGCACGTTTATCTGGCGGAGCAGATTCAATCAGCATTGCTGAAGCCGGACCTACTTCTCCACCTAAAGCCAGCCCCTGAACCATACGTGCAATAACCACAATAATAGGAGCTGCAATCCCGATCACCTCATAGCTGGGTGTAACAGCCAGCCCCAGTGTTCCCAGCGTGATTAATGCCACAGTCAGCATCATCGCTGCCCGACGACCTTTCTTGTCTGCATAGGCACCAATAAGTAAACCACCCAACGGTCGCGTAAAAAAACCGACACCATATACAGCTACTGCAGCAAGCAAACTGGTGTATTTATCATTATTGGTTGAGGGAAAAAACGATTGCGCAATATACACTGCAAAAAATGAATAAATAATAAAATCATAAAATTCCAGTGCATTCCCTGCCACCGCCGCCGCAATCGCTTTCGCCGGTGGCTTATTATGCTCTATAGCTACTTGTCCTGTATTCATATCATTACTCCAATTATTTTATAAAATATTCAAATTAGATTTATTTTAAAAAGCGCTCAGCCAGTGCTACCCAGTATGTCGCACCAATAGCTATATTTTTATCATTGAAATCATAATAAGGATTATGCAAATCAAAACCGGAAGCAGCATCAACTTCTTTCAGACCATTACCAATAAACAAATAACTTCCCGGACATTTTTCCAGCATAAATGCAAAATCTTCACTTCCGGCCATTGGTTCAGTCTGATCGACAATATTTTCTTCCGCTACCACTTCACGTGCCACCTGACGTGCAAACTGAGTTTCTTTACTGGTATTAAATACAGGAGCATATCCATGCTGATAATCCACTTCAGCCACAACATTAAAGCTTTGTGCCTGAGCCTGAGCGATTGCCACAATACGTTGCTGTAACAGCTTACGTACTTCAGGCTTGAAGCAACGCACAGTCAACTTTAGCTCAGCTTGTTCAGGAATTACGTTATTCGCCACACCGGCATGAAACATACCTACTGTAACCACAGCCGAATCCAGCGGACTGACATTACGTGACACAATTGTCTGTAAAGCCATTACGATAGAAGATGCAGCTACAATCGGATCATGCGTATTGTGCGGTTTCGCGCCATGCCCGCCCACACCTTTTACTGTAATAGTGGCCACATCAGATGAAGCCATCATCCAGCCATCATAAAAATGTAACTGTCCCTGCGGATAACCCGGCATATTATGCATACCATATACGGCATCACACGGATATTTTTCAAACAGACCATCAGCAATCATCCGCATAGCACCACTACCAGATTTGCCATATTCCTCCGCCGGCTGAAAAATCAGATTCAATGTACCATTAAACGATTTTCTGCTGGCTAATACTTTAGCCGCAGCCAATAGCATTACAGTATGTCCATCATGGCCACATGCATGCATTTTGCCTGTATGCTGGCTTGTATGCGCAACACCGCTTTCTTCAGTAATCGGCAATGCATCCATATCAGCCCGGATACCAATCCGTCTGTCACCATTTCCAGCTTGAAGTTGCGCTACCAGACCAGTACCACCAATACCCCGTTCAACTTTATATCCCCACTGCTCCAGCAAACCGGCAACTTTATCGCTGGTTCGATTTTCTGCAAAAGCCAATTCAGGGTGTTGATGAATATCATGACGCAGCTGAACAAAAGTACTTAACTCAGCTTCAATCAGCTCATGAATCTCTTTCATAAACATACCTTTACATTTTTAATGAATTAAGAAGACTATAGCTTAACAAACAAAATTATTATTGACAAAACAAAATAATTTAGTACATTGTCTTATAAGATTAATTTTTTAAGTATATTTAAAACAAAATATGAATAATAAAAACCAGTTATTTATATAGCCCAAAAAAGTTTTCAATTTTAATCTGTTTTGTCTCTTTTACATTAAAAAATCTAAACACCCGTCTGATGACAGAAAAAAAATGCACTTTTAGAAATTTAAAGTGCATTTTTATATTTAGAAAAGTTATTTAATTAAACCCTGATTTAAAATATTTTTAACTCAAGTTTTAATCTTTCTTTAATTTTACCATTAAAAAACAATAAAGTTATCAACCCCATTATTGCCAATATAGGTAAAAACCATAAATATCGCCAAGTTACCGGAAAATAACTCAGACGTAACACTCCATTAAAATCAGACGGTACGGAAACCTGTACCAATGAACCTGAACTATCTGCAGTAACAGATAATATATGATCATTAATATTAGCAGAATAACCATACCACCATAAACGCGGGAATATCAGAGTAATATTATCTTTATGCTCTGGAATCTGAACCCAATCTGTATTATTTTCGTGTTTCACAATTCTGACACCAGCTATATCAGGATATACAAATGGAGAATTATTTTCCCACCCTTTTGTCAGAGTAAATGGTAACGATACATACAAATCACTACGGCTATCTGCTGATTGAACTTCACTATATCCGCACTGCTTAAACTGATGACTAAAGGCAGCATAATCATCCTTATTAACGATAATAGTGCTAATCCGCATCAACACTGCCTGACAAACATTGAATCCTTTTGCACTCTGTAAAATATTCTCCAATGCCTGTTTAGATGTAAAAATACCATGTGCAGACTGATTAACCGGTAATATTTTCTCGAGTCTTTTACTACCTACAGGAGAATAACCATTTATTGATTTAATATCATAAAAACCGAACTGAGCTGAAGCAATATCATTTAATTGCCGGGTTTGTTTTAAATAAATATTTAATGGAAGAGACAAAACATAACCTTGTAAATTAACATTATCTGGTAACTGAATACGTTCAGCTAATTCAGTCTGACGCTGATAAGAACCGCCTAATGTAGGTAATCCGTTAAGGAACAATAATAAAATTAATAAAGTTAAGCCTATCATCCCGTATGAACTTTTTCTCTCTATTATTTTCGGGCTCAATATAAGCAGCCAGACAGAAAAAATTTGCAATACAATATAAAACGGATGAAGATTCCAAGAATTAAAAAACACCAGACAAAATACAAATAGAATAACTAAAAAATATTTTTTATTAAAATTAACTAATATACTTTTTTTAAAATTAAATAAATCATGTTCAAGTAAAAACAGCATCAACACTAAACTCAGAATCAATGTTAATGTATCAAAGCCCGCATAAGCTGGTAAAAATAAAAAAAATCCACCTAAGATAATATATAAAGAAATATAAATTTTTTTATTTAATATTATCTTTTTACCTTGGATAATATGTGCATACTGTAAAATATAGAATACAGCCAGACAGATAAAAAAAGAAATAAAGGGTAAAAATCGAAATGGCCAGCGCAAAGGGCCAAACTGGGATGGCATTTGTGATAAAAGAAAAAATATTATAATTAATGTGGAAAACCATTTCAGAATATTATCTCGTTGCCAAAGTTCTTTGATATTTCGGTAAAAAAATACCATAGGTAAAAATAAAGTAGAAAAACCCAAAGGTACTAACACCAGCCTATAGCTGATATAAGTCATATAATCATAAAAAGTAGGAAAAAAACCCAGAATAATAGTAGACCATGAAGGAATAAAAGTTCTGAGTGAACTATCAAATCCACTTACGCGATTAGTTAAATCATGCGAAAAAATATATTCGGAATAAATTGGGAAAGAAAAAATAAGTGCCAGAATAGCCGGAATACTCAAGTAAACAACTTTATTTAATTTACCTGATTGTTTAAATTCAAAAACCAGAGTTATTCCGACAAACACAGCATAACCTATTACTCCATGTGGCCAGCCGGAAGAAAGCAAAAAAATAACTGATATAAAGTTTAGAATAATATTGATTTTAGAGTAATTTTTTTTAAGTAATAAAAATGTGGCAATAGACACCATTGCCCAAGCCTGTCCGTTTGCCGCATTCCACCAGGCACCCAGATACTGATAAAGAAAGACCGGCTGAATAACTGTAAATGCGGCCAGTGTATAAGCATAACATTTATGTAATCTGAATACTCTGGCAATAACCAAAGAAGATAGCGAAACCAATACGATATTTATAAAAGCCAGTATCCAGCCAGATAACAGAATATGATGAAAACGAGAAGTAATAAGAGAAACCAGAATATTCTGAGGTAAAAATATACCTTTACCTAAATCAATCATCTCATTACCACCGATATACATAGAGTCAACTATAAAAGGTATTCTCCCTTCTGACCAAATATGGCCAATCTGTCTGAAAAAACCAAGCATTTCATAAGAAGCATCATCAATACAAAAAAAATCACTCTGAAACAGACTACATATAATAATTATTGAAATTGCATAAAATATTGAAAATAACAATGCCTCTTTAACATTTACGTTTTCATTACTCATTATTGGGTTTTCTTTATATTAATATAATTATCATATGCAGCACACATAGCAGTTATATCTGAACATGAAGGTGACCAGCCTAGCAACTGATTAACTTTTGTAATATCAAGCAAAGTATTCTGATCAGCAATGGCATACTGCTCAGGATATAATAGTGTCATACCTATTTTATCCAGTCTGGACAGTACCGGTTTAATCAATCTTGCAGGAACCGGTATTAAAAAAGATTTTGAATTAGCATGTTTGATGATTGCCTCTAACAGCTCTCTGGTTGTCGGAGGATTTAATGAACCCAAATTAAAATTTTTTCTGGGAAAGTTATTTTTACAGGCCTGCAAAGCGGCAGTAACACAATCATCAACACTTACCATTTGATAACGATTAGTACCATTTCCTATCATCGGCACAGGTAAATTTAAAGATATCAGCCTGAATAATTTACCTAATATACCTAAACGCCCAGCACCAGTAATCAGTCTGGGACGAAAAATAGTAGCATTTAATTTTTCATAACTTCGAATTAATTTTTCTGCTTCAACTTTACTGCTTCCATATGGCCCCAAAGGATTTTGGGGATGATCCTCTGATACCGGACATGAATTCACCATACCATAGGTCATATCAGTAGAAAAGAATACCATTCTGGTTGTACCTGCTGCTGACATTGCCTGCAAAATATTTTGAGTACCAGCAACATTCACCTCAAAAAACCAAGCCTGACGATTTGATCTGGGTACATTATCAGCAAACTGTCGTGCAGCCAAATGATAAACAATATCATCCGGTTGAAGATTTAATTTTCTTATATCCTGAACTGAACGTATATCACCATAAACAAACTGACTTTGTTTTTCCAGAGTGCAATCAGTATATTTTTTTATGTCAAAATTAACTACTTCATTACCATTCTGCAATAATTTTCTTATGAGAATCTGTCCTGTGAACCCGCTACCTCCGGTAATAATATGACGCAATTTACGCACTCCTGGAAATAATTATGATTCCTATACAAATAGTAACCAAACCTATAATACGAAGTAGATTAACATTTTCATGTAAAAAGAAATACCCGATAAAAGCAGTAATGATATAACCAATTGATAAAAGTGGATAAGCCAGACTTACTTCAGTTTTACCCAATACAGCCATCCATAAGCCAATACTAATTGCATAAAGGCACATACCAATAATAAACCATGCATTCAATATTAGCTGATATCCAAAGTAAAAATAATCAGAAGCATTTTGAGGAAACGCTCCAAGTGTCTGCATAGTTTTACGTAATGCAATTTGCGCCAGAGCATTTAGTGTAACGCTGATAACTGCAAGCATAAATGTTAATAGATTCACTCTAACTCTTCCAAATCAGAAAACTAAATATATCTGGCTAACAATATAATATATATTATTAAAGTCAGTAAAATCAGACTTTTTTTATCTTGAATAAAAAATACGATTGGATCATCGTGCATTAAACCTCTTTTAGTCATCATCCATAAATTACCAATCAGATAGACCATCAATAATTGTGCCAACCATAATAAAGCAGGAGTTCTATAATAAACAATGGTTTCCGGAGCATTAATATAAAGACCAAAAACAATAATGGCACCAATATATGTACTGATACCTAATGGCCAGAGAATATCTAAATCGGATTTTATATACCCTCTACCGGCAATCGAATTATTTTCATCAGACTTTGAAACTAGCTCAGCACACCTTTTCACAGTAGCCAAACTTAAAAATATTAAGACAGAAAATGCCAGTAAAGAGTAACTTAATTCTATATTAGCAACTACTCCGCCTGCTAATATTCTGACGGTATATAAAACGGATAAAACTATTATATCTAATAATATAATCTGTTTTAATCTTAAACTATATAATGTTGTTATTAATAAATATAATAAAAATATACCAAAAAAATATCTTGATATCAAAATAGAAATTAATCCTGCACTCATTAAAAGCAATAAACTTACCCTGAGACCCTGAGCAATCGATAAATTTCCAGAAGCAAACGGTCGATGTCTTTTATTCAAATGCTGACGGTCATTTTCCAGATCCCATAAATCATTTAAAATATATGTTGCTGATGCACCTAAAGAAAAAGCAATAAAAGCAGTAGATACTATTAAAAATTTTTGAAAATCATAAAACTGAAAAGAAGTAAGGAGTGGAACAAAGAGAAGTAGATTTTTTAAACATTGATGTAAACGTATGGCTTTCAGCCATGACATCATTTTTTCATCTTTATTGCTGAACTGTTTTAATACCGGCGTTCCGCTTTGCTTTATTATTTTTATAAGTTTATCAGTTTTATTTCCTGTAACAATAGCTCCGCTAGCCTCTTTCCAAATTGGCAAATCAGCACTATCATCTCCTGCATATATAAATTTTCGTCCGATTTTCTGTTCTATCGCATTAAATTTGTTTATTCCTTTTAAATTTTTTTGTGAATCCGTAGCAATAACATCATCAAAGCAATTCAAAAAATCCGCTACTTTATATGCAATATCTTTATAGGCAGCAGTAGCAAGTATGACTTTTCTTCCTTGTTGTCGTTGCTTTTGTATGTATTTTACTAATTCATGACGATAAGGTACTTTATCAGCATTAAAATTACTATGTTCATAGACAAATTTTTTAAATTCTGCCTTACCTTGAAAATACACTCTTATTAATTTAAAAAGCTTAAACGGATATAATTTAAGCATACTGATCAGGGTTTCATGTAATGAATCAGTCAGAATTAATGTTCCATCTAAATCCACAACTAACGGAAGACTTGATTCTGTCACTATTTTCCCCTGCATATCGATAAAATAATGCAATAATTTTACATAGTTGTTTACTCATCATCAATACACTTATCTAAAGCATTCATCAGCATGACTGAAACCCAGACTAATGCACAAGTTTACCTGATAGAAACCTACGGCACACGCAACTACACTCAGTTCGACTACAGCGACCCCAATCAGCAAATCTATTTTCTCTTCGGTCGCGAAACAACTGGACTGCCCCGGGCATTCGCGCAGGCACGCGCAGAGCAATGTCTGCGAATCCCGCAGTCAGGGCACATCCGCTCACTAAACCTGTCCAACGCCGCCGCTATCGTTCTCTACGAAGCACTGCGTCAGCAGTCCTTCCCCTCTCTAACCTAGATACAGCAACAGCAGCCAAATGGCTGCTGCGGTATTGTTCTCTTCTCTGTATAAAGTAAGAAACCCGGCTGACTAATCAACCGGGTTCTTCTATGGGGAGTCTGGCGGTGTCCTACTTTCACATGGGCAATCCATACTATCATCGGCGCTAGGTCGTTTC